>NZ_CALPDA010000008.1:0-153514 GCF_943193145.1 Adlercreutzia aquisgranensis | reverse complement strand
GCCTCCAGTCTGGGGCGGTCGCGTCGTCTTCGCCATGCGGACGCCAGGGTCGCCCGGAGCGGCCCGGGCGGCGGAACATCTCCGCCGCGGGGGAGCGCCCCCCGCGAGCGCGGCCACGGAGGCGGGGATCACCCGGTCCCATCCCGAACCCGGCAGTTAAGCCCGCCATCGCCGAGAGTACTGCAGCGCAAGGCTGCGGGAGGGTAGGGCGCCGCGCTCGCGGAGGGCGCTTTTTCGCACGCAGGGGCCCCTCGGGGCCCCTTCGGCGTTTCCGGGGGCGGGCGGGCCCTCCCGCCGGCAGGCCCGCGCCCGCCGACCCCGGGTGCCGTGCGGGGATGATGCGGGGCTTGGGCTTCGCGGCAGTGGTATACTCTTCTCCGAACGAAGTGATTCGGCCGCGTGCGTGGTGGCCGATGGATGCGAAGGAATCTTTTCCATGTCAGAGAACACCGAATCGAAGGCCGGATCCGTCGAGCCGTTGACTGCCGAGCGCCTGGAAACCCTTGTCGCGCACCTTGAGGGCCCCTCTCGCCGGGATCGGCAGAGCGCGGCTTCGGCATTGGCGGAGTGCGCCAGGCAGGACCCCGAAAGGCTGATTCCGTCGGTCAGCGCGTTCGTAGACGCGCTCAACAGGCCCGAAGCTCAGACGCGCTGGGAGTGCCTCGACGTGCTGACGCTGCTGGTCCCTCTGGATTCGAGGTCGTGCGACAAGGCGCTTCCCGGGGCGGAGACGGCCCTGTTTGACGAGGACAGCGGTCCGGTGCGCCTTGCGGCCATGCGCTTTCTGTGCAAGCTGGGCGCTACCACCGAGAGCCGTTCCGATCGCGCGTGGCCCCTGATCGACGAGGCGATCCAGTGCTACCACGGCGACTACGAGTACCAGAACATGCTGAGCGCGGTCGTCGAGTTCTCGGAGGGGAAGCTCTCCTCCGAAGTGGCGGCCGCTCTCGCTGCGCGGGTTGCGTTCGATGCCGAGAACGGCAAAGGGGCGCTGAAGCGCAAGTCGCAGCAGATTATCGACAACCTCAAGTAGCCCCGAGCTGCGCACCGCAGCGCCTGCGGCCATTGTTGTAACCGTGCAGAATCGTACCGAGGAGACCCTTATGACCAGCGTCGCCCCCTTCCAGGAGCTGCTTTCCGTCGACGGCAAGGACTACCGCTACGTGCCCGTGGGGCAGATGGAGGGAAGCGACCGGCTGCCCTTCTCGCTGAAGGTGCTGCTGGAGAACGTGCTGCGCAACGTGGGGGATGCCGATGAGGCGCGGCGGCTGGCGCAGCGCATCGTGGACGCGGGCTGCGCGGGGGCACGCGGCGACGAGGTGGAGTTCATGCCCGCGCGCGTGCTGTTCCAGGACTTCACCGGCGTGCCCGTGTTCGTCGACTTCGCCGTTATGCGCGAGGCGTGCGAGGCCCTGGGCGGCGATCCTGCGCGCATCAACCCGCAGATTCCCTGCGACCTGGTCATCGACCACTCCGTCATCGCCGATGCGGCCGGCTGCGCGGGCTGCATGGACGAGAACATGGCGCTTGAGTACGGGCGCAACGCCGAGCGCTACGAGTTTCTGAAGTGGGCCCAGGCCTCGTTCCAGAACGTGCGCATCGTCCCGCCGGGGCAGGGCATCTGCCACCAGCTGAACATCGAGCAGTTCGCCTCGGTGGTCATGGTGGGCGAGGTTGCCGACGAGACGCCGCTGGCGTACTTCGACACGCTGGTGGGCACCGACTCCCATACCCCCACGGCCAACGGCATCGGCGTGCTGGGCTGGGGCGTGGGCGGCATCGAAGCGGAGGCTGCGGCTTTGGGGCAGCCTATCACTACGCTGGTGCCCCAGGTGATCGGCATCAGGATGACCGGTGCGCTGCAGCCGGGCGTGGCAGCTATGGACGTGTCTCTGACCGTGGCCCAGTTGTTGCGCGAGCGCGGCGTGGTGGGGTGCTTCGTCGAGTGCTTCGGCCCCGGTGCCGCTTCGCTCTCGGCGACCCAGCGCGCCTGCATCTCCAACATGACCCCCGAGTACGGAAGCACGTGCACGCTGTTCCCCGTGGACGGGCGAACCCTTGACTACCTGAGGCTGACCGGGCGCAGCGACGAGCAGGTGGCGCTTGTGGAGGCTTATGCGAAGGCCCAGGGCTTCTGGATGGACGGAAGCGACGACGGTTCGTCGCGCGCCTACGCCGACGTGCTGGAGCTCGACCTTTCCGCGATCAGGCCCTCCATGGCCGGGCCCTCCCGCCCCCACGACCGCTTCGACGTGGCTGACGCCGCCGAGCGCGTTCGCGAGGTGGCGCGCGAGCGCGGGCTCGACGGCGGCTCGGCGACCGTGGAGGTGGGCGGCATGCAGCACGAGCTGGCCCATGGTGCCATCGCCATCGCCGCTGTTACCAGCTGCACCACCGCCACCGACCCTGCCATGATGCTGGCATGCGGGCTTCTGGCCCGCAACGCCGTGGAGGCGGGCCTTTCGTCCAAGCCGTGGGTGAAGACCATCCTGGCGCCGGGCAGCCGCGCCACGCAGCTGCTGCTCGACCGTGCGGGCCTGTCGGACTCCTTGGCGCGCCTGGGCTTTTTCACCTGCGGATTCGGGTGCATGAGCTGTATCGGCAACTCCGGTCCGCTCATGGAGCCCATGCACCGCGTGGCCGACGACATAGAGCTTGCCAGCGTGCTGTCGGGCAACCGCAACTTCGACGGGCGCATCTCCCCGGACGTGTCGCAGAACTACCTGATGGCCCCGGCCCAGGTGGTGGCCTATGCTCTGGCGGGCACTGTGGACTTCGACTGGGAGCGCGATGCCCTTGGAGCCGACTCGCAGGGCAATCCCGTGTACCTGCGCGACATCATGCCGGATGCGGACGAGGTGGACAGGCTCGTAAGCGAGCTGGTGACGCCTCGGCTGTACCGAGAGGGAACGGCCGACCTGTACGCAGGCGACGCCGCTTGGCGAGATCTGGGCGGTGAGCCCAGCGACACGTTCGCCTGGGATGAGGGCTCCACCTACGTGCGCCGCCCCCCGTACTTCGAGGGCATGGAGCTGCAGCCCGAGGCCGGAAAGCCCGTGGAGGATGCGGCGGCCATCGGGTTCTTCGGCGACTTCATCACCACCGACCATATCTCGCCGGCCGGCTCGATCGCCTCCGACTCGCCGGCGGCGCGCTACCTGCGCTCCTTTGCCGTGGAAGATGCGGACTTCAACACCTACGGCAGCCGTCGGGGCAACCACGAGGTGATGATGCGCGGCACGTTCGCCAACGTGAAGCTGCTGAACAAGCTGGCCGGCGGCCGCAAGGGCGGTTGGACGCTCGATCCGGTTCGAGGCGACGTTGAGCCGCTGTTCGACGTGGCCGAGCGCTACGGTTTTGACGGGACGCCGCTTATCGTGCTGGCGGGGAAGATGTACGGAAGCGGCTCATCCCGCGACTGGGCGGCCAAGGGGCCGGCCCTGCTGGGCGTGCGTGCGGTCATCGCGGAGAGCTTCGAGCGCATCCATCGCTCCAACCTCATCGGCATGGGCGTGCTGCCGCTGCAGTTCCTGGAAGGGCAGAGCGCCGAGTCGCTGGGCCTGGACGGTACCGAGCGCTACACGGTGCAGCCCGTCGATTTCTCCGAAGGCCTGCCGCGCCCTGCCGTGGTCGAGGTGACGGCCGAGCGCGCGGGCGGCGCGCCGGTGCGGTTCCAGGCGACCGTGCGCGTGGATACGCCGACCGAGGGCGCGTACCTTGAGAACGGGGGCATCCTCCAGTACGTGCTGCGCCAGCTGGCGTCGTAGGCCGGCCTTTCGGGCGGTTCTGGCTGCCTGGGCCGCGAAGGGCCCTTAAGCCCTGGCCGCAACTTGTGGAAACGCGCTTACATCGAGCGGCCGGGTGCTACGGTGCCCGGCCGCTCGGGTATAGTTTGCGCTTAGCAAATGCAAGGAACTCACGGTAAGCGAGGGAAGATGGCTCAATCAGGATTCGATGCGCTCATCGAGGCGCTCAAGCAGTCGGGAATCAACGTCGACGGCCGGTTCGACGCGGACTCGGACGGATCGGGCGGCGCCGGGGCTGGCGGGGCGGCAGCCCCGGGAGGCAGCCCCTTCTCTGGCGGGGCTCGCGGCGGCGGAAGGAGCGCAGGCGGCGTGCCTCCGACTCCCCATGTCGATTTCAGCTTCGGCGACCGCTTCGCCACGTGGTCGAAGAAGATGTTCGTCGCCGCCGCCATTGTGGTGGTCGTGGTGGCTCTGGCGGCCTACTGGTGGTTCCATCCGCCGATCAACATCCACAGCACCGATACCTGGATGTTCGTGGCCGTGTTCATCTTGCTGCCGCTGTTCGTGTTCTTCCAGACGAAGTCGCACAACTACAAGCAGGGCACCTCGAAGGTAAGCCCCAACGCCGGCAAGGCGAAGACCTTCAAGCTGGTGTCCTACGTGCCCGTGGCCGTGGCCTTGCTGGGCGTCGTCGGCGCCGTGGTCTCGTTCTCCTTCATCCCCGGCAATGCGGCCCGCTACGCCAACGTGTTGCAGACCACCGACATGGACTTCGCCGAGGACATCCAGGAGGTGGACTACGACCAGATTCCCGTGATCGACCGCGCGTCGGCCATTCTGCTGGGCAACCGCGAGATGGGCTCCATTCCCGAGTACGTGAGCCAGTTCGAGGTGTCGACGCTCTACAGCCAGATTAACTACCAGGGCCATCCGGTGCGCGTGAGCCCGCTTGCCTACGCAGACCTGTTCAAGTGGTTCACGAACCGCGAGGGGGGCATTCCCGCCTACGCGCTGGTGGATATGACTACCCAGGACGCCGAGATCGTGCGCTTGGGCGACAGCCCCATCCATTACTCGCAGTCCGAGCCGCTTGTGCGCAACATCGACCGCCACGTGCAGCTCAAGTACCCCTTCTATATGTTCGACGAGAAGTCTTTCGAGATTGACGACAACGGCCATCCCTGGTGGATCTGCCCGGTGCAGACCCGCACCATCGGGCTGTTCGGCGGCACCACCATCGACCGCGTGGTGCTCTGCGACGCCACCACGGGCGAGTGCCAGGATCTGGCCATCGAGGACTGCCCCGAATGGGTGGATAGGGTGTATCCCGCCGAGCTGCTCATCGAGCAGTACAACTGGTCGGGCAAGTACAAGAACGGCTGGCTGAACTCGTTTCTGGGCCAGGAGGGCGTAGTGCGCACCACGCCCGGGCTTGACGGGCGCCTGGGCTACAACTACATCGCCAAGGACGACGACGTATGGGTCTACACCGGCGTCACCTCCGCCACGGCCGACAACTCCATCGTGGGCTTCGTGCTGATCAACCAGCGCACGGCCGAGTCGCACTACTACTCCGTGCCGGGCGCCACCGAGGACTCGGCCATGGCAAGCGCCGAGGGCCAGGTGCAGAACCTGCGCTACACCGCTACGTTCCCGCTGCTCATCAACGTGGCGAACCAGCCCACCTACTTCATGGCCCTGAAGGACTCCGCCGGCCTGGTGAAGAAGTTCGCCATGATCGACATCCGCCGCTACCAGAACGTGGCCATCGGCGACACGGTGGCGGACTGCCAGAAGTCCTACGAGCAGCTGCTGGCCACCAACGGCGTGGACACCACCGATGGCATTGTGCTGGACACCAAGCACGTCAGCGGCACCATCGTGCACATGTCCCAGGCGGTACTGGAGGGCAACACCCACTTCTACGTGAAGATCGACGGCGACGATGGTCTGTACGACTTCGCGCTGCCGGGCCTGCTGGACATTGTGGGCTACGGCGTGGGCGACCGCATCCAGTTCAATTACTTGGAAACCGACAGCTCGCCCATCCCCGTGGAGAGCATCGGGGACGCGTCGTCGGCCGGCTCGGGCAGCCCGGTGCCGGGCGGCGCGTCGTCATCGCCCGAGGCTTCCGGCCAGGCGGAGAACAGCCAGCAGGCCGCCCAGGAGGGCGCCGGCACGGTGAACGGCCCCGAGGACGCCCAGGCGCGCCCCTAGGTGCGCGGGCTTGTCCGGCGAGGGGCCTGCTGCCTTTGCGGCGACTGTGGGCGTTTCGCGACGGACCGCGATGCGATTGACAAACTGCTTCGTTCGCCTATACTGGTAGAGCTGCTCTTCGGGGCAGCGTGCAACGTACGCAGTTCCGCTGCCAAAGACAGCAGGCACCGAAAGGTTTAATCGCGCAAGCGGCCCGCCGAGGTGGTTCCGATAAGTTCGCGCTTTGACGACCCTTGCTGTCTTTACGGCGAGGGTCGTTTCCTTTTCGAAGGCAGGCGACCACTCCTTCGCGGGAGCGGAACCCGAGCTTTTGAAGAAGGAGGTGTAGAACATGCCCAATCAGAAGAATCAAGAGACCGTGTCCAGCATCAAGGAGGACCTTTCCGGTGTTTCCGCCGTGTGGGTCGTCGATGCGTGCGGCCTTACGGTCAAGGAGATGCAGGCGCTGCGTCATGCGGTGCGCGAGTCAGGGTCGGTCATGAAGGTGTACAAGAACACCCTCATGCGCATCGCCCTGGAGGAGAGTGAGCTGCCCACCCTCGGCGACGTGCTGGAAGGCCCCTCGGCCTTCGTGTTCGCCGGCGCGGATGTGGCTGCCGCTGCCAAGGCGGTGAAGAACTTCGCCAAGGAGAACCAGAAGCTTGAGATCAAGGGTGGCCTCATGGAAGGCAAGGCTGTCAACGCAGCCGAGGTGGAGGCTATCGCTTCCCTGCCCTCTCGCGAGCAGCTCATGGCTCAGATCGCCGGCGCCATCTCCGGTGTTGCCCGCGGCCTGGCCGTGTGCGTCAACGGCGTGCCCAGCGGCTTGGCCCGCGCCGTGTCTGCTGTGGCCCAGCAGAGGGAAGCTGCCTAAGGGCGGCTTGCTGGCAGCCTGACCCGTCCCGGGCGCGGCTGCCCTATTTGAAACTAGGAAACCCCAGACCGGTTTCGCGCCGGTCGACCGAAAGGAAAGTATCATGGCTGTTACTCGTGAAGAGATCATCGAGGCTTTGAAGGAAATGTCCCTGCTCGAGGCTTCTCAGCTGGTGAAGGACATCGAGGAGACCTTCGGCGTGTCCGCCGCCGCTCCGGCCGCCGTGGCCGTTGCCGCTCCTGCCGAGGGTGGCGCTGGCGCTGCCGAGGAGAAGACCGACTTCGACGTGGTCCTGGAGGGCTTCGGCGACAACAAGATCCAGGTCATCAAGGTTGTCCGCGAGATCACCGGCCTGGGCCTGAAGGAGGCCAAGGAGGCCGTGGAGGGTGCCCCCACCCCCATCGCCGAGGGCGTGAACAAGGAGAAGGCCGACGAGCTGAAGGCCAAGCTGGAAGAGGCCGGTGCCGCCGTCACCGTGAAGTAACTTCGCTTCGGCGAACGGCTTCACCGACCGAACGGTCGTCTCAGGGCCCCGCAGTGCGCGGGGCCCTTTTTCGTACCTAGAGGGTTTGTGCACGAGCGCGGGCGGCTTAAGCGCGGTGGTGCGGTTGTGATACCATGGCAGCCATGATGATCATTTCCAAACATGACACGGGTTCTGCGGTCGAAGACGTGCAGCAGCGGTTGTGCGTCGTGGGCCTTCTGCCGGAGGACGAGGTGGACGGCGTCTTCGGCGACAACACCGAAGCTGCCCTTCGGCGCTTCTGCGAGCAGTCGGGGCTTCCCTTCGCGCAGGGCGTGGACGAGAAGGTGTGGGCGGCCCTGGTGGACGCCTCGTTTTGCCTGGGTGACCGCACGCTGTACCTGCGCATGCCCTACTTCCACGGCCACGACGTGCTGGAGTTGCAGCAGGCTTTGGGCGCCCTGGGCTTCTTCTGCGGGGAGGACGATGGGATCTTCGGCGCCTTCACCGAGAGCGCGCTGCGTAAGTTCCAACTGAACATGGGCCTGCCCTCAGACGGCATCGCCGGCGCGTTCACGTTCGCCGCCATCCGCAACCTCCATCATTCGTGGGAGGGGAAGAGCCCGGTCCATGCCGCTCCCCGCACCGGGTTCGCCCGAGCCGCCGACGTGCTGGAGCGCCATGCCCTGTGCCTGTTCGGAACCAGCGAGTTCACCCGCTCCGTCGCCTCCCGCATGTCGAACCTGGCCTTGGCCACCAACCCGGCGTCGAAGATCATGAGCGCCGAGTCGCTGCTGGTGGAGCCCGACGACGACATGCTGCTCGTGCGTATCGTGCTCCCCGAGGAGGCTACCGAGGGCTGCCCCCGCGTGCTGTTCGCCCCGGCGGAGAGTCTGGCCGTGCGGTTGCAGGCGGCCATCGATGCCGCAGGCGTGGCAAGCCCCTCCCGCATCGCCGTCGAGTTGCCCGGTACCGTGTGGTGCGAGGCCGGTCCCGACCGCTCGGCCCAGCATTTCGCCATCACCCTGCTCGACGCTTTGTGCACAGCGCTTCCCTGATGGTAGAATCCCCTGCACGAATCCTTCGGGAAACCAGGCTCGGCGCATGCTTTCGGTGGCGCCTGCCTTCTTATTGTCGGCTATCGAGGTAAAGGAGCATGCATGGCACGTCCCATGACCATGGCTGAGAAGATTCTGGCGGCCCACGCCCATCTGGACGAGGTGGAGCCGGGGCAGCTGATCGAGTGCGATCTGGACCTGGTCCTGTCCAACGACGTGACGGCGCCCATCGCCATCCGCGAGTTCAAGAACATCGGGGTGGGCAAGGTGTTCGACCCGACCAAGATCGCCCTGGTCCCCGACCACTACGTGCCGAACAAGGACATCAAGAGTGCCGAGCAGGCCAAGATCGTGCGCGATTTCGCCCGCGAGCAGGGCATCACCCACTACTACGAGGTAGGCTGCATGGGCGTGGAGCATGCGCTGCTGCCCGAGCAGGGCGTGGTGAGCGCCGGCGACCTCATCATCGGGGCCGACAGCCACACTTGCACCTACGGGGCCCTGGGCGCCTTCGCCACCGGCGTGGGCTCCACCGATGCCGGCGTGGGCTACGCTACGGGCAAGGCATGGTTCAAAGTGCCCGAGTCCATCCTGTTCCGCATCAACGGCCAGCTTGCCCCCGGGGTTACGGGCAAGGACGTCATCCTGCACATTATCGGCATGATCGGCGTGGACGGTGCGCTGTACCAGGCCATGGAGTTCGCCGGCAGTGCCATCGAGGCCATGCCCATGGAGGAGCGCATGTCCATCTCGAACATGGCCATCGAGGCGGGCGGCAAGGCGGGGCTCATCGCCGTGGACGACGTGACCCGCGCCTACATGGACGGGCGCGTGGAGCGTCCCTACGTTGAGTACCATTCCGACCCGGACGCGGTCTACGCCCAGATCTTCGACATCGACGCTGCCGACATCAAGCCCACGGTAGCCTTCCCGCACCTGCCCTCCAACACCCGTCCCGTGGAGGAGGCGCGCGACGTGACCATCGACCAGGCGGTCATCGGCAGCTGCACCAACGGACGCATCACCGACATGCGCCAGGCGGCCGAAGTGCTGCGGGGCCGCAAGGTGAACCCGAACGTCCGCTGCATCGTCATCCCCGCCACCCAGCAGGTGTACCGCCAGTGCATGGAGGAGGGGCTCACCGACATCTTCCTGGACGCCAACTGCGCCGTCTCCACCCCTACGTGCGGCCCGTGCCTGGGTGGCTACATGGGCATCCTGGCGGCTGGCGAGCGCGCCATCGCCACCACGAACCGCAACTTCGTCGGGCGCATGGGCGACCCTACCTCCGAAGTGTACCTGTCCTCCCCGGCCGTGGCCGCCGCCAGCGCGGTGCTGGGGCATATCGGCCTTCCCGAGGATTTGCCCGCGGTCGAGTAGGCCCCTTCGCGACACAGCCGCCCCATCCGCTCTTCCCGAAAGGACTACCATGGAATTCAAAGGATGCGCCCATCGCTACGGACGCGACATCGATACCGACGTCATCATTCCCGCCCGCTACCTGAACACCTCCGACCCGGCGGAGCTTGCCAAGCACTGCCTGGAGGATCTGGACGTGAACTTCGTGGGCAACGTGAAGCCCGGCGACATTATTGTGGCCGAGGAGAACTTCGGCTGCGGAAGCTCCCGTGAGCATGCCCCCATCTGCATCAAGGCGGCGGGCGTGGACGTGGTGATCGCCAAGAGCTTCGCCCGCATCTTCTACCGCAACGCCATCAACACCGGCCTGCCCATCATGGAGTGTCCCGAAGCGGTGGACGCCATCAAGCAGGGCGACGTGGTTTCGGTGGACGCCGACACGGGCACCATCGTGGACGAGACTACCGGCCAGACCTTCAAGGCCCAGCCCTTCCCGCCGTTCATCCGCGAGATCATCGAGGCGGGCGGCCTTATCAACCGCACGAAGGAGAAGCTGGGACGATCCTAGGCCTGCGGAGATCGGCGACGGTTCTGCGAACATGACGAGAGAGGCGCATATGAAAAGCTACAAGATCTGCCTGCTGCCTGGCGACGGGATCGGCCCGGAAATCATTGCCGAGGGCTGCAAGGTGCTTGACGCCGTAGGCCGCAAGTACGGCGTGTCCTTCGACTACACCGAGGCGCTGCTGGGCGGCTGCGCCATCGATGCGACGGGCAGCGCGTTTCCCGATGAGACGCTCGCGGCTGCCCAGGCTGCCGACGCGGTGCTGCTGGCTGCGGTGGGCGGTCCGAAGTGGGACACCACCGACCCGGAGAAGCCCCGTCCCGAGCAGGGGCTGCTGGGCATCCGCAAGGCGCTGGGGCTGTACACGAACCTGCGCCCCGTGCAGATCTTCAACGCCCTGGCCGGCGCTTCCACGCTCAAGCCCGCCATCATCGACGGCGTGGACCTCATGATCGTGCGCGAGCTGATCGGCGGTGCGTACTTCGGCGAGCGCAAGCGCTTCTACGACGAGCCGGGTTCGGGTGTGAACGGAGCGCCGGGGCAGCGCGCCTACGACACCATGGAGTACCGCGAGTACGAGATCGACCGCATCGCGAGGCAGGCGTTCGAGGCCGCCCGCAAGCGCCGCAACAAGGTGACCAGCGTGGACAAGGCCAACGTGCTGGAGTCCAGCCGCCTGTGGCGCGAGGTCGTGCATCGGGTGCACGATGCGGACTACCCGGATGTCCAGCTTGAGGACATCCTGGTGGACAACATGGCCATGCAGCTGATCAACCGCCCTGCCGACTTCGACGTGGTGGTGACCGAGAACCTGTTCGGCGATATCCTCTCCGACGAGGCAGCCCAGATCACGGGCAGCCTGGGGATGCTTGCCAGCGCAAGCTTGGGCGACGGCACCGCGCTCTACGAACCGAGCCATGGCAGCGCCCCGGACATCGCTGGCAAGGGCATCGCCAACCCGCTGGCCCAGATCCTGTCCGTGGAGATGATGCTGCGCTACAGCTTCGGTATGACCGAGGCGGCCGACGACGTCAAGCGTGCCGTGGCCGAGGTGCTCGACGAGGGCTGGCGCACCGGCGATATCAAGGCTCCGGATACCCCTGCCGACAAGGTGGTGGGCACCGTGATGATGGGCGATTTGGTGGTCGAGCGCATCCAACCCTCCGGCAAGCCCGAGCAGATCGGCGGCCGCCATCCCGAGGACTGGGACGTGACGCGGGCGAACTAGCCAGGCGGGGCCGGCTTGACCGAGCGCGCTTGCGAGCTCGGGCGGGCTGCGCTGGTTCAGGGAGCGGGCCAGGTCGCTTTGCCGTCAACAATTGTGAAAGCGGGCCCCGCACATGAGTGCGGGGTCCTTTTGCGTCTGGCAGCAAGCCGTGATGTGGCGACGAACTGCGTCGCGATTCGGCGGGGGCTTTCGGAATGGCGCGGGGTTTCCGGAACGATGCGGGGCTGTTCGGTGCGGGGATGCGGAGACGGCGCTGATGTTTGGTGCAGGGCGTGCCGGCGCTCTGCCACGAGGGGTGGGAAGATGGCGTTTGTTGTGGTAACGGGGACCTTGCCGTCCGGCTCACTTATGCGCCTTGTTGAAGGAGAGGACCTGTTCATAACGTCCCCCGAGCATACGTTCGCGATGAGGGCGTCGAAGATTGACGAGGTGGGGCTCGTGCTGTTGGGAAGCGAACTTTGCGCGGCCTATCGCCGGGCGATACCTGATGCAGCCGGGTCCGAAGGCAGTCGTTTCGTGTCGCGCCCGCTGTCGATTGCGACGAAGCGCTCCCTGGCTCGGCATCTCAGCCAGTGCGCTGATTCCGCCTCCATCCGCCGGGCGAAGCGGGCTGCAGCCCGTGTGGTCGAGTACTCGAACTCCCTGATGGAGACGGTGCTTTCCCTAGCGCTCTCGCTGCCGATCCGTCTAGGCGGCTACGGCCTTCCTGCGCCTAAGCTCAACTACCCGATTACCACGCGCAGCAGCATGCTGGGCGCCCCGGTCACCAGGTTTGCCGATCTGTGCTGGCCTGACCAGCGGCTGGTCGTGGAGTACAACGGGGAGCGTTTCCATGCGGGCCAGGAGAGGGTCGCTAAGGATTCCTTCAGGAGCAACGACCTCTCGGAGCTCGGGTGGACCGTGCTCGCCGCAACTCGCGAGCACTTCGTTTCCCTCGAACGGCTCGACAGGCTTGCCGAGCAGATAGCCCGCATGCTGGGGATGCGTCTGCGGTGGGAGAGGGTGAAGCCGTTCTCGGTGCGCAGGGAATTGCTCGGAAAGCTGATGTCCGGCGAGCTGCCGCTTGTGTGAGTCGTCCTCCGGCGTTAGTTGCGCCCCCGAGCCTTTCGGGTTGCCCGTCGCGCCCTCGGCCTCCGTTTTTTGCTCGCTATCGGCTCTTGCGCGTCATCTGCCCTCGCCCCTGCCCGCTGCTCGCTCTCGTTTCCGCTCGCCGTTCGTCCCTCGGCCTCGCTTTGCGACACTGGTGTCGTTCCCACTCCCCGCTTCGCCCTGATTCCAGCTCGCTTTTTTCTTCCCGTCTTGCCAAATAATCCGATTTTCAATAGGTTTTCATCGTTGTTGCCTGTTCCCTCCGGTTCGTATCTGGTGTTTTACCAGTTCAGTGATGGTCGTTCTCTGGTTGACGTCTCGCGACCTATTGGAAATCGGATTATTTGGCAGAACGATCGATTGCGCGGTGCTCTGGGCGAGAAGTGCCTACGCGGGGGTCTCGATGGCAAAGGGGGAGTGAGCTTCGGGGGAGGGTAGGCGATGAGGGCCGGCGGGAAGGGGGCCGTGCGAATGAGTGGCCGGCTGGCGGGTGCGGGATGGGTGGCCGGCTGGCGGGGGCGTGTGGCGTGCAGCCGGCGGGAGTAGGCGTGCGGATGAGTGGCCGGCTGGCGGGTGCGGGATGGGCAACGGGAAGATATGTCTTTTGTTGACCAGGTAGCGCTTTGATTGCGAACCGGGAGCGGAGCAGGATGGTCGATTCGGTTTCGCTATGATGGGGGAAGGACGGACGGCAGGGTCTTCGCGCGAGAGGTTGGGTGAGTTCGGTTGTGAATCTGGTGGAATACCTTGGAACCGAGATGCGCTCCTTCGACGAACTGCCCTTCGGTGCGGTGGATTCGGCCGCCCTTGCCGAGCTCGCGATGGCGAACCCCTGCGGCATCGTGCCGATGCTTCCTGGCGACGCGGTTGAGGCGGCGGGCGTGCCCTTTGCGGGGGCGGCCGACGGTGCCGGCTTCGCAGGGGATGCGGCTGTGGATTCTGCAGAGGTCGTCGGTATTGCGGATGCAACCTCGACGCGCGCGGGCTGCTTGCCGGAGGGGGATGGCGTCGGCGTTGGGGGCGATGCTGCCAGGGCTGACGCTGCCAAGGTCCGTCGAGGGGCGAAGGGCCTGCTGGGGTTGCTTCGCGGTCGTGGTTTGCCGCGTAGGGCCGAAGCTGACGATGCGGACGGCTGCGCCTTGACCGACGGCGACGCGCCCGGCTTTCGCGACCTGCTGCGTGCGGAGTGCTTCCCGGGCATGTTCGAGGGGCTGCAGCCGGACAAGCTCAAGGAGACGCTGTACGCTCTGGCCGCCAGCCCGCGGTTTCGCTCCGTGCGGCTGAGGGATGCTGCTTCGGTCTTCGACGAGGAGCGCCAGAACCAGTTCTTCGCCGTCACCTACGTGGTTCCGGGGCGATTCGCTTACCTGGCCTTCCGGGGGACGGACACCTCCATCACCGGCTGGCGCGAGAACTTCAACATGATCTACGACTACCCGGTGCCGGCGCAAAAGCAGGCCCTGGCCTACTTGCTTGCGGTGGCCGGCCGGGTGGATGAGCCGCTTTATCTGGGCGGCCACTCCAAGGGCGGAAACCTTGCGCTCTACGCTGCGCTCATGGCGCCGCCCGAGGTGCAGCGGCGGATCTTGCGCGTGTACACCCACGATGCGCCCGGTTTCAGGCGGGACGCTATCACGCAGGAGCGCTGGGAGGCGCTGCGCGACCGCATCTACCGCATGGCGCCCCAGGAGTCCACCGTGGGGCTGCTCATGGACACGCTGGTGCCACTGCACGTGGTGCATTCCACGGGGGTGGGCATCATGCAGCACAGCCTGCATACCTGGGAGGTGAACCCCGAAGGCGACGGCGTGTTCGTGGACGCGGGGTCGCTCGCCGATGGCGCGCTGTCCTCTGCGGCGTCCATGGCTGTGTGGCTGGACCAGTACTCCGACGAGGAGGCGCGCAAGATCGTGGAGTCGCTGTTCGCGGCCATCGAGGCCTCCGGTGCCCACGAATCCACCGAGCTGCTCATGGGCGGCGTTAAGACCATAGGCTACATCGCCCAAGCCGCGCGCACCATGGACGTGCCGCATCGGGACACGCTGGTGGCGGCGCTGGCCAAGCTGGCTGAGATCGCAGCTCGGGGAGCGGTGGGCGATTTTGCGGTGTCCGTGGGCCTTCGCAAGCGCGACGACGAAGGGGACCCCGACGCATTGGTGGGCGGTGCAACCTGAGACCGCCCCGGCGCAGGACGTCCGGAGTCAAGGCGGGTTGCCGGGTGCGGCACGAGAAAGGCCCCGGCTGCGACTCATGCAGCCGGGGCCTTGATGCGCGCTCGCCGCCCGGGCTTTTAGTGGTGGCAGGCCTGGTCGGCGGTCATTTCCGGGGCCTCTCCGGCAATAACGGCGGCCACGGCGTCGGCCACCTTGGGATGCACGTTGTCGAAAAAAACCTTGATGCCCGCTTGGTTGAAGCCCATCATCGGGCGCATGCCCATGCCGGCAGCCACGATTGCGTTTACCCCTTCGGCGGCCAGCAGCCCTACCGGGCGCAAGCAGCCCCCTTCCTCGTGGGGCGGGTTGGCTATCTCGCCGACGGCGGTCACCTGGCCGTCGGCGATGTCTACGATGGTGAACACGTCGCAGCGGCCGAAATGGCCCGAACGCTCCGATTCCATTCCGGCCTCGCCCATGGTGGGTACGGCCAGCTTCAAAGATTGCGCCATAGTGTGCTCCTTCTCTCGAACAGCGGTCGTCATGGCTCCATTATAGGCGCTTGGCAGCGGTTCGGGGGCGAGCGAGCGCGATGTGCGGTGCGAACGAAGGCGTCGCCGACGGTGTCGGAGCAGGTTCGTTACAGCTTGCCCACACCGCCGCCGCTTTCGTTGACGGAAATGGTTAGGTTGGCAATACTGGAAATCAGCCGGATGGTCTGCGCCCGCTCTCCATCCCCTTTGCAAGGATAGGCAGAAAGGAAGCGTGGCATCATGGCAAGCACATCGTTTTCGCTTCGGCTTGAGATGGATATGGACGAACGCCGCTACGACCGGGACGCGGTCGACTTCGTGAGGCAGTCCTACGAGCCGCTGGCTCCGGTTAAGGTGCAGACCCACGAGGGACGCACCCGCTTCGCCGAGAACACCATCGTGGTCGTGGTCGAAGGTGCCGGGGAGGATGCCGACGGCGAGCTGGAGCCATGGCTTGCCGAGCGCTTCGAGGCGCTGAACCAGGCCATCGCCCATGCTCACCGCATGGCTCGGGAGGCCGGGCATGCCGGCTACGAGTGGTCGTGGGTGAAGGTGGTCGCCGACGGCGGCATATTCGTGAACGTCAAGACCGACGCATCCTCCCAGCTGCCCGACGATGCGGCGGCCATGGTGTGCAAGGCCCGATTGGATGCGTCGAAGGGCGTGTTCGGCCCCCAGGCGAAATGCGCGTTCATTCCTTCGAGGGAAAGCTATGCCGAGCAGCTGGAAACTGCCATCGAGGGCGATAAGTCCCGCGACGCCGGCCGGGCGAGCGCCGACAACGCCATCAACGAGCGCGCCCATGTACAGGCGACGCAGGCGCTGGACAACGGCAGCGTGATCTCGCGCGAGCTGTACAACCTGGCCCAAGCCGATGGCGAAGCGCGCAAGCTGGACGCGCTGGCCGAGGATTTGGTCGCTTTGGCGGGCGAAGAGGCGCGCGAGCGCGTGGCGCCCGTGGTGCCGCCGGCGTTCGATGTGGATTACACTTTGTGGGAGGTATTCTATCAGGACGGAAGCGGCAAGACCTTCGACAGCGCGACGGTCGCGTTTCGCTAGACACGGGCGCACGCCGCAAGCACTTTCGGATAGCACGACGATCGCACCATGACCCGCTCACGTATCAACAGCACGCTCACGGCCGCCGTGGCCGCCCTGGTCATAGTGGCGAGCTTGGCGGCGGTGCTGTACATGACGTCGCTGGTGAACGGTCGCTTGTCCAACAATGCGGAACGTCAGGTGGTGCTGTTCACCGAGCAGGTGGCGGAGACTGTCCGGACCCGCATGTACGCGATACAGGACGCCCTCGGCGCGTTCACGGTGCAAAGCGGCGACCCCCGGACGGTGCTGCCGGCCCTGGAGGCGCTGAAGGACCGCATGGGATTTTCGTTCGTGGCGTTCGCGGCCATGGACGGCCGGGGCATTCGGGCTGCCGGCGAGCCGTTTTCGACGGAGAGCCTTCCTGTGGAGGAGACGGCGCTTTCTCGGGGGGAGGAGTCGTACTCTCCCACCTACGAGAGCAGCCGCGGCGAGTACGCCCGTATGGCGCAGAAGCCGCTGTACATCGACGGGGAGCAGGTGGGGGCGCTGTACGTGGAGATTCCTTTCGGCCTGTTCGACATATCGTCGATGCGCAAATCCTATGCCGATCCGGGAACCATGGTGCTCGTCGACGCCGGAAGCGGGGAGGTGCTCAGCTACGGCGGCGATGGTTTCGGGGGTATTCTGAGGACGGGCGACTCGCTGTTCCAATTCCTGCGGGATAATTCAGCGCCTATCAGGGAAGCGCTCGACGACACTACCACCGCCAGCACGCTCAACATCACGCGGGTGGGGGACAGCGTGCAGGCGCTCGAGGAGGGCATCGCGCGGCGCCAGACGTGCTTCTTCGCGGCCGAGATTGCAGGCGAGCCCACCTATGCGTGCTTGGTGCCTGCGGGAACGGGCCGTTGGTACGTGGGCACCATGGTTGCCGAGACCGAGGTCCGCTCGGAGGAATCGCTGGTCAATGGGACGTTGTTCGCGGGGGCCGTAGTGGTTCTGATATGCTTGGCCATCGTGACGGCCCTGGGCCTGTCGGCCTACCGCAGACATATCGACTCACGCAACCTCGAGGCTACTGCTCAGCTGTATCAGGCGCTATCCAACAGCGTGAACATGGCCGTGAACCTGTACTGTCCCTCCGATGGCGAGACCACTCCCATCGTGGCCAAGGCGAAGGGCATCATCGGTTACGCGTTCGCCGAGCTGGTGGCTCCGAAAGGGACACTGGCGGGCGTGCAGCTTTCCGAGGAGGGGCGCGACTTGTTCGACCGCCTGCGTCGCGATTTGATCAAGGGCGACGAGCGCGGTGAGTTCTCCCTGTTCAGCGTTGCGGATTCGTCCAGGCGTTGGGTGTCCTACTCGGTTTCGCCGTTGCGGTTCAAGGGCAAGCAGCAGCTGCTGGTGGTGCTGCGCGACGCCACGGCCGAGAAGTCGACCCAGCAGTCCATGCGGGAGGCGATGCTGGCGGCCGAAGCGGCCAACAGCGCCAAATCGGTCTTCCTCTCCCGCATGAGCCATGAAATACGCACGCCTATGAACGGCATCCTGGGCATGCTCCAGGTTATGAGGGGCTGCGTGAACGACCCGGCTGCCATCGAGCACGGCCTAGACCAGATGGACGCGGCGTCGAACCATCTGCTCGGCATCATAAACGACGTCCTTGACATTTCGAAGATAGAGTCGGGGTCGATGACGCTGGTTTCGGAACCCTTCAAGCTCTCTCGTCTGCTCGACGGGGTCTGCTCCATCATTAAGGGCCAGTGCGACCGGAGAAACCAGCTGTTCCGGGATAGGCGCCTGTTCGACGAGGCGCTCGGCGACGCGTCGTACCTGGGCGACGAGGCCCGCATCAGACAGCTGCTGCTGAACCTGCTGTCGAACTCGTCCAAGTACACGCATCCGGCGGGCATCGTGACGCTGGAGACGCGCATCGAGCTCTCGTCGACGCGCGGCTACCACGACGTGACGTTTATCATCAGCGACAACGGCATCGGCATGGAGCCGGAGTTCCTGGACCGGGTGTTCGAGCCCTTCGCCATGGAGGGTCGCTCCCACGAGCAGGGCACGGGGCTGGGGATGCCCATCGTGCGCAACATCGCTTCGATGATGGGCGGGTCGGTGGAGGTGCGGTCTCAGGTGGATGCGGGAACCGTGTTCACCGTGAAGCTGCCGCTGAAGGATGCGCCCCGCCGCTGCCGCGCCGACGAGGACCGCAAAGCCCCCTCCTTCGAGGTTACGGCGCAGCCCCTGGAGGGCAAGCGCGTGCTGGTGGTGGAGGATAACGACCTGAACGCCGAGATAGCCTCCACGCTGCTCGGCCAGGCGGGCTTGGCGGTGGAGCTAGCCGGGGACGGGCAGCAGGCCGTGGACCTGTTCCGCGAAAAGCCCGCCGGCACCTACGACGCCATCCTCATGGATATCCAGATGCCTGTGATGGGCGGCTACGAGGCCACCCGGCAGATCCGCCGGAGCGGCAAGGACGATGCTGAAAGCGTGCCCATCATCGCCATGTCGGCCAACGCGTTCTCCGAGGACGTGGCGAAGTCCATGGACGCGGGCATGGACATGCACCTCTCCAAGCCCATAGATATGAAGAAGGTGCTGTCTGCCCTGACTGAGCTGATGGGGTAGGGCGCGCCCGCCGTTCGGCGCAGCCTGCGGGCGCCCGAACGTTACGCCTGGTAGATTTCCTTTTCCACCACCAGGTCGTTCTTGATCTTGCCCACGAGCTTCTGCAGGGCGTCGATGCAGCGCGGGCGGATGTCGGCGCCGATGAGCACGTACATGATGGAGTCTCCCACCGCCAGGCGACCCTCGTTGAGCCAGACGCGCACGTAGTGGACGCCGGGCCAGGTGAGCGCCTCGGCCACGGCCGCATCCACGCCGGCGCTGTCGTAGCTAAACTCGACGAACTCCACCGGAGGGATGCCTTCGGCCCCTTCGCGCACCTGGGCCTTCGCCGTTTGACGCACGACGCCGTTATGGGTGAGGAACATGCCGCACTGGGCTGCGGCCGGATCGGCCTTGGCTTCTTTGAGCCATTGGTCGATGGAGGGTTCCTGAACTGCCATGGCTGCTCCTTTTCCGGACGCCGCATCCAAGCGGGCGCCCTTGACGGACGGTGCTGCGCGCGCGGCGCAGGCGGGGGCCTATTGTAGCGCATTGTCTGCGTATTGCCGGTTGCCCGGGCGCATCTGCGGGGATTGCTGCTAGAATTCGCAGAATGCGTTCGGCGCGCCATTCCGAGAAGAGAGGACGTCCATGGCTTTACCCGCATCGGACAAGACGAAGGAACCGGATTATCGCACCACGATGGAGCTGGGGGCGGTGCTGCCGTTGACGGCCGAGGTGCGCGACGACCGCTTGTTTGTGGGCGGCGTGGACATGGTGGAGCTGGCGCATCGCGAGGGAACGGCGCTCTACGTGATGGACGAGGCCGACATGCGCGCGCGCATGGAGGAGTACCTGCGCGCCTTCCGCACCCGCTACGAGAACTCCGACGTTATCTACGCCAGCAAGGCATTCCTGAACAAGGAGGCGGCGCGCATCGTGGCCGACGAGGGGCTGTGCCTGGACGTGTCGGGCGGCGGCGAGCTTGCCTGTGCCCTGGCTGCGGGCTTTCCCGCCGAGCGCGTGTTCGTGCACGGCAACAACAAGACGCCCCAGGAGCTTCGCGAGGCCATCGCCGCAGGCGTGGGCCGCATCGTGGTGGACAGCCGCATCGAGCTTGCCCGCGTGTCGCAGATCGCTTCGGAGCTAGGCGTCACCCAGAAGGTCTACATGCGCATAACCCCCGGCGTGGAGGCCGACACCCACGAGTACATCCGCACCGGCTGCGAGGATTCGAAGTTCGGGTTCACCATGCTGGAGGACTTCGCCTTCCGTTGCGTGAGGGACGCCCTGGAGGCGCCTTCCGTGGAGCTGGTGGGCCTTCATTGCCATATCGGCTCGCAGATTTTCGCTCTGCACTCCTTCGGCGAGGCCGTGGAGGTCATGGTGGGCCTCATGGCCCGCATCCGCGACGTCTACGGCGTGGTGCTTGGGGAGCTGGACATGGGCGGCGGGCTGGGCATTGCCTACTTCGCCGACGACAAGCCCTCCACCATCGACGACTTCGCGCAGGTGACCGTGGACGCGGTGAAGAGCAGCTGCGAGCGCTACGGCCTTCCGCTGCCGCGCCTTTCGGTGGAGCCGGGCCGCAGCCTGGTGGCCACGGCGGGTCTTACCCTGTACACCGTGGGCATCCTGAAGACGCTGCCGAACGTGCGCAAGTACGTGGCGGTGGACGGCGGCATGTCCGACAACGTGCGCACGGCGCTCTACCACGCCAACTACGAGCCCACCATCGCCAACAAGGCGGGCCAGCCCCGCAGCGAGATCGTGACGCTGTGCGGAAAGCACTGCGAGAGCGGGGATGCGGTGGTGGTCGACATGCCGCTGCAGCATCCCGACATCGACGACGTGGTGGCGGTGTTCGGCACGGGCGCCTACTGCTATACCATGTCCAGCAACTACAACGGCCAGCCCCGCCCGGCCATCGTGTTCGTGAAGGACGGGACGGCGCGGGTGACGACGCGCCGCGAAACCTACGACGACCTGTACGGTCGGGACCTGTAAGGAGCGCCCATGGCGGTACGCATAGGATTGGTAGGAACCGGCACCGTGGGATGCGGCTGCCTTGATTTGCTGGCGAAAAACGGCGACGACTACCGGCGGCTTCTGGGGATAGACGTGGAGCTGGTCCGCGTGTGCTCTCGTCGTCCGGTGCAGGCGGCGGAGCGCGGGCTCGAGGCGATCTACACCGACCGGTGGCGCGAGGTGGCCGAAGCCGACGACGTGGACATCGTGGTGGAGCTCGTGGGCGGCACCGGCGTTGCGGCCGAGGTGGTGCTTGCGGCCCTGGCCGCCGGCAAGACCGTGGTCACCGCCAACAAGGCGCTCATGTCCACGCGCGGCCAGGAGGTCATGGAGGCGGCTGCGGCCCATGGCGCCGAGGTGCTGTTCGAAGCCAGCGTGGGCGGCGGCATCCCCGTCATAGGCCCGCTGAAGCATTCGCTTTTGGCCAACGAGGTGCAATCGGTCATGGGCATCGTGAACGGCACCACCAACTACATGCTCACCCGCATGGCTGCCGATGGCGCCGCCTACGCCGACGTGCTCGCCGACGCCCAGGCGGCCGGTTTCGCCGAGGCCGACCCGTCGGCCGACGTGGACGGGCTGGATGCGGCCGCCAAGACGGCAATCCTGGCCTCCATCGCCTTCAACTCGCGCGTGACCTTGGACGACGTGTACACCGAAGGCATCACCAACATAGCGCCGGAAGACCTGGACGCAGCCCGGGACATGGGCTACGCGGTGAAGCTGCTGGCTATCGCCCACCGTTGCGAGGACGGCATCGACGTGCGCGTGCATCCCACCATGATCCCCTTGAACCATCAGCTGGCCACCGTACACGGCGTCATGAACGCCGTGTACGTGGAGGGCGATGCGGTGGGGCAGGTGATGTTCACCGGCCCGGGCGCCGGTGCCGCCCCCACGGCCAGCGCCGTCATGGGCGACGTGCTGGAGGCCGCTCGCCGCATCCAGGTGAAGGCGCCTGTTCTGGTGGGCTGCACCTGCGCCCAGGAGCTGCCCATCGTGCCCGTGACCGACCTGGCAACGAAGTACTACATCCGCTTCGTGGTGGACGACCGCCCCGGCGTGCTGGCGGCCATGGCCCAGGTGTTCGCGGATTACGACGTGTCGGTGCGCAGCGTCATCCAGCGCGGGCAGAAGTCGGGAGGGGTCGTGACACTGGCCTACGTGACCCACACGGCGAAGGAGAGCAGCATCCGCGCGGCGCTGGCCCGCATCGCGCAGCTGGAAAACGTGCTCCATGCCGAGCCCAGCGTCATTCGCGTGGAAGATTAGAAGGAATCGGGGGAGAGGACGAACATGGGTCTGCCGGCTTACAAGCAGGAGTTCATCGACTTCATGGTGGAATCAGACGTGCTGAAGTTCGGCTCGTTCACGCTGAAGAGCGGGCGCACCTCGCCCTTCTTCATGAACGCCGGCGCCTACACCACCGGCGAGCAGCTGCACCGCCTGGGCCTGTACTACGCCCAGGCCATCAACGAGGCCTTCGGGCTTGACTTCGACGTGGTCTTCGGCCCTGCCTACAAGGGCATCCCCCTGTCGGTGGTGACCGCCATGGGCATAAGCGAGCTCTACGGCAAGCAGGTGCGCTACTGCAGCAACCGCAAGGAGGCGAAGGACCACGGCGCCGACGCCGGCGGATTCCTGGGGGCCAGCCTTCGCGACGGCGACCGCGTGGTCATGGTGGAGGACGTGACCACCTCGGGCAAGTCCATCGACGAAACCTACCCGCTGCTGAAGGCGGCGGCCGACGTGGAGGTGGCGGGCCTGGTGGTGTCGCTGAACCGCATGGAAGTGGGCAAAGGCGGCCAGGTGACGGCCCAGCAGGAGGTGCAGCAGCGCTATGGTTTCCCCGTGACGTCCATCGTGACCATGGCGGAAGTGGTAGAGTACCTGCATGGTCGGGAGGTGGCGGGCCGCGTGGTCATCGACGATCGCGCGAAGGCGGCCATCGACGAGTACTACGACGTGTACGGCGTCAAAGCCTAGGGAGGGCCGGCCCGGGCGCCGGCGGACGGACAGGGAACCTACGAAAGGAGCCATCATGGCATCGGGAGCTTCCAACGCGCAGCTGTTCTGCGACCTTCTGGACGAGAAGGAGATCAAGTACCAGACCAACGACCTGCAGGACGGCGACGTGCTGGTGCAGATGTCCTGGAACGCCGAGAACGCCCCCACCATCGAGATCTACGTCATCTTGGACGGCGACGGCGAGTCCTGCGCCATCCGGGCGCTGCCCCAGGTGCGGGTGCCGGAGAACAAGTTGGAGGGTGTCTGGTCGCTGGCCAATTCCCTGAACGCGCGCTTCCGTTGGGCGCGCTTCTACACGGACAGCGACAACGACGTGGTGCTGCAGTGCGACGCGGTGCTGACCGAGACCACGGCGGCCGACGTGTGCTTCGAGCTGAGCCTGCGGCTGCTCAACATCGCCGACGAGGCCTATCCAGACATGATGAAGCAGCTGTGGGCCTAGGCGGGACCGCGGCCAAATCTTAAGGGCGGGCTTAAGGTTCGTCGAAACCGCCGCGTGAAGGATGTGCGGCGATGCGGGGGCGCTAGACTTTGGTCCAGCGCCCCTTCGCTTTGCTCGGGGCGAGGGATGGTGCGTTTGGCGCATCGAGCGCGGAAAGCGAAGGAGAGACCCATGTCCGACGAACGAAACGAAACGCAACAGCCGCAAGGCCCCGAGGCTGCGCAGGCGGCAGCCGAGGACGCGCCCGCACTGCAGGTCGAGGCTGCCGCGGCCGAAGAAGCAGCAGTGGATCGGCCCGCTTCCGTGGAGGTGCCGGCAGCCCCCGCGCCTCCCCAGGCGCCGTTTCCCTACGGGGAGCCCTCGGTGGGAGGCGCAGCTGCAGGGCCTGCCGTCCCGCCTCCCGTTGCGCCGGCCGGCGCCTATGCCGCCTACCAGAGCGTAGCCCCGCAGCCTGCGTGCGCACCCGTTGGCGCCTCGTCGCCTGTGAGCGGCAAGGTCGTAGGCGCCCTCGTCTGCGGAATCCTTTCCATTCTCACCTGCGAGACGGTGCTGCTCGGCGTGGCGCTGGGCATCGCCGCCATCGTGCTGGCGGCATCGGCCGCCAAGGAGGGGCTTGCGGACGGCAAGGCGGTGGCCGGCCGGATTTGCGGCATCATAGGCCTGGTGCTGTCGACGCTGACCCTGCTGATGTACCTGGCTCTGGCCGCCGTCGGCATCGCGTGGTTCGACCGCTGGGCCGTTTACTACGGGGCGGACGAGTGGCACGAGGCAGTGCAGGAGATTCTGGACGGCGAGCTTGACGTGGACTACCACGACGGCCACGCCTACGTGCACATCGGCAAGGACTCCGTGGAGGTCCGGGCGCGATAGCCCCCTAACGCCACGGGTCCTCGGCGTCGGCGGGATCGGGGTCGGCGGGACGGTCGGAATAGGGGTCGTAGCCGTCGTCGTCCTCGCCCTCGGGCCGCAGGAACGCCCGATACGCCTCGCCGTTGCGACGGTGGGGGGACGGGCCGGTGCCGGATGGGTCGCACCGCCTGTCGTGCGGTTCCTGCGAGGGCAGGGGCGTGCTGGTGGGCCTGAGGCTGTAACGGGGTTTCGTCATGGGCCCAGTATAGCCGCTTCGGCGGGCGCTTGTGCGAATCGTGCGCAGGCGCCCGCTTTTTCGTTGACGAATAAAACACAGGTATCCTAAACTGCAAAAGTTCGCTTTCAAAAGCCCCGTAAACGCAGGGTGGATGGCGACGGATGAGAAAGGGAGTCCAGGCCCGAAGCGTAGTCCGTGCCGGCGTAGGAAACCGGCGGCCAGCTAGACCTGCACTTTTGAAAAACGACGAATGGCGTGCAGTCCTGCTGCCTGGCCGTTTCGCGGCAAGGTGCTTCGGGCGGGGCGCGCGCAAGGTACAGTGGAGGAAGACAGTGAAGACGTATTACGCAAAGCCCCAAGAGGTCGAGCGCGAGTGGGTCTTGATCGACGCCACGGACCAGGTTCTGGGCCGTGTTGCCGCCAAGGCCGCGCACATCCTGAAGGGCAAGCACAAGCCGCAGTACACGCCTCATGTCGACACCGGTGACTTCGTGGTCATCGTGAACGCCGACAAGATCCGTGTCACGGGTAACAAGGCCAAGGCCAAGCGCTACTACCGCCACAGCGGTTTTCCGGGCGGCCTGAAGTCTGAGACCTTCGAAGAGGCTATGGCGAAGCATCCCGAGCGCGTGATCGAGCATGCCGTGAAGGGCATGCTGCCGAAGAACACGCTGGGCCGCGCCATGGGCAAAAAGCTCAAGGTGTATGCTGGTCCGGATCATCCCCATGCAGCACAGCAGCCTCGCGAGATCAAGATGGAGGGTTAACCCATGGCAGGTGAAGCTTTGTACTACGGCACCGGCCGCCGCAAGAACGCCGTCGCTCGCGTGCGACTGGTTCCCGGCACCGGCAAGGTTACCGTCAACGGCCGCGACGCCCTGCAGTACTTCGGGCGCCAGGCGCTGGTCGATTTCGCGAAGACCCCCTTCAAGGTGACCGATACGCAGGATCATTTCGATGTCATCGCCCGCATCGACGGCGGCGGCATCTCCGGTCAGGCCGGCGCGCTGCGCCACGGCATCTCCCGCGCCCTGCTCTCCGCCGGCGATTACCGCGCCGAGCTGAAGAAGGCCGGGTTCCTGACCCGCGACTCCCGTATGGTCGAGCGCAAGAAGTACGGCCTGAAGAAGGCCCGCAAGCGCCCGCAGTTCTCCAAGCGCTAAGGTTCGGTTCGGCTTTCCGCCGACTGCTACCGGTTGCACAGGCGCCGTCCTTTCGGGCGGCGCCTTTTCTTTTGGTATGATGGCGGCCGTTGTATCTCTTTTGCATTGGGCAGTCTCTGTTTGTTCTCACAGCGCATCCATCGGCGATGCGAAAAAACGCTGCGACGGGCGCCCCCTTCTGTTTGTGCCCACTGTCATACGAGGCGCGAACGATGGAGATTGACTATTTGATGGAAAGTATATATATTGTTTGTGTATATGAGAGAGGGGGCACGCTCATGACTACTGCACGCTTCATGGAAAAGGTTGTATTCGGTTTTCTTGTCGCGGCGACAATCGCTCTTTTTGCAGGGTGCTCCGTTTCTCAAGGTGCCCCTACGCAGGATTACGTGGCCGACTCCAAGCAGGCTGCTTTCGATAGGGAGCTTGATTTCGTTTCTTACCTTGCGAAGAACGACAATCGAGATTGGGGTAATTACACTCTGCTTCTTGACGACAAAGAGGGTTTGCTTGTTTCTTTCGATCCGGTGGATGCGAGTGTGTCAAATGCGATTCCGGCCTATGACGTGACAGCGGATGGCGGCCTTGAGCCGGCCTCCTGGTCCTACGCCCCGCTCTATACGGGAGAAAAGCTTGTGGGTTTTTTCCTCGCGGAAGGCGTTGACGGCGGTTGGCCGGTGACGGTCAAAGGCGTGACGGAAGAGGGGGCCGATGCCGTTGCTGATTTCGTCGAGCGCCGCGGGTCGATTGCCCTCGTGAGGGACCGCGACGGATTCTGGATGGTTGCAGGGGGTCAGGTCGAGAAACTCTCCGTCGATTTTGGCAAGTGGCTTATTCCCGTAGGGCTGCGAGATGGATCCGGCTCGGTTTTGCTGGAAGGCTTGGTTGAGGTCGACGAATTGGGTTCCATCCGTCACGCAGACCTTCTTGGGGTCGAGGTGACGGACTTGTCGTACAGGCACGAATCGGACTACTTGTCTGGAGAGATGATTTACAAAGCGCTCCCGTGATTCAGCTTGCTTTGCCGATTGAGCGCACTGGGGAAACCGCGGTCTGCTTGGGGTCTTGACATTGATTTGGCTTCGAGAGGGGGTGGTCGATTGCGGTCATTGAGATCAGCGCTCGGTATAGAAGGCAATGAGAGACGGGGTGATTTTCGTGAAGAGATCTTTATCTGCTCTATGCGTCGCTTCAGCGTTGGCTTTTTCGCTCGGGGTTCCTGCTGGGGCTTTTGCGAGCGAGCCTAGTCCTCAGTGGATCGACAAAGACGATGCGCTGGAAAAAGCATCACTGCTTATCGGCACGATGCTGTCGACTGTGGACTTCCCATCACGCTATGACGTTGATTACGACGGCGTTGGAGACCTGCTGCTGCTCGACCCTCTTCCAGTCAGCCTGGTTGACGAGGGGGGCGTTGCGGTTCGGGTAGACCGAATGGCTGTGTGGCCTGTTGTTGGAGCAAGCGGTCTCATAGCGACCGTTGTCCAGTTCGACTCGGGAGATGGCTTCCCAATGTACAAGCTGACGACGTCTCTGAACGAGGGCATGGGGGAGCTGTATGCCCTTCCAGGCGCGGCGTTGATTCTGAACGAGCTTGGCGACGAGGTTGATGTTAGCGTGCAGGTCGACGGAACCCGTCGTTCGATCTCCCGCGATGTATGTGCCGCGGACGGTTTGGCGGGTAACCCGATTCCTGCTGCCAGCATTGTGGAGCTTCAGACGCTTCAGGCTAATCGCTCGGCGGCTCAATCGCCGGTCGCTAGAGCACCATATAAGCCTCAATTGGGGTTGAATGGAGTGAAGCAGTCGTCGGCTATGTATAGCTGGGCGGCTTGCGCTGCTTCTATGGCGCAGTACATGACAGGGTCGTCTCTTTCGCAATACGAGATACACTTCAAAGCGGCAGGCGAGGGCAATGTAGCAAACGCCGATGCGAGCGCGGTGATGCGCGGCTTGAGGCTCCATAGGTATCCCGGAACGTCAACAACGCTTAATGCCACCGCGTGGGCCGGTCGCGTTTATGACGACGAGGTTAAGCGATGGATTAACAACGGACTGCCTTTTTATGCAGTATTTGGGCAACCAGAGTTGTTTACGGGGCTCGAGAATGCTGTCATAGGAGGATATGCGATTGACGCGTATGGAAACATGTCCCTTGTTGGAATGGATCCCGCTTCGGGTTCGTATGTGAACTATGCAAAATGTTCGGGCGGTACGTACGCGACGCCTGCGGGAAGAACCTGGACTATGGCTTCAACGCACCTAACCGGGTGGCAGAGGCCGTATGGGGGGTCGTCGTGGTGCTGGGCAAACCTCAACGGCACGCTTTGGACTGGTTGGAAGCAGATTGGCTCAAGTTGGTACTGGTTCAATTCGGCGGGAGCGATGGCGAGTGGACAATGGGTGCTTATAAATGGATCTTGGTATTATTTCGATTCGTCTGGGGTGATGGAGACAGGCTGGTACAAATCACCTGCCGGATACTGGTATTACCTTGGAAGCGACGGCGCTGCAAGGGTTGGCTGGCATTCGGTCGACGGGTATTGGTACGCGTTCGACAGTGGCGGAGCGATGTATACTGGGTGGTATAAGTATGGGTCGGACTGGTACTACTTGAGGCCGGCAGCGAACACTCCGGGAACGGGTCCAGAAGGTTCGATGCTGTCCAACGGAAGCTGGGTCATCGGCGGGAAGCTTTACAGATTCGATTCTTCTGGGGTTTGTTTGAATCCTTAACAGTCGGCTTTCTGCCGACCACTACCGATCGCATAGGCGCCGTCCTTTCGGGCGGCGCCTTTTCTTTTGGTATGATGGGCTTGCAAGATGCAAGCGGAAGGATGAGGCTATGTTCGACATCGGGCTTATACGGGTGATCACCTTGGACGACCCCGAGGCGCTGAGCTGTCATGGGCGTCTGATCGAACGGGCCTACCCCGGGCTTTCCGTGGAGAGCGCCTGCATACCCGACCAGCCCGAGGGCATTCACAGCGAGGAGCTGGGGCAGATCGCGGTGCCCAAGATCGTGGAGCTGGCCCGCACCCGCTTCGTCGACAAGGACATGATCCTCATCAGCTGCGCCGACGACCCGGGCTTGGCCGAGGTACGCGCGGCCCTGCCGGGCAAGCCGGTGGCCGGAGCGGGGGAGTGCACCGTGGCGTTGGCGATGAAGGCCGGCAAGCGCGTGGGCGTTCTGGGTATCGTGGACTGGCCGCCGAAGGCCTATCGCGAGCAGCTGAGGGACAGCCTGGTGGGCAACTACCGGCCCGAGGGCGTGAGCTCGACGCTGGATTTGCAGACCGATGCGGGTCGTGCGGCATGCCTTCGCGCGGCCCGGCAGATGGCCGAAGACGGCTGCGACGTCATAGCGCTGGGCTGCACCGGCCTTGCCACCATCGGCATCGCCGGCGAGCTGCAGCGCGAGACGGGGCTGCCGGTGATCGATCCGGTGGTGGCCATGGGTGCCTTCGCCGCCTACGGGGCCGCTCATCGCTGAGGGGCTGGCAGGCGCCGAAACGAAGCGTTTCGTCCTTGGAAAACCGCACGAAACATTGCCCCTTTACCATGAAAACCGTGGTGAGAGAGCTTTCGGTAAGCGGGTCATGGTATCGTATGTGCCGAGATCGCACGGCGTGCGTCCGCGATTCGCCTTGGTTTCGGGGCTTTCCGCTGCGGACGGATAGCACGGCTCAATCGGCAAGGATAAGGAGCGCGAACGCATGGCACGAGTTTCCGATCTGTACGGTTCCATGGTATTCAACGAGCACACGATGCAGGAGCGCCTGCCTTCCGCAACGTACAAGAGCCTGCTGAAGACCATCAAGGAGGGGCAGCCCCTCGACCCAGACGTGGCCAACGTGGTCGCTCATGCCATGAAGGAATGGGCCATCGAGAAGGGCGCCACCCACTACACCCACTGGTTCCAGCCGCTATCGGGCATCACCTCGGAGAAGCACGACAGCTTCATCGAGCCGCTCTCCGACGGTCGGGCCATCATGGCGTTCTCGGGCAAGGAGCTCATCCAGGGCGAGCCCGATGCGTCGAGCTTCCCCTCGGGCGGCCTGCGCGCCACCTTCGAGGCCCGCGGCTACACCGCATGGGACCCCACCAGCTACGCCTTCATCAAAGACGAGGTGCTGTGCATCCCCACGGCCTTCTGTAGCTACACCGGCGAGGCCTTGGACAAGAAGACGCCGCTTCTGCGGTCGATGCACGCCATCGAGGAGCAGGCCAACCGCGTGCTGGCGCTGTTCGGAGAGGAGCCCCAGCGCGTGGTGACCACGGTGGGCGCCGAGCAGGAGTACTTCCTCATTTCCGAGAAGGACTTCGCCAGCCGGCTCGACCTGGTCATGACCGGGCGCACGCTCTTCGGCTACGCCCCCTGCAAGGGCCAGGAGCTGGAGGAGCACTACTTCGGAGCTATCAGGCCCACGGTGAACGAGTACATGAAGGAGCTCGACGACGAGCTGTGGAAGCTGGGCACGCCGGCCAAGACCAAGCACAACGAGGTGGCCCCGGCCCAGCACGAGCTTGCCCCCATCTTCGCCAACAGCAACGTGGCCATCGACCAGAACCTGCTGACCATGGAGAAGATGAAGCTTCTGGCCAGCCATTTCGGCCTGGTATGCCTGCAGCACGAGAAGCCTTTCGAAGGCATCAACGGCTCGGGCAAGCATAACAACTGGTCTATCAGCGCCGGCAAGACCAACTTGCTGGATCCGGGCAGCAACCCCATGGACAACCTGCGCTTCCTGGTGTTTCTGACCGGCGTCATCCAGGCGGTGGACGACTACCAGGAGCTGCTGCGCATGTCGGTGGCCAGTGCCGGCAACGACCACCGTCTGGGGGCCAACGAGGCGCCCCCGGCCATCGTGTCGATCTTCTTGGGCGACGAGCTGGGCGCGGTGGTGGACGCGCTCGTCGACGAGCACGACTACACCTCGGCCGAGCGCGTGGCCATGGACCTGGGCGTGGAGACGCTGCCCAACTTCCTGAAGGACAACACCGACCGCAACCGTACGAGCCCCTTCGCCTTCACTGGCAACAAGTTCGAGTTCCGCATGCCGGGCAGCTCCGTGAACCTGTCGGACTGCAACACCATCCTGAACACGGCCATGGCCAAGAGCCTGGCCGATTTCGCCGACGCCATGGAAGGCAAGTCGGGCGAGGAGTTCGAGGCCGCTGCGATCGCCTATATCCGCGACACCCTGAAGGCCCACGAGCGCATCGTGTTCAACGGGGACGGCTATTCCGACGAATGGGCCGAAGAGGCTGCCCGCCGCGGCCTTGCGAACCACCGCACCACGGCCGAGGCGCTGCCCTGCTTCGTGTCGCCGAAGGCCATCGAGCTGTTCGAGCGCTTCGGCGTGCTGTCCGAGACCGAGATCCGCAGCCGCTACGAGGTGAAGCTGGAGAAGTACACCAAGCTGCTCAACATCGAGGTGCGTACGATGAAGCGCATGGTGCGCCGTCAGTACCTGCCGGCTATCAACGCCTACGCATCGCAGATCGCTGCCGACATCAACGCCATCAAGGCGGCCTGTCCTGCAGCCAACGTGGAGGCGCAGCAGGCGCTGCTGCAGAAGCTGCTGGGCGGCGTGTCCGAGATCGACCGCGAGCTGCAGGTGCTCGACGATGCGCACCAGACGGCGAAGGCTTTGGAGGACGCCCAGGCCAAAGCCGACTTCTACGCCCATGAAATCGTTCCCGTCATGGAGCGCCTGCGCGCGGCGGTGGACGCCATCGAGGTGGTCGTAGGCAACGAGCACTGGCCGGTGCCCAGCTACAACGAGATGCTCTTCTACTGCTAAGGACGCCTGCGCGCTCGGGAGCGCTGCGGGTGCAATGCGAACCGTCCGGACGGTGGTTCCCGCTCTGCGGGGCGTTGTCCGGACGGTTTTCGTTTGCGCTCAGCGGCGTTTGGAAGCGCGGGCGTCGGCGCCGGCGGTCAGCTCGTCGGCGAAGGGCGAGCGTTCGGCGACGAGCCGTTCGACCCGCTGGGCGGGGCTGGCGTCGGGGGCGCTCTTCCGGCAGATGCGCGCAGCCAGGGCGCCTGCGACACCGCCGAGGACGGCGAAGGGGATCCAGGCGAACCCGATGCTGTAGAGCGGCAGCGCCTCCACGGCAGGGAGGAGTCCGGTGAGGCTTTCCGCGACCATGAGCGCGCTTGCCATGGTGGCGCCGGCTGCCGCGCCGCGGTAGGTCCAGATGGAGCGGATGCGGTTCACGAACAGGATGAGCACCACCGTGGTCATGAACGGGGGGATGACCAGGTCGAGAATGGGCTGGGCCAGCTCGATGATGGTGGAAAGCCCCAGGTTGCACAGCACGGCGTTCACCACGACGATCGCCACGAGCGCCGGCCGGTAGCCGATGCGCCCGCCGGTGATGCGCTCGAAGTAGGAGGCCGCCGCCCCGCTGAGGCCGATGGCGGTGGTCAGGCAGGCGAAGCCCACGATGACGCCCAGGATGGCCACGCCGGCCTGCCCCATAAGGCTGTGGGCGATGGAGACGAGCAGCTCCGCCTGGCTGACGGCGGGGTCGAACCCTGCCGACACCGTGGCCCCCAGATAGGTGAGGCCGCCGTAGATCGCGGTCAGCAGCACGGCCGCCACGATGCAGGCCAGGGCCGTGACCCTCATGCTGAGCGCGCCGGTTCCGTAGCCGAAGGTGCGCACGGTGTCCTGCATCACGATGGCGAACCCGACGATGCAGAGGATGTCCATGGCCTGGTAGCCCGCAGCGATGCCGTCGCCCAAGGGCGAGGAGCTTGCAGGTGCCGTCGGGATGCCCAGCGGGCTGACCAGCCCGACCACGATGAGTACCACGATGCAGACGACCAGCACGGGGGTGAGAAAGCGCCCCACGATGTCGACCAGGCGCGACTGGCGGTACGTGAGGGCCAGCACGACGGCGAAGAAGACGATGGAGACGGGCAGCAGCCCTACGCTGTCGCCGAAGAACGGCTGCACGGACATCTCGTAGGTGGTGGCGGCGGTGCGCGGTGCGGCGATGAGCACACCGGTGCACAGGATGGCCAGGGTGTTCAGCGCCAGCGCCGGCCCCTTGTCGAGCACGGCGTCCAGAGCCACGGAGCTGCCGCCGGCGCGGTTGAGGGCCCACAGCCCCACGCTGGTGATGACGACGTCTATGAGCACGAACCCCGCGAAGGCCTCGAACCACAGCTCTCCGCCTTCGGCGCCCAGGTAGGGCGGGAAGATGAGGTTGCCGGCTCCGAAGAACAGCGCGAAGAACGCAAGGCCGATGATGAGGATGTCTTTGACCCGAACGGACACGGCTCGCTCCTTTCGCTTGCGTCCGATTGTAAAGGACGCCGCGAAGGGCGGGGCCGTGCTTTTCCGACGGTAAGGCCTTTGTTGCCCGGAGGCTGCGAATCCGCAGGTTACGGGCGGCGCTTCTAGCGGGCGCTCTGCTCGAGGGGGAGCTTCACGGTGAACGTGGTGCCCTCGGCGGCGGAGCTTTCCGCAGCGATGGAGCCGCCGTGCTCCTCGACGATGGCCCGGGCGATGGCAAGCCCCAGCCCGTGGCCGCCCTCGCCGCCCGTGCGCGCTTTGTCGGCACGGTAGAAGCGGTCGAACAGGTGGGGGAGGTCCGCTTCGGCGATGAGCCCTTGGTTGCGGACGGCCAGCTGGGCGAACCGGCCCTTCGCGGACAGGGACACGGATACGGTAGAGGAGGGCTCGGCGTACTTGCAGGCGTTGTCCACCAGGGTGCTCACGAGCCGTGCGAGCCGGGCGCGGTCGCCTTTGACAAGGATGCCCTCCTCGACGCACTCGTCGATGCCCACTCCCCGGTCGAAGGCGATGGATTCGAACTGGAGCAGCTCTCCTTCCACCAAGGTGGACAGGTCGACGTCCTCCGCGAGCGCGCCGGCGCCGCCCTGCCCCGATGCGGCGCTCTCGTCCATCTTCGCCAGAAGCAGCAGGTCCTCTACGAGCCCCTGCATCTGAAGGGCCTCATGCTGGGTGCTCTGGACCCACTGGCGCTGGCTTTCCACGGACTGGTCCTGATGGTCCAGTAGGATGGAGTTGTTGGCCAGGATGACCGTGATGGGCGTGCGCAGGTCGTGGGAAGCGTCGGAGACGAACTGCCGCTGACGCTGCCAGGCCTCCTCAACCGGGCGCAGGGCCCAGCGGCTGAACAGGAGGCTCACGGCGAATACGGCGGCCAGCAGAAGCACGGTTGCCCCGGATAGCATGAGGGCGAGCTGGCGCCAGCCGCTTGCAGCTGACTCGTCGACGAAGGCCATAAGGGTCATATCGCCGGCGGTGCGTTTCTCGAAGTAGAGGCCGAGGGCGGACAGGTGCCCGAATCCGTCTGGCCTGTCGATGGTTTCCTCGATGGCATCGACGAGCGTTTCTTCGGAAAGGGAGGCGGTCATGCGGGTGGGAACCGCCTCGGCGATGCCGTTTTGCGACACGGCGTAGACGGCCACGGGGATGATGGGCCCGCGGTCGCGGCGTCCTCCGATTTCAGGGGGCATGGCGCGAGGCTCGGGGCTATCGAAGCCGTAATGGTCGCGCCCGAAGCCGTCCGTGTGATCGAGGGAGGTTTGCAGGGCGGCCTCAACGTCGGCGATATCCTGCTGGTAGTCGAGAAAGCACATGGCGCAGAACACGACGGCCAGGATCAGAGCCACCACGCCCATGATCAGCGATATCAGCTTGATGCGGAGCTTTTTAAGCATGGATGCCTTCGCTTTCGGCGTTCGCATCTGCCCCTTCGTCGTTGCCGGCTACTAGGCGGTAGCCGGCGCCGCGGATGGTCTGTATGGTGGAGCGGGAATCCAGAAAGCGCAGCTTCTTGCGCAGGAACGAGACGTAGGCCTCCACGTTGTTGTCCTCGATGGCGGCGTCGAACCCCCAGACCTTCGTGATGAGGGTGCTTTTCGACACCACGGCCCCAGCGTTGCTCATGAGCACCTGCGCCAGCTGGAATTCCTTCTGGCTGAGGTGGATGGACTTGTCCGCGCAGGACAGCTCGTAGGAGGATAGGCTCAAGGTGAGGTCGCCGGCTTGTAGCTGTTCGAAGACCACTTCGCCTTGGCGTCGGGTGAGGGCGCGCAGGTGGGCGAGCAGCTCCGCTGGGGCGAAGGGCTTGGTCATGTAGTCGTCGGCGCCGCTGTCGAAGCCGACGATCTTGTCGGGCACGCTGTCCCGCGCGGTGAGCATGAGCACCGGCGTATCGACGCCCGCTCGTCGCAGCTTCGAAACCACTGTGAACCCGTCGATGCCCGGCAGCATGACGTCCAGGATGATTACGTCGTAGATGCCGCTTTCCGCCCAGCTGAACCCGTCCTTGCCCGTGCGGGCCTCGTCGACGTCGTAGCCGGCTTCGCGCAGGATATGGGCGAGGGCCAAAGACAGGCGCTCGTCGTCTTCAACTACGAGGATGTGCATGCCCGCTCCTTCCTAAGCGACGGACTACGCCTATTGTAGTTGCAACGCTGAAAGAGGGCTGAAACAATCAGGATTTCCAGCTTTACGGAGAAGTGTCTCTGTGTTCGATTTCCTCGCTCCTCGCCCATGCACGCCTAGAATTCCCCCATCATATCGAGAAGTTCCTGTCGTGAGTGGATGCCGGCCTTTTCGTATATCCGTCGAAGATGCGTCTTCACGGTGTTGGGCGAAATGAAGAGTTTCTCGGCGATCGACACCGCCGTGCGTCCTCTCGCAAAGTCCTCGAGCACTTCAAGCTCGCGGGCTGAGAGGCCGATTTGGGCAGCAAGGCGCCTTGCCTGATAAGCGACGCGGTCTACATATACGACGCTGTTGTCTGGGACGGGCGCACCCTCGCAATGCGGGGAAGGCGGAGCTTCCTCGCTTTCGGGCGCCCTGCGTTCTCGGGGCTGCGGGCTTTGCGTCGTTTCGGCTGGCGAATCGGTCTTCAATGTGGTCAGATCGCGGTCCACCGCTTGACTTCGAGCTAGCCAGTACACTCCGATGGTCAGGAGTATTAGAACCCAAAACAATGAGAGGGATACCGCCGAAAGCGTCTCCGTGGAAAACAGGCTCTGGTCGGTAAATGCTGTAGCGATTCCGCGTCCTACCTGGGAAAAGGCGAGAAGAGAGCCGATAGATAGCGAAAGCGCCGGCATAGAGGCAGGGCGGAACCACGGGGCGTCTCTGCGCACGAATACCCAAACGGCCACAAAAAAGGAAATGTATCCGACGATGATTGCTAGCCGCGAGAAGGTGGGCTCTCCGGCTTCTGCGGGCTGTGACACGAGCCCCGCCGCAAACAAAGGTAGGGCGACAACAAGAATCGTATCAATGCGGAAGGGGCGACGCCATAGCGAACAGGCGACGGCTAGGGCTGCCGTCGCGGCAACGTTGGCAAGCTGCGTTATCTCGGCGGCGTTTGGCGTCGCCATCCATCCGTGGAGGTCGGTCATCATTCCGAATACGAGCGCCAGGGCGATCGACCCCGCTATCGGGATGCCGTAGCGGGATACCGCAAGGCGTATGCTCGAGTTCCTTTCGGGGCTGCAGGGCCGCAAGACTTGGGCTTCTGCTGCGCTTGCAAGCGCGTGGGTGAATGCGCTACAGAGGACGAAAAAGAAAAAGGAGAGATTAAGGCATCCTGTGCGCGTCAGTCCGTTGATGGCGAACCCGCTCGATTCGCACCATGCCAGCAAGCTTCCTAGCATCAATCCCAAGGGGATGCAGCAGTCGCGAATCGTGCTGCGCGATTGTAGCGAAAGGCTGATCCAGCCGTAAAACAGCACCCCGTTGAGGACTGCGTCGGCTATCGCGACTGCCACCGCGTTTTCTCCGTCGGCGAAAACCGCTGAAGCGAGGGCGGTTGAGCATGCGCAGGCAAGAGGGAGCCGGGCGCCGACCTCAAGCCACGTTCTGGCCCTCCAGCTGATTCCGAGCCCCGCAATGACGACTCCGGGGATGAGCAGGATGGCCATTCGAATCGCCCCGTCGCCGATGTGCCTGGCGGGTGATGCCGCGAACCCGGCGCTCCACAGCATCGCTATACCTGCGACAAAGAATGCGTTTGCGATCGCGGCCCCTCTGCCCGATGAGCCAAGGCTTCGTGCCATCTCTCTCCCTTCTCCGAGCAGAGTATACCCATGTTTGCCTGTCGTGCGTGCTTCGCGGGCGGCAATACTTCTTTTTGGGTGACATGGTTTGCCTGAAAAAAGGCGGTATTCACTCTTGGAGGATGACATCGGTTTTGCGCTCTGCCCCTAAGATGCGCTCAAGGCCATCCCGGCAACACGATAGGAAAGGTGGATTCATGAAATACGCGGACACTCTATCTCGTAGGGGCTTCTTGGTTGGGGGAGCCTTGACTGGATGCGCGGCAGTTGGCATGGGTTTGGCGGCTTGCAGTCCTCGTTCGGAGGACAGTCGAGTGAAGGCAGTGGCCTCTGGTTCGGATCGGGATTCGGCTAATTCCGTCGAACCGTCGTTTTTGACGCCGCCTGAGCCTATCGCGGATGACGATATCGGGGAAATCAAAGATGCCGATGTTGTCATCGTCGGCTGCGGCATTTCGGGCATGGCAGCCGCTCGTGCTGCCGCCGACGAGGGCGCGAAGGTTATCGTGGTCGAGAAATCCCCTCGCTTTAACTGCCGTGGGTCTATGGGGTCTCAGATTGGAGCGGTGAACAGCGTCTATCAGCAGCAAGCCGGCTACCCGCGGTTCGATGGCAACGAATTGGTGAACCGGTACATGCAAGATACCCTGCAAATGTCCAAGCAGAGCTTTCTCAAATACTGGGTCGATCATTCGGGGGAGGACCTCGAGTGGTTTCTTGAGCTGTGCAACGTGGAGATTCTCGAACCGGGCGAGATGGTTCCCGAGGAGGGAATCAACGGCAACGTCTATATCATGACGAAGGCGACGGCGCTTCCGTCTGGGCGCTATCCGGCATGGCCTACTGCCATGAGCATCAACTTCGATCCAAGCTTTCCCGAAGACGCGGGTTTCTTCTATCCGATGCAAAGCTTCCAAAGCGATGTCGAGTCCAAGGGCGGAGAGTTTCTTTATGCTACATGGGGGCGGCAGCTGGTGCAAGAGGATGGCCGCGTTGTGGGGTTGATTGCCCAAACGGCTGATGGCAACTATATTCGAGTGAACGCTCGTAAAGCGGTGGTTCTTGCCTGCGGGGATTTCGGGAACAACGAAGAGATGGTGGCATATTATGCGCCGCAGGCGTCGAACCTGACCTGCACCTATAACTGCATGGACGCCAATGGCGACATTTGCAATGTGGGCGAGGGTCACCAGATGGCCCTTTGGGCTGGCGCAGCTATGGAAAAAGCCCCTTACGCTCCAATGAGCCATCTCACCGATGTTGCCGACATACTGCTCGTGGACCGTTCCGGCAAACGGTTCGTTAACGAGGAGCTGGGAGCCCAATCCTTGAGCAACGTCATTATGCGATGCCCGGGTGAGGTGGCATACTGCATTACCGGAGACGCAGTGGGGCCCAAGGTGCTTCAGCCAGGGCCCGATGCGAAGAAGCCTGACCCAATCGCTACCGTCGAAGAGGCCGCGGCGGTTGTGGGGTGCGAAGCCGCTACGCTCCAGGACACTATCGACCGGTACAACGAGCTTGCAGCAGCGGGCGAGGATCGCGACTTCGGCAAAGATCCTTCGAAGTTGACGGCTATAGAGCCGCCGTACTATGTGTACGAGGGCCATCCGGGCAGCATGCTCGTGATCATGGGTGGCATCGACTGCGATGATTCATGCCGAGCGCTCGACAAAAACGGAAGTGCTGTTTCCGGGCTGTACGTATGCGGAAACACCCAGGGGTGTCGCTTTGGGGCCGAGTATCCCATGACCGCACCAGGTATAAGCCATGGTATTGCTTTGAGCCTCGGTCGATTGGCCGGGGTGAACGCGGCAACTCTGGGATAAGGGACTGTCGTTCGGTTTGGCTGCCGAAGAGCGTTGCCGAAACCGTCGAATGCGAGCGGGCTGGAGCAAGCTTCCGGCCCGCTTTTTGCTTTTCCGGCTGACCGATGGAGCCGCCTTCTTTCGTGCGAGCGGGTTGAGCGGCGGCCGACCTTTCGCTCGGACCGACTACGCACCCTTGCTTTCAGGGGGATTTCAGGATGGGCCTGTACCATGCGCCGCAGCGCAGGGGCGGCTGTCAGGCTGCGTCCTCGCAAGGGGCGGTTGCCCCGACGGCTCCATCCATCGGAAGCGAAAGCGGTTTTAGGCTTATGGCTAGCTACAACGACGTCTTCGAGCGCAAGGAAGTGAAGTACCGGCTGAGCGCCGAGCGGGCACGGCGGCTGCAGGATGCCCTGGCAGCCCGCATGGCGCCCGATGAGTTCGGCACTACTCAGGTGACGAGCCTGTACTACGACACCCCCGAGCGAGCCCTCATCGAGCGGTCGCTGGACAAGCCCGTCTACAAGGAGAAGCTGCGGGTGCGTTGGTATGGCGATGCCGCCTGCGGCTTGGACACCCCGGCGTTCGTCGAGCTCAAGAAGAAATTCAAGGGCATCGTGTACAAGCGGCGCGTGGGCTGCTCCCTGGGGTGCGCCCGGGCGTTCCTGGACGGCGGCGCCTTCGACTTCGGCGCCTCTGTAGCCGGAGACGAGGAAGGGTGCGACCTGACTTGGCGAAATCGGCAGGTCATCCGCGAGATCGAGAGCTTCCGCGCCCGGACGGGCGCTCTGGTGCCCTCCATGCTCATCAGCTGCAGCCGCACCGCTTGGGCCCCGCTGCCCGAGGCACCCGAGGCCGAGGGCGTGCGCATCACCTTCGACGTGGACATCTGCTACCGCGACCTGGTGACGGGCTGCGACGGCTTCGCGCTGCCACGGGACCAGGTTATCGCCGAGGTGAAGGTGCCCGGGCCCTTCCCTCTGTGGCTGGCCAAGCTGCTCTCGGGCCTGGGCTGCGTGCCTTCGTCGTTCTCCAAGTACGGCAGCGCCTACACCTTGGAGCAGGAGCGACTGGAACAGGAGCGCAGACGGCTGTGCGCCTAAGGGTGCCGTAGCCGCGTCGAACAGCCGGGCCGGGTCAGTACCTAGCCCACAGACCGATCGATCAACTGAAAGGACCTCCCATGCAAGACCTCGGATTCGCCTCCGTCTACGGCGCCGCCGAATCGATGATCGGCAACGTGACCACGGTGGAATTCCTGCTGTGCAGCGTCGCCTCCATCGTGCTGGGGTTGGCGGTGGCCTGCGTGTACATGTTCCGTCATGCCTACTCGAAGAACTTCGTGGTGACGCTGGCGCTGCTGCCGCTGATCGTGCAGATGGTCATCACGCTGGTCAACGGCAATCTAGGCGCCGGCATTGCCGTCATGGGCGTGTTCAACCTGGTGCGTTTCCGCTCCATCCCCGGCTCGGCCAAGGACATCGGCAGCGTGTTTCTGGCCATGGCCATCGGCCTTGCCACGGGTATGGGCTTCCTTACGCTGGCGGTTATTTTCACGGTCATCGTGGCCATCGTGAACGTGGCCTACGTGCTGTCGCCCTTCGGCAAGCCCCGCCAGCCCCAGAAGTCGCTCAAGATCACCATCCCTGAGGATCTGGACTTCGACGGCGTGTTCGACGAGACGCTGGCGAGCTACACCTCCTCCGCTGAGCTCGTGGAGGTGCGCACCACCAACATGGGGAGCCTCTTCCAGCTTGAGTACCTGGTGCGCATGAGGCAGCCGGGCATGGAGAAGGCCCTGATAGACGACGTGCGGTGCCTCAACGGCAACTGCAAGGTATCCCTCGGCCGCGCGGTGACCCGCGAAACGCTGTAGTGCAGCGGCGGCCTTTGCTTCGAATGAAAGGATTTCGATGAGGAACATGAACATACAGGGACGGCGGACGTTTCTGAACGGCGCCCTGGCCCTGGCCGTGGCGGCTTCTCTGGGAGCCGGCGCCCTGACGCTGGGCGGATGCGGCAACGGCGAGGGGCAGGCCGATGGACCGGCCCAGCAGGCCCAGCAGGACGGAGCCGCTGCGACCGAGGGCGGCGCGCAGGGCTCGAACGGTGACAGCGCCTCGCAAGGCGACTCGTCGGCGCAGACGTTCGCCGAGGTGGCGGCCACCTTCGATGCAAGCGCGCTGGACTTGGAGTACTCCAAGCGCGATACGAACGCCAGCTACGACGCAGCTTCCGCCACCAAGGTGGTGCTGGCCGACGGCGGGTGCAGCGTGGAGGGCGCAGGCGCTGCGGCCGACGGCATCGTGGTCACCATCTTGGAAGAGGGCACCTACGTGCTGAGCGGCAGCCTGAGCGACGGGCATGTGGTGGTGGACGCCCCCGACACTGCGAAGGTGCAGGTGGTTTTCGACGGCGTGGACGTCACGTGCTCCAACGGGCCGGCCTTCTACGTGAAGAGCGCCGACAAGTGCTTCGTCACCTTGGCCGACGGCTCCGAAAACGCGCTGGCCGACGGCGCGACCTACGCAGCCGACGCCGAGGACGAGCCCTACGGAGCCCTGTTCAGCAAGGACGACCTCACCATCAACGGCGCGGGGTCGCTGACGGTGGAGGGTGCCTACGAGAACGGCATCGTCTCCAAGGACGACCTGGTCATCACCGGCGGCACCATCAACGTCAACGCGGCGAACGATGGCCTGCGCGGCAAGGACTGTGTGAAGATCGCCGACGGCACCATTACCGTGACGGCCGGCGGCGACGGCATCAAGTCGAACAACGATTCCGACGCCACCCGCGGCTTCGTGAGCATCGACGGCGGCACCATTGCGGTGAACGCGGGCGACAAGGGTATCAAGGCGGAGTTCTACGCCCGCATAGCCGGCGGCAAGCTGGACATCGTTTCGGCTGACGACGCAGTTCATTCTAGCCTAGAAGTGCTGGTAGCGGGCGGCGAGATGACCATCAACGCCGGCGACGACGGCATCCACGGGGAGACGCGGCTTGTGGTGGACGACGGTGTCATCGACATCCAGTCCTGCGTCGAGGGCCTGGAGGCCCAGGAAGTCATCGTGAACGGCGGCGACATCGCCGTGGAGGCAAGCGATGACGCGCTCAATGCGGCTGTGGCCGACTTGACCAGCGGTGATGAGACGGCTGCTGCGGCGGGAACTGCCCAGACGCCCGGCGAGCCCAGCCAGATGGGCGAGGGCGCGGGCGGTCCGGAAGGCTTCGACGGCAGCCAGATGCCCGAGGGAGCCAACGGGGCCGAAGGGTGGCAGATGCCCGAGGGCATGGACGATTTCGATCCGTCCCAGCTGCCTGAAGACCGCGGCGGCCGAGGCCAGATGCCCGCCGGCGAAACGCTGGGCGATTGGTCGGACGAGGGCCAGGCGCGCGACTTCGGCGGCAAGGGCGGTATGGGAGGCATGGGTGGCGGCATGGCCCAGAGCAGCTCCGATTGCCTGATCCAGATCAACGGAGGAACCATAGCGTTCAACGCCGGAAGCGACGGCCTGGACAGCAACGGCAACGTGGAGATCAACGGCGGCCTGGTGCTGGGCAGCGGCCCGAGCGGCGGCATGGACGGGTCGCTCGACTACGACCTGTCGACCGTGATCAACGGCGGCACCTTCATACTTTTGGGGTCGGTGGGCAACACCGCGGGACTTGACCAGTCCACCCAGCCCTTCGTGTCGGCCCAGGTATCCGGCAACGCCGGCGACACCGTGGCCTTGGCCGACGCCGACGGTACGGCGATTGCCTCCATGAGCGCTGGCCAACGCTTCACGGGCGTGCTGGCCTCCTGCGACGGCATGGTGTCGGGGCAGGGCTACCAGGTGGTGGTGGGCGGCGCTGCAACCGCGGTGACTGCCGGAACCGACGCCTCCGCTGCCGGCATGGGAGCCATGGGCGGCATGGGCGGCAAGGGTGGCGGAATGGGGCGCTTCTAGCCCGCACCCCAAGGCATCCAAGGCAAACGAAAGCGGCGGCCCGCATTACACGGAGCCGCCGCTTGCTGTTCGACCCAACGAGCGGCCGCGCTCTCCTGAGGGGGCGGCAGAGAGACGACGCGCTCGCCGGAAGCGGAACCGTTTAGCGCAGGTAGTACACCGAAGGGGCCGTGCCCTCGGATTCCTGCAAGCGGAAGGCGCGCGATCCAGCGTGCTCTTCGGGGTGAAGCGGCGTCCCTTCGCCAGGGAGTGCCTTTCGTCGGCGGCTTTCTGGCGTACAATGCGCAAACACGCATTTATCGCTTGTCGAGAAGGGAAGGCCATGGCCGGAATCACCGCAGTCGACTACATTTGGAAGAACGGGACGCTCGTGCCCTGGGCGGAGGCGACCACCCACGTGCTGTCTCACTCGCTTCACTACGGGTCGGGTGTTTTCGAGGGAATACGCTGCTACTGCAACCAGGAGACGGGGGAGAGCTGCGTCTTCCGCCTGCGCGACCATATGGAGCGCCTGCACCGTAGCTGCAAGATCGCCGGCATCGAGCTCACCTATTCGGTCGACGAGCTGTGCGAGGCCACGGTGGAGCTCATCAAGGCGAACAATCTGCCCGCCTGCTACATCCGCCCGCTCGTGTACCGCGGCTACGGCGTGATGGGGGTCGACCCCACAGGTTCGGACGTGGACGTGGTCATCGCCTGCTGGCCGTGGGATGCCTACCTGGGCCCCGACGCGCTGGAAAACGGCGTGGCGGTGGGCGTGTCCAGCTGGCGGCAGCGCTCCAACAACGCCATCCCTCCCTCGATGAAGTCCACAGCCTCGTACATGAACTCCATCCTGGCCAAGATGGAGGCCAAGGAGCACGGATACGCTGAGGCCATCATGCTCAACGAGGCGGGGCTTGTGTGCGAGGGCACCGGCGAGAACCTGTTCGTGGTGCGCGAGGGCATCCTGTCCACGCCGCCGCTGTCCGACGGCCTGTTGGAAGGCATCACGCGCGACACGGTGCTCAACCTTGCCGACGACTTGGAGATTCCCGCGTTGGAGGAGAGCCTTACCCGCAGCGACCTCTACATCGCCGACGAGGTGTTCATGACCGGTTCGGCCGCCGAGCTCACGCCCATCGGCAGCGTGGACGGGCGCGTGGTGGGCAAGCCGGGACCTGTCACCCGCGCGCTGCAGGAGCGCTTCTTCGACCTGGTGCAGGGCAAGATCCCCGAGTATTCCGATTGGCTGTATCCCGTCGAGTAAGGTTGAAACCATGCATGTGACCACCTACGACTGCACGCTTCGCGACGGCGAGCAGTGCGAGGGAATCACCCTTTCCCTAGAGGACAAGCTGCGCATCGTCGAGCGGTTGGACGCTTTCGGCATCGACATCGTGGAAGGGGGCTTTCCCGCTTCGAACCCGAAGGACATCGCTTTCTTCGAGCGCGTGCGCACCCTGCCTCTTCGCCATGCGTGCATTGCCGCCTTCGGTTCCACCTGCAAGAAGGGCGTTGCGGCCCGGGAAGACCAGGGGCTGGCCGATTTGCTGGGCAGCGGCGCTCCGGTGGTCACCATAGTTGGCAAGACGTGGGACGCCCAGGTGACCCGCGCGCTGCAGACCTCGCTGGAAGAGAACCTGCGCATGATCGCGGATTCGGTGGCCTACCTGAAGGAGCAGGGCCGCTATGTAGTGTTCGACGCCGAGCATTTCTTCGACGGCTACAAGGCGAACCCCGCCTATGCTCTTGCCTGCGTGCGCGCTGCAGCGGATGCGGGCGCCGACTCGGTGGATCTGTGCGAGACCAACGGGGGCGTTTTGCCTTTCGAGGTGGAGGAGATCGTAGCTGCCGCGGCTGCGGAGCTGCCGAGCGCCCAGCTGGGCATCCACTGCCACAACGACTCCGGCTGCGCCGTGGCCAACACCCTGGCGGCGGTGCGCGCGGGGGTGCGGCAGGTGCAGGGTACCGTCAACGGTATCGGCGAGCGCGTGGGCAACACCGATCTGCTCACGGTTATCGCCGATTTGGAGCTGAAGATGGGCGCCCATTGCGTGGGTGGCGATGCGCTTCGCGAGCTCACCGGCGTGTCCCAGTTCGTGGCCGAGTGCTGCAACGTATCGGTCTCGGCCCATCATCCCTACACCGGCTCGTCGGCCTTTGCCCATAAGGGCGGGCTGCATGCGAGCGCCATCGCCCGGTTCCCCGAGGCCTACGAGCACGCCCGGCCGGAGTCGGTGGGCAACACCGCCCGCATGCTGGTGAGCGAGCTGGCGGGCAAGGCGTCGCTTACGGCCAAGGCGGCCACGCTGGGTGTCGACCTGGCCGCGCATCCGGGCAAGGACCAGGAGATCTTGGACGACATCAAGGCCCGCGAGGCCCGCGGCTACAGCTACGAGACTGCCGACGGCTCGCTGGGGCTGCTGCTTCAGCGGCATCTGGGGCTGCACCGGCCGCACTTCACGCTTGAGAGCTTCCGCGTCATCGTCGACGACCGGGAGGACTCCGGCGCCCTTGCCAAGGACGCCCAGTCCGAGGCCACCATCAAGGTGCACGTGGGCAGCCACAGGCTGGTGGCGACGGGGGAGGGCGTGGGCCCGGTGGGCGCTCTGGACAGCGCGCTGCGCCTGGCCATCACGCCGTTCTACCCGACGCTATCCACCATGGAGCTGGTGGACTACAAGGTGCGCATCCTGGACGAGAACATCGGCACCGACGCCATCACCCGGGTGGTCATCACCACTTCCGACGACGAGGGTACCTGGGGCACCGTAGGCGTTTCCGAGAACATCATCGAGGCTTCTTGGAACGCGCTGGTCGATTCGATAGAATACGGGCTTGTGCGCGCCGGGGTCGTTCCCCTGTAGCGCGCCTCGGCGGACGAGCGGTTCGGCACTGCGGCGAGAAGGGAGCTCCATGGCGTTTGAGCCTGCACGGGATGCGGAAGACCTGGTCGCCGTTCTGGCCGCTCTCGACAGCCCCCAGGCGGTGGGGGCGCTGCTGGAAGACCTGTTCACCGTGCGGGAGGTCCGCGAGATCTCCCAGCGGCTTTCCGTCGCGCGCCTGCTTGACGAAGGCAAGTCCTACGCCGCCATCGAGTCCGAGACCGGGGCGTCGGCCACCACTATCGCACGGGTCTCCAAGTGCCTGGGCTACGGGGCCGGCGGCTACGCTGCGGCGCTGGAGGTGCTGCGCGCGGACGGCGAGCGGGTCTGACGCCCGGTTCGGCCCCTCTGCGTCTCCGTCCCTTCCGCCGCTTTTCGCCCCTTTCGTTTCCTGCGCCCTTCGCCCTCGCTCCACGACGCTTCCTGCCTCCTTCGCCCTCTGCGCCTTTCGCCCCCGCCCCTCGATGCTCCCCGCCCTTCGTTGCCCCCGCCCTCCCTTCTGCTGCCGCGGTTTTCGTTTGCCGAACCTGACCTTGGTTGTTGGGGAAAAAGGTGGACGTCCTGTGGCGGCGATGTGTTCGTTTCGTCGCGAACAGCTTTTCATCCTCTCAACATGTTGATGCATTTCGTTAACGAACCCCATAACTTGTGGGCTTGCTCTGGCGGATTGCCGTATAACGAAGAGGCATTCTGTGCAAATCGCCGCATACCATGCTATAGTGCAAGCTCGCGGCATTGACGCACAACCGTTACCAAACGGCCACGTCAGATGCCAAAAACTTGATAAAACGAATCGCAATTGAGATGGTATTGACGCACACAAACCGGAGGAAACGCGCCATGGCTCGTACCATTCAAACCATAGAATCCCTGCCCCTCGACCGCCGATCGTTCGTTGCGGCCTCTGCCTTGCTGGGCGCCTCGGTCATCCTCAACCCCGCCCAGGCATGGGCCGACGAGGAAGACGAGGAGACCGAGGAGGAGCGCCGAGAGCGCGAAGAGAAGGAAGCGCAGGAGAAGGCCGAGAAAGAGGCCAAGGAAGCCGAAGAGAAGGCTGCCCGCGAAGCTCAGGAGAAGGCCGAGGAGAAGATTGCCGAGGCCGAGAAGCTGGCCGAGCAGATAGTGGAGGCGGAGGACGCGCTCGCGAAATCCGAGGAAGCCTACCACAAGGCGCTCGACGACCACGAGCAGGCCCTGGCCGACCACGAGCAGGCCCTGGCCGCTGTGGAGGAGGCCAAGGAGGCGCTTGCGGAAGCCAACGCCCGCATAGAGGCCGGGCAGAAGATCCTGGCCGAGCGCGCCCGCAAGATGTATCGCGACGGGCAGGCGACCTCGTTCGACCTGATTCTGGGCGCCACCACCTTCGAGGAGTTCGCTCGCAACTGGAGTCTTCTGGCCATGCTCAACGACAGCGATGCCGACCTGGTGCGCACGACGAAGCTGGAGCGCGCCAAGGCCGAAGAGCTCAAGGCCGAGCTGGAAGAGCAGGAGGCCCGGGCCGACGAGTCCATAGACGAGGCCGAGCGGGTGACCGAGGAGGCCGAGAAGCTCAAGGACGAAGCGGAGCAGACGCTGCTTGACCTGCAAGAGCTCTTGGAGCAGGTGGACGCCGAGGTGGACGCTCTGCTAGAGAAAGCCCACATGGAGCGCGCGACCGTGGCCTTCGAAGGGTCGAAGCGCATCTACACCTACACGTCCGAGATCACCCGCGACGTGCCCTCCCACGAGGAGGTGTGCGAGTACGCGCTCTCCAAGAAGGGGTGCCCCTACGTGTGGGGCGCCGAGGGCCCCGACTCCTTCGACTGCTCGGGGCTGGTTCGCTGGGCTTACCTGCAGATAGGCATGTCGCTGCCCCATCAGACCGAGGCGCTCTACCACAGGGCCGATGCGCGCCTTCCCGTTTCCGAAGCGCGCCCGGGCGACGTGCTGTGGCGCGGCGACGGGGACGGCTTCAACGGGCATGTGGGGATCGCGCTTAACGAAGGTGGCACCCATTACGTGCATGCGCCCAACTTCAACACCGTTGTGCGCGACACCGACGACTTGAGCTATTCCGGCTTTACCCACTGCCTGCGCTTCGTGTAGCGGATTGCCGGCGGCTTGGGCTCCATCGCGCAACCGGCAACTCGATCAGTTTCAACGACCTGGGGTTTTTCCGTTTCCCCAGGTCGTTTCGTTGTTTTGCATAATGCACGAGTTGTCGGTTGTGCGATGCATATCTGGCAACTCGTGCAGTCCGGAGACGCGGTGCGGCTTAGGAGAACCAGGCCTCGGCCAGGGTTTTCACGCCCGGCTCGATATTCTCCAAGGCGATGGCGGAGAAGCCAACGAGGATGCTGCTGTCGCCTGCTTCCGGCTTGCCCGTCCAGTAGTGACGCGTTCCGTAGACCCGGACGTCGGCCGCTGCCGCCGTGGTGATGAGCTCTTCCTGAGAGCGCCCATCGCGCGGCGACACGAGCAGGTGCAGCCCGGTCCCGTTCTCGAGCACGCCGATGCGGTTGCCCATGTGCGCGTCCAGCGCATCCACCAGCGCCCGATGCTTGCGCATGTTGCGCGCCTGCAGGCGGCGCAGGTGCCTGTCCCAGCTGCCGTCGGCCATGAATCGGGCCAGCACCGCCTGGGACAGCCACGGCACCGTGGGGTAGGAGCTGCCGAACGCCTTTTTCCAGCGTGCGAGCAGCAGCGGGGGGAGCACTAGGTAGTTGATGCGCAAGGCGGGGGAGAGCGACTTCGAGAACGTGCCCATGTAGATGACGCGGCTGCAGCGGTCCATGGACTGCAGGGGCGGCAGCGGGCGCTCGCGGTAGCGGAAGTCGCGGCAATAGTCGTCCTCCAGGAGGTAGGCGTCGTTGGCCTCGGCCCAGGCTATGAGCTGGGCGCGCAGCTTCACGGGCATGACGGCGCAGGTGGGAAATTGGCTCGACGGGGTGACGTAGACCAGCTTCGCGCCGCTTTTCTCCAGGTCGGCCATGAAGTGCTCGTAGCCCTCCCCGATGCGGCACGGGGCTATGGCGAATCCGGACCGGACGATGGCATCGCGCACGCCCGGGTACCCCGGCTCCTCCATGGCCACGACGTCGGACTGGCGGTCGAGCAGCGACAGCAGGTTGACCACGCTGTCGGCGGTGCCGGCCTGGATGACGATGGAGCCGCCGTCGCAGTCCACGGAGCGTTGGGTGGCCAGGCGCCAGGCTATCTGGTCGCGCAGTGCCGTCTCGCCGAGCGGATCGCCGTAGTCGTTGCAGGGGGCGGCCTCCACGCTCATGAGGATGTCGTCGGTGATGGAGCGCCAGGCAGCGGCAGGGAACGTTCCCGGCTCCAGGTTTCCGTAGGTGAAGTCGAAGCGCGGTTTGCGGGCGGCCCCGAGGAGCGTGTCGTTTTCGTGGCGGTTGGAGGGAGCGGCAGCCGATGCCGGATCGCCGTGCAATAGCCCGACGTTGGCGACGACGAACCCCGAGCCAGGCTTGCTGACGGCGAACCCCTCCGAAACGAGCATACTGTAGGCGGCGTCCACGGTGTTCCGGGCGCATTGAAGCGTGTCGGCCAGCCCGCGTATGCTGGGCAGCTTTGTTCCCGGGGCGTAGTCCCCTGCGTCGATTCGCTGGCGTATCTGGTTGAAGATCTGCTGGTACAGTGGAGTGGAGTCGGTTTCGTCCAAATGCACGGCGGCACTCCTTCTGCATCGAGGTGTATGTGTAGGATAGGTGATATTGTACCTGTTGTTTCGGAAACCGTCCCCATAGAACGGTTGCATACTGTCCCTACATCCCCGACTCGCGGCTCCGTACTATAAGCCTATCGGTAAACCATGGAGGACGGGCGCAGGCGCGACGGCGCGCAGGCCCGCAAGCCAAGGAGGGAACCATGAGGAAGAGCTGCAAGAGAACCGTCGTAGCTGTCGGCCTGTGCGCCGTCGCGCTTTCCTGCGGGCTGGCCGCCTGCGCAAACGGCGGGAGCGGGTCGGCGGCGAGCGCGCCGGAGCCCGACCAGTTCGGCGTGATCACGGCCGAGGCCTGGTCGCAGACCTATCCGAACGAGTACGCCACCTACATGATGAACGAGGCGAACTCTCCGGAGTCGGGTAAGATGAACTACCTGGAGGAGTATCCCGCCCTCAACACCATGTACAAGGGCTACGGCTTCGCCAAGGGCTATGACGAGGCGGCGAGTCACAACTACACGCTGCAGTCCATCCTGGAGACGCCGCGCGTGAACGAGAAGACGCTGGCCAACTGCATCACCTGCAAGACGCCCCAGTTCACCGCCATGGTGAACTCCCAGGGCGACGAGGTGTACGCCATGCCCTTCGCTGACCTGATCAGCCAGTTCGACGAGCCCATCAGCTGCTACAACTGCCACGAGAACGACCCGGAGACCGTGACGTTCACCAACGGTTTCTACGCGAACTCCCTGGGCGATTCCGCATCGACTACGCCGGTGGAGGCGCAGTCCTGCGGACAGTGCCACAACGAGTACTACTTCGACCCGGACACCAAGGCTACCACGAACCCCTATTCGGGTACCGACGCCATGACGGCCGAAGCGATGCTGGCCTACTACAATGAGCTGGGCTTCTCCGATTGGGAGCATCCTGACACCGGCGCTAAGATGCTCAAGGCCCAGCATCCCGAGTTCGAGACCATCTACGGCGGCACCGGCTCGCGCATGGCCGCCCAGGGCTACAGCTGCGCCGACTGCCATATGGCCCCGGCCGTGGACGACGAGGGCAACGAGTACGTCTCCCACCAGCTGGTGAAACCCACGGAAAGCGACGCTATCATGGAGAAGTGCCAGCCCTGCCATGCCGACCTGGCCGGTCAGGTGGCCCAGTGGCAGGACGAGATCACCGCGCGCGAGCACGCCATCTCCGACGAGATCGAGCGCTACATCGACGAGCTTGCTGCGAAGAAGGACTCCCTTTCCGCCGATGATTTGGCTCGCGCCCAGCAGATTCATCGCGAGGCGCAGTGGTATTGGGACTACGTGATGGTGGAGAACAGCGAGGGCGCGCACAATCCCTCTGCGGCCAACGCCAACCTTGACAAGGCCGAACAGCTGCTGGAGGAAGGCTTCAAGATCCTGGGAGCGTAGCTGCAGCGCTCTCTGGAAAGATGCGGGAGGGTCGTCCGGGCGGGCGGCCCTCCTTTGCGTGCGGTCGCATGTCGGACGGCGACTTCCCTCGCGCGCGATGGCTTGCGGCTGATGCGTGGCTGAGGCGGGCTGGCTGTCGGCGGTTTGCTAGGGTCGTTGGCAGAACAGCTGCAGGATCAGCTGGGCGCGGGTGCCCATGGGCAGTGTGTTGGCCTCGACGAAGGCGGGCACGTCGACGACGGGCAGCAGGAAGGGCTCTATGAGCTCGCCGTGCTCGGGGCGGGCATCCTGGACTTTTTCCACGCGGGCGAAAACCACCGTCACCGACTCGTCCGTAAGGCCCGTGGACGAGAAGCCGGGTTGGGGAAGCGGGCGGATGGCCGGCTGCCCGTCCTGTACGAGCCCGTAGCCTGTTTCCTCGCGAAGTTCCCGGTCGATGGCCGCTTCCAGGTCCTCGTCGACTTCGACGAGCCCTGCGGGAAACGATATGCACCAGCTGCCCAGGGGATAGCGGAACTCGCGGATCATGAGCAGCTGGTCGTCGGCGGTGCGGGGCACGATGCAGACGGCGTCGGGCGGGGTGGCGATGCCGGCGCTTCGGGCCTGCAGGTGCTGGCGGAACGCCTCGGGCCCCTTGCGGGACGCTGCCTCGTAGACGTAGTCGGTTCCGTCGGGAAGGCGGAAGGTGAGCAGGTACTTGTTGATCCAGCCTTGGGAGACCTGCTCGATGTGCGCAAGCCTCGGTGCAGGCGGAAGGGTTGTGCTGTCCATGGCGCCTCCTGGGATTTCGCGTGGTTTGGGGTTAGTATAGGGCATAGGGCGTGCTTGCTCAGCGGCGCTGCGCGACGGCGCGGTCGGGTACGGTTTCGGCTGGCCGTTCGGGCGGCTTGCTGCGACGTTGCGGGACGGTGGCCGCGATTCCGGTCGGCGGTGCCGGGTACCGCAATACGGTGCAACGGCCCTGCGGTCCTGCGGATTGGCTTTCGGCGAAAGGCGGTTTTCATGGCGACGCTCATCGGCTTGCTGTCGGATACCCACGGACACCTGTCCGACCAGGCCTATGCGGCGCTGGCCGACGTTGACGCCATCATCCATGCGGGCGACATAGGCGGCCCCGAGGTACTGCGTGCGCTCGAAGCCCTGGCGCCGGTGACGGCGGTTTTGGGCAACAACGACTTCGACGAGTACGGCCCTTCCGTCGGGCGCTACGCCCATCCGGTCATCGACGGCGTGCGCTTTCTGGTGGCCCACAAGCCCAACGATGTGCTCATCGGCTTCAACGGGTGCCCGGGCCTGGCGCCCGGCGACCCCATTCCCCAGGTGCGCATGCATGGTCATACCCACGTGCCCAAGCTGGCGACCGACGCCGAGGCCCGTCCGGCCGACCTGCTCATCAACCCGGGCGCGGTGTTTCGGCCCCGCAGCGACATGGGGCGCACGGTAGGAAAGATGCTGGTGGAAGACGGCCGCATCCTGGGCGCGCGCATCGAGACCTTGGCCGGCTCGCCGCTGGTGAGCGTGGGCGAGCCTTTCTAGCTTCCACGCGCACGCCCCCCTAGAGCGCGCATCTCTCCCGCGCCTGCGTCCTGCTAGCGCCCGCATCCCGCCAGCGCGTGCGTTCCTCATCCCTTTTTGCGTGCAACGTATCTATTGATAATCGGATTATTTGGGCGACGAAAATGGGGCGATTTACCTGGGAATACTTGTAAAAGACCAGTTCAATAGCATATTTTCCGGTGACCAGAAAATCTGATATTCAATGGTTCGGGAGCCGGCGTGTCGTTTGTGGCGCTGCGGGGAACGTATAATGTCGGCAGGATAGTAGCTTGCGTCATGGGACATCCGCGCCGGGCGGGCGATTCCACCGGGCGGCTGCGCTAGCGGGCGGCCTCGGCGGCTGGTTGCGCCGGATGGCCGTGCGGCCTGCTCCATGGCTTTTCGAAAGGAACACGTATGTACGGACTTCGGACCGAGAGCGAATTCGACGCCGCTCACTTTCTCACCGACTACCACGGCAAGTGCGAGAACCTGCACGGGCATCGGTGGCGCGTGGTGGCTTATCTGGAAGCGGAGGCGCTTGAGACGGACGGCACGCAGAAGGACATGGTGGTGGACTTCGGCGTGTTCAAGAGCGCGCTGCGCGAGCTGACCGAGGAGCTCGACCATCGGTTCATCGTGGAAGAGGGCTCGCTTGCCACCGACACGGTAGCCTGTCTTGAGCGCGAGGGCTTCTGCCTGTTCACGGTGCCGTTCCGCACCACTGCGGAGAATCTGGCCCGCTATCTTTTCGACCGGCTGGCCTCGCAGGGATTGCCGGTGAGCCAGGTGGAGGTGTACGAAACCCCCACGAACTGCGCCATCTATCGCAAGGACGCCTAGTCCATGGGGATCGGGGACTTCTATGCGGCGGACGGGCTCGGCGATTTCCGCGCGGCGGAGGCGGTCGGCGACCATATGCCGGGCGCGTCCGTGGCGTTTCCCGTGGTAGAGCGCTTCGTCAGCCTGAACGGCGAGGGGCTGTGCGCCGGCAGGCCTGCGGCCTTCGTCCGGTTTCGCGGCTGCAACCTAGATTGCTCCTACTGCGACACGCGCTGGGCGAACGACTCGGATGCTCGGGCGCAGGAGCTGCGGCTATGGGATGTGGTGGACTGGGTTCGCGATACGGGTCTGTCCTGCGTGACGCTTACCGGTGGCGAGCCGTTGCTGCAGGCGGGGCTGCGGGAGCTCGTGCTTGCGCTTCTGCGCGTGGGCTCTCCGAAACCTTTGCGGGTCGAAGTGGAGACCAACGGCTCGGTTTCGGTTCAAGACCTGCGTGCGGCCCGCATCACCGCCCGCCAGGAGCAGCTGCCGGGCCGACTTGTGCTCACGATCGACTGCAAGACGCCCTCGTCGGGCAACCCCATGGGTGACGACATGATGCAGCAGAACTTCCGGAGCTTCGAAGGGGGCGACTCGGTGAAGTTCGTCGTGGGCTCGCGCGAGGACTTGGAGTTCATGGAGCGCGTGGCGGGCAAGTGGCGCCTGTGGGACCGCTGCGCCGTGCTGGTGAGCCCCGTGTGGGGCAAGATCGAGCCGGCCGAGATCGCGGAGTTTCTGGTGGACCGTAAGCTCGACCGGGCACGGCTGCAGCTGCAACTGCACAAGATTATCTGGCCGGGCGTGGAGAAGGGCGTGTAGGTGCACTTGCGTCGGGCTCCGGCGGCCGCACCGGTCGAGGGACGACAGCGCTTCGGCTCCCGCGCTTTCCTCTGCGGTCCTCCCGGTTGCGATTCGATGGTTTGCCCTCGGCGGAAAGGCCTGTCTGCCCGGCATTGGGTAGAATGGGCGCGAAAGGAGAAACCTATGAGCGATTGCGATACTTCCGAAAAGGCGCTGGTGCTTTGCTCCGGCGGTGCCGACTCGTCGACGCTGCTGGCGAAGGCGGTGGCGGATCATGGGGCGGACAACGTGTTCGCCTTGGCCGTAAGCTACGGGCAGAAGCACAGCCGCGAGCTGCGCTCGGCTCGGGCGATTGCCGATCATTACGGCGTTGAGCTGCGTCTTTTGGATGTGGGCGCCATCTTCGCCGACAGCACCTGCTCGCTTCTGGCCCATTCCGACGCGGCCGTTCCGCAAGGGACCTACGACGAACAGCAGCGCGAGTCCGACGGCGGCCCGGTGAGCACCTACGTGCCTTTCCGCAACGGGCTGTTTCTGTCCTGCGCTGCCTCCATGGCCCTTTCGTTGGAATGCTCGGTGCTGTACTACGGCGCCCATCATGACGACGTGGCGGGTGAGGCCTACCCGGATTGCTCGCTGGCGTTCGTGGAGGCCATGGACCGGGCCATCCGCCTGGGCACCGCCGACGAGCTGCGCGTGGAAGCGCCCTTCGTAAGCTGGTCGAAGGCCGACATCGTGGCGCTGGGCCTGAGTCTGGGCGTCCCCTACGAGCTCACCTGGTCGTGCTACGAAGGGGGAGACGCGCCCTGCGGAACGTGTGCCACCTGCTTGGACCGCGCCGCAGCCTTCGCCGCCAACGGCGCGTCCGACCCGCTTCTGGGGTAGCGCCGCCCGCTTCGGCTGTTTGCCCCTGCTGCTCGCGCTCGTCGTCATAGCGGCAAGGGCCGATTCGCCATCCGTCGTGGCAGCAAGGGTTGACCGCTTCCATCACCGATCGTCGACCGAAAGGCTTTCTATGAGCACCACTGCGCAATCCGGGCGAAGCGCCCAGGAAACCTCCGACCTCACGCTTCTGGGAAACCAAGGGACGCACTACCCCAGCGACTACGATCCCGGCGTGCTGGAGACATTCGTGAACAAGCATCCGGACAACGACTACTTCGTCAAGTTCAACTGTCCGGAGTTCACCAGCCTGTGCCCCATCACGGGCCAGCCCGACTTCGCCACCATCTACATCTCCTACGTGCCCGGCGAGCGCATGGTGGAGAGCAAGTCGCTGAAGCTGTACCTGTTCAGCTTCCGCAACCACGGCGACTTCCACGAGGACTGCATGAACATCATCATGAAGGACCTGGTGGCGCTCATGGACCCGAAGTACATCGAGGTGTGGGGCAAGTTCACGCCGCGCGGGGGCATCTCTATCGACCCTTACGTGAACTACGGCCGCCCCGGCACGCCGTGGGAGCAGGTGGCCTGGGATCGCCTGAGCCATCACGACCTGTATCCGGAGAAGGTGGACAACCGCTAGGCGGGGTAGCCTGGGAGCTTCTGACCGGGCCGGGGACGCCGGCTTGGGAGCTGTTAGCCTGTACCGAGGCTGCTGGCTCGGGTCGAGACTGATTCCGGTAGTCGGTTTGCTGCTGATTGATGGCTGAAAAGCGCGGATTTGCATGGGACGATGCTGCCGGCGGGCTTCGCTGTTGAAAAAATGGCTGAAAAACGCGGTTTTGCATAGGGCGAAAGGCGTCCGGAGATGCAAAACCGCAAATACAAGCCAGAAGGAGCTGCAAAACCGCGCTTTTCAGCCACCCGCGATGCAAAACCGGAGAAACCAGCCAAAACGTGTCAGGCGGCAGGTGGATGGCGGCTGAAATCGGTTGCGCTGCAGCAGGAGACGGCCGTGCAGCAGGCGAAAGTGACTGCACGATGTTCGGGGCGGTTGCTCGGCAGACGGAAACGGTTACGCGGCAGCCGTTGGTGGCTGCTTGAAAAAGAGAGCCCGCAAGCTTCGATGGCTTGCGGGCTCTCGGCTCCTTGGGGGGAGGGGTTTGCGCGCGGCGGTTTAGAACGCGCGGAAGGAGGCCTTCGGGCAGAAGCAGATGGGGCACTTCTCGAAGTCCTCGCCCTTGTGGATGTAGCCGCAGATGGGGCACAGGTAGAACTTGTCGTCGTCAGCGGCGTCGATGTCGTTGTAGGCCTCCAGGTAGCGCTCGGCATGCACGGACTCGGCCAGCTTGGCGCGGGTGAACACCTGCACGGCCTTGGCGTTGCCCTCCTCCTGGGCCACCTTGATGAAGGCGGGGTACATGTCGGAGGTCTCGAAGATCTCTCCCTTGGCGCCGTCGATGAGGTTCAGGTCGGAGGCATGGGCCTCGGGCGCCTCGGCCGTGGGCTTCACGTAGTCGGGGTCCATCTCGGACACCAGGCCGAACTCCAGGCCGATGTGGATCTGCTCGGCGGCAGAAGTGGCCTCGAACAGGCGAGCGATCTGGTCGTAGCCCTGCTCGCGGGCGGCCTTGGCGTAGGCGGCGTACTTGGCGGAGGCGCCGGTCTCGCCCAGGATGGCGCTCTTCAGGTTGTCAAGGGTGGTGCCGACCACCAGCATGGAGTCGGGCATCTGGTTCATGTTGTGGGAATTCTCAGCGGTAGGGATGGTCTCGCGTACCTTCATCGGTGTGCTCCTTCGTCTTGCGTTCGTCTTTCCCGGCATGGGACGGTTTGCGCTGCGGCTTGCGCATGGAATGCGCCTCGTGCAGCGACGGAGCGCAGCAGCGCCGCCGGTCTCAGGCCGTCGGTAAATGATAGCGCTTCCGTCAGTGGTGCAGAGCGATTCGTAGCGCAACGGTTTCGTTCGACGCGAAAGCTCCATATATATGTTATCAAATAGGTATCTTTTATGCTGCGGCAATGGCGCGGGGGCGGGACGAACCGACCGCTGCGGGGCGCAAGGAGAGGGGCGGAATGCCGGGAGTGCAACCGCCGTCGAGCGTTCGGCTGCAAGTCGGGACGCTATAATGGTGCTCGTGGCGCGCCGCTGTCCTTTGGCGGCCGTGCTGCGAGGTTTCGTGTCATATGTTCGGGAGGGTTCGCCCATGATCGTTTTCGTTGCCATCGTGTTGGTGATAGGCGTGCTCGCCTGGGCCGTGGTGAAATCCGACGAGCTTGCCGGGCTCACGCCGCGGACCACCGGGCCGAACCGTGCCTACCCTCATGGGGCGGTGGTGGCCGCCTCGTGCGAGAAGGCGCCCGAGTCTGCAAGCTTCGCGCAGGCCTTCCGCAAAGCCCTGCCTTGGGGTATGAGCGCGCTTTTCGCTTTGATCGCCCTGGCCGGCGCCGTCTGCCAGCAGGTGGGCGCGTCGGTGTCGCCTTCGGAACACTCGCAGGTGTTCTTCGCGGGCTCGGTCCTCATGAACGCGGCGCTGTCGGTGCTGCCGCCGCTGGGCATTGCGCTGGAGGCGTACTTCCGCGCGGGCGAGAAGGGCAAGCTGTTCGCGAACTACGTGGTCATCCTGCTTCTGGGCGCGGTGCTGGGTGCTTTGGTGTGGCTTGCCTTCGACGCGGTGTGGCTGCTGGCGGACGCAACGGGGTCGGCGGCCTGGGCGAGTCCCTGGAGAAGCGCCCTGTACGCGTGGGGGAGCATCGCCGGCTACATGGTGGGATCGGCGCTGGCCGTGACGCGCATCGGCAACCGGGTGACTTTCGTGCGCACCTTCGCCGACGGCCATCGCGACAAGGTGGAGGTGTCCGACCGCAGCGTGGCGTTTCGGGCCCTAAGCGCGTTGGCGAAGAAGTAGAGGGCGTACCCGGGGCTGTGCGGCTTGGGCGCCCGGACCTGGCGGCTGCCGAAGCCGTGTCGGGCTGCGCGGCTGCGGCGCGGCGCCCGCGAGCGTCTTCGACTGGTGCGGCGTTCGCGAGAGCCGTCGGGGCCGGCGTCTCCTGTGTTGTCGGCTCGCCGGCGGATTGCCAGCGCGCGTCCGCGAAGGGGCTGCTTGCGGCGGGGCGCGGCGGCTGCTACCCTGTTCGGCGCGGGTGCTGCGGCGCCTGCGATTCTGTAACCACGGAAAGGGCAGGCGACCATGGGTCGAAACGGCGGAAGCGCACAGGAGCATGCGCAGGTCACGGAAGCGATTCTGGAGTTGGGACGGCAGCTGGAGCCGCAGATCGTCGGCTACCGGCGCGCCTTCCACGCCAGCCCCGAGCTTTCCAACCGCGAGTTTTCCACCCAGCAGCGCATCTGCGACGAGCTGAACGCGCTCGGGGTCCCTTACGTCAAGGCAGCTGGCACGGGCGTTATCGCCACCATCGCCGGCGAGGCGCCCGGCTCTTACGACGACGCCGGCAAGCCGCGCCGCCGCATCGCGCTTCGGGCCGACGTCGACGCGCTTCCCGTCACCGAGCGAACCGGCTTGCCCTTCGCCTCCGAAACCGACGGAGTCATGCACGCCTGCGGCCACGACTGCCACATTGCCATGATGCTGGGCACCGTGCGCATGCTGGTTGCGCTGCGCCCGCATCTGCGTGGCGAGGTGCGCATCCTGTTCCAGCCGGCCGAGGAGGTGTCCCAGGGCGCCCGGGCCATGATCGCCGACGGGGCACTTCAAGGGGTGGACGCCATCTACGGGGCGCACATCTGGAGCGAGGTGGACTCGGGCAAGGTATCCTGCGAGCCGGGGCGGCGCATGGCCCATACCGACTGGTTTCGCATAGACATCACGGGCGCCTCGGCCCACGGCTCCATGCCGCATAAAGGGGTGGACGCCATCGTGGTGGGCGCCGAGATGGTGACCGCGCTGCAGGTGCTGGTGAGCCGCGACGTGTCCCCCTTCGAGCCGGTGGTGGTGACTGTGGGCGAGTTCCACGGCGGCGAGGCCCGCAACGTCATGGCCGGTAGCGCCTACCTTACGGGCACCGTGCGCACCTGGTCGGATACGCTTCGCGAGGAAGTGCCCGACCGTCTGGAGCGCATCGTGGGCAAGATCGCCCATGCCTTCAACGCCCAGTGCACGTTCACCTTCGAGCATGGAAACGGCGGCCTGTCGAACACGCCGGAGTACGCCGAGGCGTGCCGGCAGGCGGTGGTGAAGGTGCTGGGCGAGGACGCCGTGGCCAGCTACGAGGGGTCGCTTGCCGGCGAGGACTTCAGCGAGTACCTGAAGCTCGTGCCCGGCGTGTTCGCCTTCGTGGGAGGACGCAACCCGAAGCTCGGCTGCGATCACCCCCAGCACAGCTGCTACTTCAACATAGACGAATCGGCCCTGGTGAAAGGCTCCATGGTAGCCGCCCAATGGGCCGCCGACCAGCTGGCGTGAGGGAGGATTTGCATCTTCGAGTGGGATCAGTTAGCAGTTTATCCAGAAAACTTTAGTAATTGAGTATAGTATTCACCAAATTTCCATGATAGACTGGAACCGCTTCACGGTGCTCGTTGAAACGGACTGCGACGAACGTGCCTGCAAGCGGGCCGCAGGGGGGCATGCTCGCGAACGGTTCTTGGTACATCAATGGCAAGACCTATCACTTCAACTCGTCCGGCGTCTGCACGAATCCGTAGAGGGGGGTGTTCCATGCTGCGGTCAAGAACGGTGTGTTGTGGACTTGCGTTGCTTGCGATGGTTGCCATCGCAGGTGGTCTCGTTTCCTGTTCGGCGCCGAAAGATGACGGTATTGCCGGGCTTCCTGTGGACGAGTCGGCTTTCGACCCGCTTCCGGCGGAGTTGACTTATGAGGCCTCCGAGCAAGTGCGTCAGCAGGTGGTTGCTGCGGCTCCTGCGGTTCTCGAGGGGGCGGGTTTGGATATCGGGTCTGGGGCGTTTTCGCTTGGCAACCCGATACCGGGATATCGCGTTCGCGGTACGGACCTTGTGAAGCTGGCCGCTGATTTGTGGCCGGTTTATAGGGGAGACGAGTACGTTGGCTATCTGGTAGCCGCCACGTACGACGACGAGAAGGTTTCCAGCGATTCGGCGTTCCTCCTGTCCAGATGGAAGGCTCTCTCCGTGGCCGAAGACGAGGTACCGGAAGGAAAAACGGCCTATTCGGACTACACGTTCGTTCCGAGGACCTCTGGGGCAGCCGAGCGCTATGTGGAGCGGATGCTGATCCGTGAGGGCGCTTGCGCCTATGTGGACGGATTTCCCGGTGAAAGGGTGATGAGCCCCGATGAAGAGCTTATCATTGCAGCTTACCTGCCCCCCGACGAAGAAGCTGACATGGAAAGGCTTTATACAGCCGAAGAAGTTCGCTCCCATGGCCTTCGGTACGGTTCAATTGTGGGGAGAATTCCTTTGAAGTAGGAGGTTGGTTGTGTGTCACCTTCGCGACAACGCGCGCTCTACTGCGGCTTGCTGGTGAGGTGCCAGCCGTTGCAGTAGCGGCACTCGTAGGTGCGCAGGCCGCGGGTGCCGTGGGCGGCGCAGGCATCTGCGGCCTCCTGGGCGTCGGCGGCCGTGGCGTAGCGCTGCTTTCTCTCGCAGGCCTTGCGGCGAAGGGCTGCGTCGTGCTCGGCCTCCGCTTTCGCCTGACGAGCATGCTCCTTCGCGAAGAGGTGCTCCCAGGGGTCGCGGGGCGCGGGCTCGTCCAGGGCGTCCCAGAGGTCGCTGGTGCTGCCGGCCCCCTGAGACTCCGGGTCGAAACCGTGCTCGCCGCGTGCGCTGCCGAGGCCGCTTTTGCGACAGTGCGTGTCCAAAGACGCCGCGAACGTCGCCTTCTCCCTGGCCCACGACGATTTCTTCCGGCTGCCCATCTCTACCTCCCGTGCCCGCGGCGCGCCCGTTGCGCCTGTTGCGGAAAAGAATACGATTTCGCCCGAGGAACCAGGCGCAATCCGCCAACTTCACTATAATAGGGAAATTCGCCGCGCGGCGGGCTTTCGCATGCCCGCGCGGGCCCTATGCAGCGAACGAAAACGGGAAGGCAGCGCACCCATGGAAGCTTACAATCCGCAAGAGTTGGAGCCCCGCTGGCAGAAGGCGTGGGAGGATGCGAACCTCTACGCGACGCCGGACTCGCGCGAGTCGGGCAAGCCGAAGAAGTACGTGCTTGAGATGTTTCCCTATCCGTCGGGCGACATCCACATGGGCCACGTGAGCAACTACACCTATGGCGACGTGGTGGCGCGCTATTCGCGCATGCGCGGCTTCGACGTGCTGCATCCCATGGGCTGGGACGCTTTCGGGCTTCCCGCCGAGAACGCAGCCATCAAGCACCACAGCCATCCGGCGAAGTGGACCTACGCCAACATCGACACGCAGAAGGCGTCGTTCAAGCGCATGGGATTTTCCTACGACTGGGACCGCACCGTGGTGGCGTGCGATCCGGAGTACTACCGCTGGGGCCAGTGGATCTTCCTGAAGTTCTGGGAGCGCGGACTGGTAGAGCGGCGCAACAGCCCCGTGAACTGGTGCCCCGACTGCAAGACGGTGCTGGCCAACGAGCAGGTTATCGAAGGGCGTTGCTGGCGCTGCGACTCGCCGGTGGAGAAGCGCGACCTCACGCAGTGGTACTTCAAGATCACCGACTACGCCCAGCAGCTGCTGGATGACCTGGACCAGCTTACCGGCTGGCCCGAGCGCGTGAAGCAGCAGCAGGCGAACTGGATCGGTCGCTCCGAGGGCGCCCAGGTTGATTTCACGCTCATGCCCGCGGGCATCCAGGACGCGACCGCCGAAGAGGTGGCCGCCGCCGAAGGGCCGGTCATCACCGTGTTCACCACGCGCGCCGACACGCTGTTCGGCTGCTCGTTCTTCGTGCTGGCGCCCGAGTACGCCGGCCTGGCGGACCTGGTGGCGGGCATGCCCCAGGAGGCCGAGGTCATGGCCTTCGCTGATGCCGCCAAGAAGGTGTCGGCCGTGGAGCGCGCCCAGGGCGACCGCGACAAGCACGGCGTGTTCACCGGGCGCTACGTGCGCAACCCCGTCAACGGCGAGCTGGTGCCGGTGTGGGTGGCCGACTACGTGGTGGCCGACTACGGTACCGGCGCGGTCATGGCCGTGCCCTGCGGCGACCAGCGCGACTTCGAGTTCGCCCGCAAGTACGACCTGCCCATCATCCCCATCATTCTGCCCGAGGACGACCCGCTCTACCCCGAGCTCAAGGACAAAGCCGATCGCATGGTGACCTCGGTCGACTGGCCGGCGGCCTACGCCGCCGAGGGCATCCTGGTGCAGTCGGGCCCCTACACGGGCATGGTGGGCGGCAAGCACTCGCCGGGCGAGGAGGCCGTGGTGGCGGCCCTGGAGGCGGCGGGGACCGGCCGGCGCACGGTGGAGTTCCGCCTGCGCGACTGGCTCATCAGCCGCCAGCGCTACTGGGGCAACCCCATCCCTGCCGTGCACTGCGAGCATTGCGGCGTGGTACCGGTGCCCGAGGACCAGCTGCCGGTGCTGCTGCCCGAGGACATCGATTTGGCGGCAGGTGAGACGCTTGCCACCCACGCCGGCTTCGCGGAGACCGCCTGCCCGGTGTGCGGGCGGCCCGCGCGTCGCGAGACCGACACCATGGACACCTTCACATGCTCCAGCTGGTACTACATGCGCTACACCGACCCGCACAACGATGCGGCGCCCTTCGACCCGGCCAAGGCCAACGCCTGGATGCCGGTGGACCAGTACATCGGCGGCATCGAGCACGCCATCCTGCACCTGCTCTACAGCCGCTTCTTCACGAAGGTGCTGCGCGACTGCGGCATGCTGGACTTCGACGAGCCCTTCACGAACTTGTTGTGCCAAGGCATGGTGTTGGACGCCAACGGCGAGGTCATGAGCAAGTCGAAGGGCAACGTGGTCTCGCCCGAGGAGATGATCAAGGGCTACGGCACCGATGCGGTGCGCGCAGCCATGCTGTTCATGGGCCCTCCCGACAAGGAGAAGCTGTGGAACGAGGACGGCCTGGCGGGCATGTACAAGTTCCTCTCGCGCGTGTGGCGCCAGGTGGCCGACCTTGTGGGCACGGCCGGTGACGACACGTTCTACCAGCCGGGTGCTGCGCCTGAGGCCGTTCAGGAGGCTTTGGATACGCTGATGCGCGAGCGGCACCGCGTGGTGGGCAAGGTGCAGGCCGACATCGACCGCAACAACTTCAACACAGCCATGGCCGCCATCATGGAGCTCTCCAACGCCGCGGGCGCTTACCTGCGCACTGCGGGTCCGGCTGAGCGCAAGGCCTCCGACTTCTCGCGCGCTTTCGACCGCGAAGTGGCCGAGGTGCTGGTGAAGCTTCTGGCTCCCATCGCCCCGTTCATGACCGAGGAGCTATGGCACAAGGTGCTCGGCCACGACGACTCGGTGCACGTGCAGCCGTGGCCCGACTTCGACCCTGCGAAGGCCGCTGCGTCCACTGTGGAGCTTGCAGTGCAGGTCAACGGCAAGATTAAGGCCCGAATCACGGTAGCAGCCGACGCGCCCGAGGACGAGGTGCGCGCTGCCGGCCTGGCTGCCGTGGCCGACGATCTGAAGGGCAAGGACGTGAAGAAGGCCATCGTGGTGCCAGGTCGCCTGGTGAACGTGGTGGCGAAGTAGGTCTCCTGCGGGCGGTGTTGCGCCGCCCGCAGCTCTGCTGAGGCCGGGGCGGCGCCTTGTCGCCCGCAGCCTGCTGCGGTCGGGGTGCTGCCCTGTGGTCGACGGCTGGCTGCGACCTGGGGGTTTTGCGGCCGGCGATGGTTGCGGCCTGAGCGAGGGCTTTGCTGGCGGGCCGATGCGGCTCGGCGGTTCTTGCTCAACGTCCGCAGTCCGTCGTTCCGGCCGCAAGCAGCGCCGATGGTCGGTCGACGATTGCCGTGGGGCCGGGGTGTCTTGCGCCACCCTCCCCGCGTATCCCTTCCGCATCATCCTTTCCCACGCCTTCCCCGCATCCCGCATTCCTTTCCCTCTTTCGCGGTGCGTCTTCCTGCGGGTCGATTTGTGGCAAGAATCGCTCGAAATCCAAAAACGTAGTAGCCTCATGCTCTCTCTTCGGCGATGGAGTAGTAGAAAGCCCCTGTTGGCAAAGGCTCTGTTGCACGCATTGGCGCAAAATGGCATCGAAGATGGTCATGGGTGGGTGCCGATATTTGGATTTCGGGCAATTCTTGCCATCTTGGGATAGCGCGGACGGCAAAAAGCTCGCCTGGCGGCAGCGAGGAGCGGCGCGGACGACAGAGGGTGGCGCTTGCGACAAGGAGCGGTGCTGTCGCGTCGTGCCTCATCGCTTCTGGCTGATTGTCGTGGCGCCGCTTACGCCCGGATGGCGCTGGGTGGCTGATTGCGCGATGTTGCGAATCGTTCGGCGTGATACCTCGACGAGAGCTTTTCGACGAGCTGAAGGCGGGAGCCTGGCGGCGGCCGGGATTCGCGGGTTGCTTGGTGGATGGGCTCGGGGCCCGGTGTGCATCGGCTGTACCCTGGGATGGGGCGGCTGTCGAAAGGCAGATATAGGGACGTGTTGTGAAGATGCTGCGGTATCGATACTAGTTCGCAACGGCAAAAAGATCCCGTCGCCGGCGGGTCCTCGGCGCTTTACACTTTCCCTGGGGACTGGTTGCGTGATGCGTGTCTTAGGCCGAGCAGTCGCAAGTTTCGGCCAGGCTGTGTGGGAGAGTATGGAAACAAGGGGAATCTTGGCCGACTGGTCGGCAGTATTCTATTGGCGCGAACGGCGAGTGGCTTGCGGAGGGGTCTCTCTTTGCGGCAGGGAGCTTAGGGGCGCTACTTCGCGGGCCCGCACTTTCCTTGCGAAGGGGCGCAAGCCGTCGGTGTCGAAGGGCGACCGCATACCTGCGGGCTGCACTTTTCCTCTGCAGACCATCGTCGGGGCCAAAAGCGGCCGCGTTACCAGACGTTTCGGTCATTCGAGGATCTGCGCATCCGTGCCCGACCAATCTATGGTCGACGCTGGGGAAGGGTTCCTTGCGCCTTGTCCGGAATACTGTTTCATGCAGATGGCCCGAACGCTCCACCTTGTCGAGCTGGTTGTTTTGGGATTCGAGCTATGCGGGACCTACGTAGTGATGCCGGGCGGAAAGACTGTGTACGGGAAGCCTTCGCTGACTACCGTAGCGAAGCTAAGATCGTTTGTCGAAGCGGCGAGGGGACCCGGGAGGCCGGCGGCGCTAAGGGCTGTAGCGTTCGTGCAGGACGGTTCGGCTTCGCCGATGGAGACGATGCTCGCCATGATGTTGTGCATGCCCGTGCGTCTGGGCGGCTTCGGCCTTCCCCGACCGAGCCTCAACCACCCCGTCTCTGTGGGAGGCAGGCGGCGGGGCGGGGTTCGTTACGCAGATGTGTGCTGGCCTGAGGCGGGATTGATTTGCGAGTACGACAGCGATGAGTTTCATCCCGACAGGCAATACGGCAACGACGCTCAACGCAGGAACGAGCTGAGGTTTGCGGGGTACTCCGTCATCGAGGTGAGGAAAACGCAGGTTCTTTACTACGAGCCGTTTTTTGCGATGGCGCGAGATGTCGCGTCTGTCCTTGGGAAAAGGCTTCGCCTGCCGAAGGATTTTGAGGAAAAGCATGTCGGGCTGAGGCTTCGCCTTTTGGGTCGGTTGAGGAATCCCAAGCTGATGAGGTAGCGCGCCGTCCTGGTGCTCTCAAAGAGGTGCATGGACTGTTGCTGGGGCCGCGGGGCATCCGGTCCGATGCTTGCAGCGGGATGTACGGGTCATGTGGGCTCTCATGTTTCTCGGCTCGGATATGCCGAGCGTGCAGGGGCTTGCAGCACGAGGCGCGCGGAAGGCCGACGGCTCAGTGCGGGTTGCCTTGTTGCGCAGGCTTGCAGGATATGGCAAAGATTGCCCGGAATCCAAATTGTCAGGGGAAGAATGAAGGTCTTGCGGTTTGGGCTGCGGATAAAAGACCAGGTGGGGAGCGCGCCTTCGGAGGATGCGCGTTGGTTGGATGGACGAACTCCGATTTGACGGCGTGTGGTATTTGGATTCCGGGCAATCTTTGACGCTTTTTGGAAGGGGATGCGACGAAGCGCTTGACAGGTGGAGTTCTGCGGTGGGGGATGGGGACGGCGGAGGGAGATTTGGGCAGCTCGTCATGGCGGCTCGGAGACGACCGAACAGGTCGGCAGCTGGGGGTGCGTGGGCGGGTCGGCGGGGCGTGGCGAAAGGGGAGCTGGGCAGCTCGGCGATACGGGGGCTTGGCTGGAGGACGGATAGACAGCGGGGTCGAGCAGGACGGTTGGTCGGTGCTCTATCCGGCAGAGTCCACCAGGTTGATGAGCTCTTGCTGGGAGTGGACGTTCAGCTTGGCGTAGATGTGGCGCACGTGGGTGCGCACGGTGTTCTGGGACACCACCAGCTTCTCCTGGATGATGGGGCTGGTGCGTCCGCGAGCCAGAAGGGTCAGCACCTCCCCCTCGCGAGGGGTCAGCTGGTAGCGGCAGGCTACGGCGGCGCAACGCTGGTCGATGGTGGGGGATTCGCCTGGTGCGTCGGCCCTTGGGCTTTCGACGGCTTTTCCAGAGGCGCCGCGCTTCCCGGTACCATCTTCCAGGAGAACATCGGCAGCCAGCCCTTCATGAAGGTGAACCGCAACGGCGTGCGCTTCTGCAACGAGTCCACCCCCTACGACATCCTGTGCTTCCAGGCGGGACGTCAGCTGGGCGGCGTGTTCTGCCAGGTGTTCGACGCGAACGCCCCCCGAGGACATCCTGCGCTTCGCCACCATCGGCTGCTCCGCCTTCGCCAACCAGATGATGGCCGTGGGCATGCCTATCGGGGAGTTCTGCGCAGTGGCTCTTGAGCAGGGCGTCATGCAGAAGGCCGACACGCTTGATGAGCTGGCCGACAAGCTGGGCTTCGAAGGGGCGGCCAAGCAGGCGTTCCTGGATCAGGCCGACCGCTACAACGCCCAGTTCGACGCCCAGGCAGACGACGAGTTCGGCAAGGAGGCCTACCGCCTGTCCGCCCTGCGCCAGGCGCCCTTCTACGGCTGCTGGTTCGGTGGGTCGCTTCTGACCACCATCGACGGCCTGCAGATCAACGCCGACTGCCAGCTGCTGCGCGAGGACGGATCTATCATTCCGGGCCTCTACGCCGCCGGCGACGTGTCCGGCAGCTTCTTCAGCGGCAACTACCCCGAGTACATCGTAGGATGCGCCTCGGGCCGCTCGTCCACCGAAGGTCGCCATGTGGCGCGGCTTCTGGCAGGCGACCTGAAGGCCTAAGCGTTCGGAAAGCGCGCCCGAAGCTCTGTGGGTATCGCGTGAGAGAAGTTCGGGCAACCGGGGAAGCGTCGCCACAAGCGGCGCTTCCTTTGCTAGTATGGCACCCTTGCGAAACGGACGGAGAACGATGCAGCGCGAGGGAGGTGGGTCCGTGGCGAAGAAGGCTAAGAGCCTGCCGGCCAAGAAGCCGATCGGCATGGTGCGCGCCCTGGTCGCGGCCTGTATCGCCGTTGTCGTGCTGGCTGCAGCCGTGGTAGGCGTCACCAACGCCGTGGTCATCGGCACCGCCTCCGGCAGCATCCTGTCCGCCGAGGAGGCTGCCGACTACAACGCCGACGCCATCGTGGTGCTGGGGGCATCCGTGCTGCCCGACGGCACCCCGTCCCAGATCCTCAAAGACCGTGTGGAGAACGCCGTGGAGCTGTACCAGGCCGGCGCCGCGCCGAAGATCATCATGAGCGGGGACAACTCCACGCTGGAGTACAACGAGGTGCGCTCCATGAAGGACTACGCTGTGAGCCTGGGCGTTCCTTCGGGGGACGTGTTCTGCGACCATGCGGGGTTCTCCACCTACGAGTCCATGCACCGGGCCAAAAGCGTGTTTGGGGCCGAGCGCATCATCGTGTCCACCCAGCGCTACCACCTGTACCGTGCGCTCTGGTCTGCCCATGCCCTGGGCCTGGAGGCAATAGGAGTGCCGGCCGACCGCCATAGTTTCGCGAACCAGCTGCTCTTCGACGCCCGCGAGGTGCCGGCCCGCACCAAGGACTTCTTCCTGGCGCTGCTGAAGACCGATCCCACCTTCATCGGCGACCCCGTCAGCCTGGACCAGTCGGGCGATGTGACGGACTAGGATTGCGGGCTTCGGGGATGCGTCGTGCATGCACGCCTCCCGGACGCGCCGCGGCCGTCCGTTCCCGGCGCGCTGCTTCTGCGGGCGTGCTGCCCTTTACCTTCCCGTGCAAACTCTGTGGCCGCCGGCTTTTTCGGGGGCGCGTCGGGCAAGCCGTGATACACTAATTCGGCTTGTAAGGAAAGGCCTTGCAGGTAAGGAATTGTTGGCCCCCGAGACACGGGGCCGCGCACGGGGCGGGCTCAGGCTCGCAGCGGGTGCGGAACCGTGGAAGCAATGTTGGCACTCAACCGCCGGCAAGGGGTCCCCACCGTTTTTTGAAAGGGGTCCGTTTTGACCGAAATCAAGAACACGTCCGTCATCGACTTCGAGGATGTCTCCGACGACCAGATGAATGCGCTGATCGACGGCACGCTCACTGACTTCGACGAAGGCGACCTGGTCGACGGCACCGTCGTCAAGATCGAGCGCGACGAGGTGCTGGTGGACATCGGCTTCAAGAGCGAGGGCGTCATCCCCTCCCGCGAGCTGTCCATCCGCAAGGACGCCGACCCGGCGGACATCGTGGCTCTGGGCGACGCCATCGAGGCGCTGGTCCTGCAGAAGGAGGACAAGGACGGCCGTCTGATCCTGTCCAAGAAGCGCGCCGAGTACGAGCGTGCCTGGAACCGCGTGGAAGAGAAGTTCAAGGCCGGCGAAGTGGTTACCGGCGAGGTTATCGAAGTGGTCAAGGGCGGCCTGATCCTGGACATCGGCCTGCGCGGCTTCCTGCCCGCCTCCCTGGTCGACCTGCGCCGCGTCAAGGACCTGGACATGTACATGGGCACCGAAATCGAGGCCCGCGTCATCGAGATGGACCGCAACCGCAACAACGTGGTGCTTTCCCGCCGCGTGCTGCTTGAGGAAGGCCGCCGCAACGAGCGCGCCGAGATCCTCTCGAAGCTGTCCAAGGGCATGCGCCTCAAGGGCACCGTTTCCTCCATCGTGGACTTCGGCGCCTTCGTGGACCTGGGCGGCATCGACGGCCTGGTGCACATCTCCGAGCTGTCCTGGAACCATGTCAACCATCCCTCCGAGGTCGTCAAGGTTGGCGACGAGGTGGAGGTGGAGGTGCTCGACGTCGATCTGCAGCGCGAGCGCATCTCTCTGGGCCTCAAGCAGACCACCGAGGATCCCTGGATCAAGCTGGTGGAGAGCTACCCCGTGGGCTCGATCGTGGACGGCAAGGTTACCAAGATTGTGCCCTTCGGCGCCTTCATCGAGCTCGGCCAGTCCATCGAGGGTCTGGTGCACATCTCCGAGATGGCTCAGCGTCACATCGACACCCCGGCCCAGGTTGCCAAGGCGGGCGATGTGGTGAAGGTGAAGGTCATGGAAATCAACCCCGAGCGTCGTCGCATCTCGCTGTCCATGAAGGCCGCCGCCGCCGAGCTGGGCTTCGAGATCGAGGTGGACGAGTCCATCCAGCCCGAGGAGAAGCCGGCCAAGAAGCGCGAGAAGAAGGCCGAAGAGAAGCCGGCCGACGCCGAGCCCGAGGCTGCCGAAGCCGTGGTCGAGGCTGTGGAGACCGTGGAGGAGTAAGCGGTTTCGCGCTGAAAAGCTCTCAGCAAGTCGGAAGGGGCCCTGCGGGGCTCCTTCTTTTATTGCGGGTCAAGGGGCGTTGCCAGGGCGTTGTAGAGCGCGGCAGGAATGAACGACTTGAATATCGATACGATTTTCTTGACATCCCTCGTGCGCGTAGGGTCGAGACGTTCCTCGGAAAAGTGCAGTTCCATGCGAACGTGTCCTTCGATAATGCTGCGCATAGTCTCGTCGACGGTCACGCCGTGGAGGGCGAGGGTCTCGGCTATGGTGGCGAATCGACGCTGGGCTCGGTAAGCGCAGCAGCGCTCGTATTCGGCGGCGTCGCTTCTGACGTTGCGCAGGGGCTCCAGCTCGGAAAGTCCGAGCGCGAAATAGGATTCCAGCCCCTCATCCCAGGTGAGGCTGCGCCCTATCTGGTCGAGCGTTATGCTGCACATGAAGTCGGAGGCCCAGCGGGCCAGGTCGTACTTGGAGTCGAAGTGCCGGTAGAACGTTGGCTTCGAGATGCCGGCCTTGCGGCAGAGCGCCTCGACGGTCAGCTCGTCGATGGGCCTGCCGACGGCGTGGAGGACGCGCAGCTTGACCTCATCGCCCTTCGAAAGAAACAAGAGTCGGTCCATGTATCCCCTTCCCCTTTTGCCCTCCATTATACTGGCTGGCTCCGGTAGCGAATAGGTTACGAAGCGGGTCGAATAGTTTCAAGGGCTTTACGAGTGCGGCGCTTTGCCTCGGGTTCCTGATGAACGCTTCTCCTTGCATCTTGAGGCCCTTTCCGGCGTTTTCTAGAGTGAGCTCCAAGTGTTAGTCCGAAAACACAAGGAGGGTTTCATGGAGAAGCACGATCAGTTGATGGAGGCCGAAGAGCGGTTCTCCCTGACGCGCAGGGGCTTTTTGACCGGGGCGGCTGCTACGGTGGCGGTCGCCGGTGCGGCAATGCTGTCCGGCTGCGGCCAGGGCAAGTCCGACGACGGGGGAGCGTCGGCCGCAAACGGCTCCGACAGCGTGACGGAGGGCGACGCTGCCGACATCGAGCCCGTTTCGGCTCCGGCTAGCTGGGATGAGGAGTACGAGGTCGTCGTTGTCGGTTCGGGTGGCGGCTTGTTCGGTGCTGTCCGTGCCGCCGAGCTGGGCGCGAAGGTCTGCTGCGTCGAGAAGTCCGCTTCCGTAGGTGGCGCCAGCAAGGAGAGTTCCATCTTCGCCTGCTCCGGCACGAAGGTGCAGTTGGCTGCCGGATTGCCTGATATCTCGATGCTGATGATCCAGGGTGCTTTGGGCAAGCAGGTGCCCGGCGCCGGCAACGAGAAGACCATCGTGAACGTGGGCATGAACGCCACTCGTACCATGGACTGGGTCTCCGACCTGGGATTGGAGCTTGAGCCCACCACTACCGGCGGTCCCCAGGGCGGCATGACCGGCGTGTCGCCGGCGGGCAAGGAGCTCGACGGCTTGGCAGCTCGTACCAACATTTACGCCTACACGTTCCTTGAGGAGCAGCTGGGCAAGTTCGGTGGTACTATGAAGCTAAACACCAAGGTGACGGCCCTGGTGAAGGAGGGCGACACCGTCACCGGTGTCCAGGTTCTCGACGAGAGCAACGAGACGAAGTACCTGAAGGCAACCAAGGGCGTCATCCTGGCCGCGGGCGGCATGTGCTCCAATCGCGAGATGCTGGCCAAGTACATCCCGTCCGCTTACGAGCGCGTCAAGTGCTCCTCTGCGGGTACCCAGGATTCCGGCGAGGTTATCCGCATGGGCTTCGGCGCTGGGGCGCAGCAGGGCGGTTTCGACTCCTACCAGGCCTTCGACGGCGGCTTGGATGGCGTTCCGTGGGATTACTACCTGTACAACGGCGATGTGCAGCTGGCCCGCCAGGCTTGGTGCAGCATCGACCTGCGCGGCAATTTCGTGCCCTATTACACCTCCGTCGCCCAGTACGGCGCCCAGGCTCAGCTTTACCAGTCGCTTCCGGGCGGCCAGAAGTACTGCTTCTTCGACAGCAATTACGAGCAGTACGCCGAGACCTTCGACCAAGAGTGCTGCCGTCATCTCATCGTTCCGACGATGCCCGACATCGATCGTATCCCCGAGGCGCTCATCGAGCATGATTGGAAGCTGGGGGCCCAGCGCGGCATCGACGAGGGTCGCATTGTGAAGGCCGACACGTTGGCGGAGCTCGCGTCGAAGCTCGGGGTTGTCGCCGAGACGGTGGAGGAGGCGGTTTCGACGTGGAATGCCACCGTGGCATCGAAGCCCGAGGAGTTCGACGGCATACCCGGCGCATGGCTTACCCCGGTGGAGAAGGCGCCTTTCTATGGCGTAGCCGTGGGCAGCATCATGTTCTCCACTCACGTGGGCCTGCTCACCAATGAGAACATGCAGGTGTACGCCAGCGACGGAGCACTTATGCCGAACCTGTACGCAGCGGGCTGCACCGTTGGCGGTAACTGCGGGCCTGACGAGAGCTATGGTCGTTGCCTTGGCCCCAACGGCGGCGTATGCTTCGCCGCTACCACTGCTTTCATGGCGGCAGAGCAGATCATGGGCAAGCTCCCCGCGTTCGTCATGCCCGATTTCCCCGAGACGGCGTAACGGACGGAAGGAGACGTACCTATGAGCGACTCTTCGCAGGAGAAGAAGCCTTCGGCCAAGAAGCGCACCCGCAAGTGGCCCATCGTTGTGGGAGTGGTTGTCGTGGTGTTGGTTGCGGCGGGCGCCGGCTTTCTGGTCTGGCACGAGCAGCCTGGTTTCTGCAACGCCATCTGCCACGATCCCATGGATCCCTATGTCGAGGGCTATTATTCAAACGACCCGAATCTGCTGGTGAGCGCCCATGCGCAAGAGGGGTACGAATGCCTCGACTGCCACGAGCCCACCCTGTCCGAACAGGTGTCCGAAGCTGTGGCATGGGCGACGGGGGATTTCTATTCCGACCTTGCGAAGCATGATTTGGGAACCGAGGAGCTGTGCCTGAACGAGGCTTGCCATGTGCGGGCCGACATCGCGGCGGCGACCGAGGATTGGGGCGGCACGGATTTCAATCCCCACGCAAGCCATGTGGGCAAGGACGTTCAGTGCGGTGACTGCCACAGCGTGCATCGCGAGTCGGAGCTGTACTGCAACAAGTGCCACAATGCGACGCTGCCGGAAGGCTGGGTCGACCCGGCGTAAGGCTGCGTGATTGACGACGCAGGGCGTTCGACGGAAGGGGGGCGACGATTGACGGTCGCCCCCCTTCCTGCGCTCGTGCGCAGCTCTTTCCTGCGGGTAGGGCGCGCCGTTGGGTCTGGTGGTCTACGGGGGCTAGGCGGCAGCTTCGCCTTCGGCGTCGGAACTGTCAGCCCCTTCGGCATCCTGGTCGGCGTCGCTGTCGGCGTTGTTAGACTCGTCGCCTGCGTCGGCCTTCGCTGCCTCCGCTTCCTCGCGGGCCTTGCGCTCCTCGTCGGTGAAGGGCGCAAGCGGCGCGTCGATGCTGCGCGCCACGGCGTTCTGGGTGTTGCGCAGGAACTTGTCCAAGGTCTTCGAGGCGCCTTTCTGGGCGAACTCCCAGGGGGTGAGCACTTCGGCTGCCTCGTCGCCCTCGTCGTGCTGGGGCAGGTACTCGGCGATGGCGTCGCGGACCAGGGCGATGTAGGCGCGGGCGCCGTCCTCGGTCAGGTGCGTGCCGTCGCCGTCGAACAGATCTCCCTTGTCGGCGCTGTAGCTGTACCAGTCGATGACGCTCACGTTGTCGTAGCGCTCGGCGGCCCGGCGCAGGGCCTCGTTGGTCTCGCCCATCCAGCTTTGGGTGGAGCGCGTGTTGACGAAGAAGATGTGCTTGTCGGTGCCCACCATTTCAATCAGCTCGTCAAGCTGGTCATCGGTGACCAGGCCGTTCGTTCCCAGCGCGAACACTACCACGTCGCCGACGATGTTCTGGTGCGCGTAGTAGTCGTACACGTCCTCGCCGACGAAGAGCTGGCGGTTGACGGCCGCGTCGATGGCGCCGAAGGGGAAGGCCTCCTGGAAGGCGGGGATGGCGCGCACCGAAACTGAGTCGCCGATCATGAGCACGTCGAGCACGGGCGTTTCCTCTTCGTCGCCGGTGATCAGGGGCACGCCGGCGGTCTTCGGAGAAGCGTCCTTCAGCAGGTCGGCGCCCTCGAGGGCGGAGGTGTTGGGCACCACGGCAAGGCCCACCACGGCCACGAGCGCCACCACCGAGCAGGCGCCCCCGATGATGCCGTTGAAGTAGAGCCAGTCGTGGACATCGAAGGTGCCGGACCTGACTTCGGCGATCACCTTGCCCAAGGCCCCGTGGCGGAAGGGCTCCTCGATGAAGCGGTACGAGAACGCCGCCACTGCGAAGATGACCGCCATCTGCAGAAGGAGCATCCACCAGGGCGCCTGGGCCACGGAGTTGCCGGGGTTCATGATCAGCAGCAGCGGGTAGTGCCACAGGTAGATGCCGTAGGAGCGCTTGCCCACCCACACCAGCGGTGCCGCCCCCGCGATGCGCCCGACCAGGCTTGCGGGGTGCACCATGACGGCGATGACCACGGCGGTGAGCACCGATGCCAGCAGCAGGCCTCCCCGGTAAAGGAAGGGGGAGAAGCCGTCGGCCAGCGCGATCATGGCCACCAGCGCCGCGAGCGCCGCCAGCCCCACGCCGTCCAGGGCGCGCCGCACGGGCACGGGCAGCTGCACGCTCTTCTTCGCACCCAGCAGGTGACTCGGCCACACGTAGGCGAGCCATGCGCCTATGAGCAGCGAGAACGCTCGGGTGTCGGTGCCGTAGTAGACGCGGGAGGGGTCGGCCAGCGGGTCGTAGAGCACGGCCATCTCCACCGCCGAGGCCAGGGCCACCACCAGCGTGGCGTTGGCCATGATCGAGCGCTTGATCCCCAGCTTGTGGGCGATGAACAGGACAAGCGGCCAGAACAAGTAGAACTGCTCCTCGATAGCGAGCGACCAGAAGTGGGTGAGCGGGCTCGGTGCGCCCAGGGCGTCGAAGTAGGAGACGTCGTGGAAGATGTACCACCAGTTGGTCACCCAGCACAGTGCCGCCCACATGTCCTCGCGCAGCTTGGTGAGCAGGCTGTGGTCGAAGACGGTGCACAGCGCCGCGGTGCCGAAGACGACGAAGACGATGGCGGGGAACAGGCGCCGGATGCGGCGCAGCCAGAACTGGGGCAGGTTGATGCGGCCGGTGTCGTCCAGCTCGATGAGCAGGAGGCTGGTAATGAGGTAGCCCGACAGCACGAAGAACACCGTGACGCCCAGAAGGCCGCCGGATGCCCAGGGGACGCCCATGTGATAGACGATGACGGCCAGCACCGCCAGGGCGCGCAGGCCGTCGAGGGCCGGGATGTAGCGGGCCTTCGACTTCGCAGGGGCGGCGTCCCGGCCTCTCCGGGAGCCGCGAGCGCTGTAGCGTTCGCGTTCGTCGTTTCGGGCGCTGTCGCCGCGTTGGGCGCTTCGCCGGTTGGCGCTTTCGCTTCGGGCCGACGGTTGCTGCACCCCGCGACTGCGCGCCGGCTGACCGTCGCGCTGTCCGGCGCCGGCTGCGGGGGAGGGGCGCTGGGCGGCTCGCACCGTGTCACGGCGGGCTGTGCGGGGGGCTGATGCCGGGCTGCCGGCGGCCGCGCGCGGGTCGCCGGCGGGCCGGGCGGAGGCGGGCCGCGTCGTGCGGGAGGATGCAGAGCCCCGAAGGGCTTCGCCTTCGATTCCGCGACGGGGGTTTCGGGACGCCGTGTCCCTGTAGGGTTGTGCTGGCATGGGGGCGCCTTGCTCCTTGTAGCTGTGTACCGAGGGGCGTTTGTTTTTGCATGGGGCCCGGTTGCGGGCTGCATGCAAAAGCAAACAGTGCAGAGTATAGCATCAGCGGTGGGCTATACTAGCCACAGCGAGGGAACAGCGGCTACGGGCTGCGGAAAGGAAATCCGGTGGGCATGGCAGGCGACGGCAAGACGGTGGCCGTGGGCATGAGCGGGGGTGTGGACAGCTCCGTGGCCGCCCTGGCGCTGCTGCAGCAGGGCTATCGGGTGGTGGGGGTCACGTGCCGCTTCTGCGACGACGGCAAGACCGCCGCGGCCGAGCGGGACGCGCAGGCAGTGTGCGAGCGGCTGGGCATAGCGCACGCGGTCTTCGACGCCACCAAGCAGTTCGAGCGCGTGGTGGTGCAGCCGTTCGTGGAGGGCTACGCTGCAGGCCTCACCCCCAGCCCGTGCGTGGGCTGCAACGCTCTCTGCAAGATTCCGAGCCTGTGCGAAGCCGCTGACGAGCTGGGATGCGAGTTCGTGGCCACGGGCCACTACGCCCGCATCGCGCAGGTGCCCCTGGCGTCGGGCGGTCCGGCCGCGGGTGACGGCGAGGGGCGGCCGGATGCGTCGGCGGGCTTTCGCTACGCCGTGCGCACGGCCTTGGACGGCTCCAAGGACCAAAGCTACATGCTTTCCATGCTGGCCCAGGCGCAGCTGGCGCGCCTTATCCTGCCCTTGGGGGGCATGACCAAGCCGGCGGTGCGGCAGGCGGCTGCGCAGGCGGGACTTCCCGTGGCTCAGAAGGAGGAGAGCCAAGACATCTGCTTCCTGGGCGATGCGTGCGACTACCGGGCGTTCCTCGCGCAGCGGGGAGTGGCCGACCGTCCCGGCCCCATCGTGCTTGCGGACGGCACGCCTGTGGGAAGCCACGACGGCCTGCACGGCTACACGGTGGGCCAGCGCAAGGGGCTGGGCGTGGCGTATCGCGAGCCCCTTTACGTGGTGGCCAAGGAGGCGGAGGCGAACCGCCTGGTGGTGGGCACGGCCGACCAGGCGCTCATCGGCCAGGTGCGCACGGGCCCGGTGAGCTGGCAGGCGGTGGAAGGGCTTTCCGAGCCCATACGGGCCATGGTGAAGCTGCGCTACCGCAGCCGTGCCGTGCCCTGCGTCGTGGAGCCTGCGACCGGAGGCAGCGCGACCGTTCGTCTCAACGAGCCGCAGCCGACTACGGCTCCCGGCCAATATGCGGTATTCTATGTAGGAGACACCGTCATCGGGGCGGCTGTGATAGGGAAAGTGGTGCAAGCATGAAGAAGCTCTTCGTCATCGGCGGCATGGGCGCTGGCAAATCCACGGCTCGCAAGGTGCTTACGGAAGACGGCGTTCCCGCCATCGACCTGGACAAGGTGGGCCACGATGTGCTGCGCTGGGATACGGTGAAAGACGAGCTGGTGGAAACCTTCGGAGCCGACATTTTGGGCGATGACGGCCAGATCAGCCGCCCGGCTCTGGCGGCGAAGGCTTTCGCGAGCCCGGCCGAGACCCGCAAGCTCAACCGCATAACGCTGCCCCGTATCGAAGGGGCGTTCACCGACCAGGTGGACGAGCTCGAGCGCCAGGGGCACAAGGCCGTGGTGGTGGAGTACTCGGTGTTCAAGAACCGCCAAACCTCGCTGGCCTACGATGCCGATGTGGTCATCGCGGTGCTCGCACCCATCGACCTGCGCATCCAGCGGGCTGTGGCTTCCGGTTGGGAAGAGGGCGACGTGCGTCGCCGCATCGCCCAGCAGATCACCGACGCCGACCGCATCGAGGCCGCCGACGTGGTGTTCAACAACGACGGCACCCCCGACGAGATGCGCAACCAGGTGCTCGTCTGGTGGAACGACTACAAGAAGACGCTCTAGCGATTTGCTGACAAGCTGCAGCTGCTGGCCCCGTCGATCGTGATCGGCGGGGCTTTTCTTCGGCCCGAAAACCGGGTGGACGGAGCAAGGAGGCGGATGCCGCCGCGGCAGCAGAAGCTTCTGGAACTAGTCGATCCCTTCCGGTTCCTCTATGAGGGAGAGCAGCTCCTGCTGGGTGTGGATGCCCAGTTTGCGATAGAGGTTCTTGCGGTGGGTGTTCACGGTGTTTCGGCTGATGAACAGCTCCTGTTCTATGAAGCCGACGTCTCTGCCGCGGGCAAGGTAGGAGAACACCTCGGTCTCGCGGGCGGTCAGGCCGTGTTGGGCGGCCAGGGCCTCGCAGCGCTCGTCGAGCCCCGCGCGGTTCAGGCGCGTGAGCCGCGGAGAGAGCTCCAGCAGGTCGCGCTCCGGCAGGATGAAGCAGAATGCGCAGGCCAGAATGGCTACCGAAGCGACCGAGATCCAGGGCAGCAGCGGTATCCCCCCGACCGCGCTCATGGCCCATTCCAGTACCTTCGCTGCGCTGAACCCGGCGATGAAAGCAGCGAACTGCACGCCGAAGACCCCTCCGAAGGCCCGGTCCGGATCGATTCCCTTGAGGAAGACCACGCTCCAGGCAAGCGTCCACATGGTGAGCATGATGAGCGCGTAGGCGGCGTAGATGCCGACGTAGGGCAGCAGGGGAGCGGCGGGAAGGACGTCCAGGCCGGCGCAGGCCACGACGGCGAAGAGGAAGGACGCCCGGTAGAAGAACTCGGTCCTGTAGCTCTTCCGGCGCTGCATGAGGGCAAGGGAAACGGCCGCTACCGCTAGCACCACGGCGAACACCGCAAGAAACAGCATCCAGAAGAACCCTTCGTCGAGAGGGCTTTCCCCGAAGCCGATGTGGCAGGTCCACACGAACTGGATGACCGCCGAGAAGCAGAAGAGCGATCCGGCTATGCGGCAGAGGGAGCCGTCGAGGGGCAGGACCTGTCCTTTCGCCTTCGCCGGCTGCGCTGCGGCGTCGGATGCGCGAGGCGCCAGCTTGGCAAGGCAGCCCCAGGAAACCAGCGGCAGCACCGCGGCAGCGGCGACCTTCGCGGGAAGGCCGCCGGCAATGGCGGCGCTTAGCAGCGGCCACTGGACGCAGAGGGCGATCCCCATGGAAAGCAGGGCCGGCCGCAACGCAAGGGAGGCTATGACGCGACCCCAGCAAAGCGTGAAGGCGGCGAAGCCGATGCCTGCGGCAACGCCCAGGGCCGATGCCGTCAGCCGCAGGGCTGCGGTGTCCTGGTCGGCCAAAGCCGCCAGGAGCACGCCGGCGGCGGCAGCGACGGCTCCTAGGGCGACGCAGAGGGCGAGCGGCGCTCCGGACGCGGCGAATCCGCGTTTCTTGCCGCCTGGCGAAGCAGCTCCCGGGCGCCGCCGCGCGCGTCGAGCTGCGCCCAGCAGCAAGACCGTAGCAACGAGCAGCGACGCGAAGAAGAACGGGTCGTGGACCACGCCGCCCCCGTAGACTATCTGGTCTCGCAGGGGGCCTTCGAAGCATAGCAGCATGTTCGTCCAGGACGCGAAGCAGGAAAAGCCTACGAGCACGGCCCAGGGAACGCCGGCCCGGCGCGAGGTGCCGTGGCCGCTCTCTTCGGCGACGAGGATGGTCGGCGTCGTCTGCCCGGCTGACGGCGAGGGCGAGTCCTGATGCGTCATCTCTCCTCCTGCGTTGCGGCTGGCGGGGCGTTCGCGGTCGGCCCCTAGCCGGGGGTCGTGCGGCGGCCCGCTTGCTTCCCGCCTCGATTATAGGTCTTTCGGGCTGCCAGGTGGTCTGAACGCCGGCTTTCCCATGTGGGGTTTCGTCGATTTCACCATCAGAAGGTGAGGGCTTTTCGGGCCAAATCATCAAATCGAGGGTATGGCTCGCGCTCCCGGTTCCGGGGCATAGTTCGCTTGTCCGCTCCGCATCGCTTGCACCGTTGCGCAGACGACGCGGAAAGGGGACGCGGGCTTCCGGGGCTGCAGGGTGCCGGGGGCGAGGGAGCGGCGTTAGGAGCGCCGCGCGAGAGAGAGGAGAGGGTGCTATGGCATCTTCGAGCAACGAGCATCGCGACGCCGCCCGTGCGGCGTTCTCCGCGGGACGCGGGCGCATCGATTTGAGCCGCCGCGGCTTTTTGGCCGGCATGGGCGCCTTGGCGGGCGCGGCCGGCTTGGGGGCGCTGGCGGGCTGCAGCCCTGCCGCCCCGGCGTCGTCTGCAGGCGACGCACCTTCCGCGAATGCGGCGGCCCCGACTGCCGCTAACGCCTCGACCGCTTCCGGAACCGCCGCGGCGGCCACGGGCAACGAGGGCAAGACCATGGGCCAGGTGCTGGGCGCCGGCTGGCTGGGCGAGGAGCCCGAGATAGCCGCCGACCAGATCTCCGAGACCCAGGAGGCCGACATCATCGTCTGCGGCGCGGGCCATGCGGGTACCGCCTGCGCTCGCCGCGCCGCCGAGCTGGGCGCCAAGGTCATCGTGGTGGAGGTGCAGCCCGAGGACACCTTCAGCGCTCTGGGTAACGACATCGGGCACCTGAACTCCGAGTGGCAGCTCAAGCGCGTGGGCATCCCCGAGTACTCCGTCGTCGACTTCATGAACGAGTACCAGATGTACGGCGCCGGCCGCGTGCAGCCCACGCTGCTCTCCCAGTTCGCCAACCGCTCCGGCGAGGCGCTCGACTGGTTCATCGACGGCTACACTGAGGCCGAGAAGGACGAGCTCATCCCGCTCAACTGGCCTGTGGTTGACGGCTACAACTACAAGAAGGGCCCCTTCACCTCCTACGTGGGCACCTGCCAGTTCGGCGGATCGGTGGGTATGACCGACGCCGTGAAGCGCAGCCAGGAGAAGGCCAAGGCCGCAGGTGCGGTGTTCAACTTCGGCCAGCAGGCGGTTCGTCTGGTGCACAACGAGGACGGCACCGAGGTTACCGGCGTCATCGCCAAGAAGACCGGCGAGGATAGCTACGTGCAGTACAACGGGCGTGCGGTGGTGCTGTCCTGCGGCGACATCGGGTCGAACTCGGCCATGTACAACGCCATCTGCCGCGAGAACTACGAGCTGGGCGAGTACCGCGACTGCTCGGCCATGTCCGGTCGCGACGGCAGCGGCATCGCCATGGCCATGCGCATCGGCGCCAAGGTGGAGCTGGGCACCGGCGGCGACATGGGCAGCCACGCCTTCATCCCGCTGTCTCCCATGGAGGGCGTGGAAAGCCTGTGGCTGAACAAGTACGGCAAGCGCTACTGCAACGAGGCCTTCGGCGGGCCGCTGCTCTCCGGTTGCGCCGGCGCCCGCCAGCCCGGCGACCGCGCCTATCTCATCTGGGGGTCCGACTGGGAAGAGGTGTTCTTCAACCAGCTGGCGGGGCATCTGGCCCCCAAGGAGTGGGATAGCGAGACCGCTGTGAAGGTGGCCACCTACTTCGAAAACGTCCAGGGCACCGGTGCCGAGGGCGACGACACCTCCGGTAAGTTCATGTACTGCGCCGACACCGTGGAGGAGCTGTGCGACTACATGGGCATGGAGGCCGGCGTGAAGGCCAACGCTGTGGCGGCCGTGAAGAAGTGGAACGAGGCCCACGATGCCGGCGAGGACCTGGAGTTCGGGCGTGACCCGGAGACCATGTGGCCCATCACGGGCGGCCCCTACTACGGCTACGTGTGCCAGAAGCGCGTGGGCGGCGGGTCGCTGGTGGCTACGTCGGGGCTTCTGGTGACCGGCGAGCAGCAGGTGCAGGGTCAGGGCTTCGAGCCGATCAAGGGCCTGTTCGCCTGCGGCAACACCTCCGGCGGCCGCTTCACCATGGGCTACAACGGCATCATGAACGGCGTGTCCATCGGCATGTGCCTGTGCCTGGGCTACACGCTAGGCGAGTTCCTGGCCACCGAGGACATTGACCAGTACGTGACCCTGGGTGCCGGCAACGCCGACATCAAGCAGTCCGACAAGGGCATGGCCGGCCCGCCCATGGGCGGCGGCGCCCCGGGCGGCGAGGGCGGAGCTGCCGGTGGTCCCGGCGGCGAGGGCGGAGCTGCCGGTGGTCCTGGCGGCGAAGGCGGTGCTGAGGGCCCTGGCGGCGGTGCGCCGGCGTAGGGCGCCTTTTCTGGGGCCAGAGGCGCCCCGTTCCGCACGAGAGCGAGACAGCATATCCGCAGCCTGCCGGTTCCCTCCTCCGGCAGGCTTTTTCATTGGTTCGTGCGACAGGCTATGCGGGTAGCGTGCATTGACCTAATGCTTACGACCGTGATATTGTTGCCAATAAGGCCAGTTCGACGGCTTCCAAGACTATCGGGCCGGATAGTTGCTGAGACGTCGCGGGTGCAATTGGACGTTTCTTGTCGAAGCGTCCAGCAAACAGAATTCCGCTATTTTCTGCATGAGAATAGGCGCTTGGCAAATCACCGCATGGCAGTCGCAGGCCTTGTTCTCTCCGATACGCTCTCTCTATGCGGGTGCATGCTTGTGACCAGGTGGTTTTCTGCGATTCGTTTTCCGTTTTTGCTGAAGCCTTCTGTTTACGCCAAGGGCGAGCGAAAAGCATTTGCCAAACGCGCAATCTGATGCGGAATCCGCGAATATTCTGTTTGGCCTTCGGGGCGCGTCGGGGAGTGCGGAACTTGCGGAGTGTTTTGGTTGGCTTGCGCAAACCCTCTGTTACTGCGGCTCCTCGATGAGCGACAGCAGCTCTTGCTGGGTGTGGATACCCAGCTTGCGGTAGATGTTCTTGCGATGGGTCTTCACGGTGTTTCGGCTGATCAGAAGCTCTTGCTCGACGAACAGTGCATCGCGGCCGCGAGCCAGCAGCAAAAGCACCTCGGCCTCGCGTTCCGTAAGCCCTGCTTCTCGCGCGATGACGGCGCAACGCTCATCCATCCCCGCGCGCGACAGCTGCAGCACGCGGGGCGAGAACTCCAGCAGGTTCTTCTCGGGCAGTATGAAGCAGTAGGCGCTCACGATGGCGCAGGCGACCAGCAGCACCAGCTTCGGCGAGGCGGCCGTACCCTCGCCTGCGAACGCCTCGACCCCCAGCGCAGACGACAGCGTGAACCCTGCCAGAAACCCCAGCAGCTCGGCACCGAAGACCAGCCCGAACGCGCAGTCGGGCCGCTTCCCCTTCAGCAGCGCCGCGTTGTACGACAGTATCCACACCGTCAGCAGCAGAAGCGCGTAGGACACGTAGATGCCCATGTAGGCCAGCTCGGCCGAGATGTTTGGAACCAAGGCGAATGCGAAGCAGGCCATGACGGCGAAGAAGAACGCTGCGCGGTAGAACAGCTCGAGGTGGTAGGAGCCGAGGCGCTGCATGGCGTACAGCATACCAGCGACGACCGCGCCGGTTTCAAGGAATATCCCCAGGAACAGGGTGGACGGGTCGTCGGAGTGCAACTGGGCGCCGTTCAAGGCGATCGAGGATGCGCTGATCAACTGCACGGCAAAGCTGAAGCACAGCATTGCTGCGGCTATGCGCGCGAGAGGCGGCACGGCGTGCTTGCCGTAAGGCCCGGTCCCCCCGGAGACGTCTTCGAAGGCGGGGGCGGGGCGTTTGGACAGCCTTGCGAGACATTGCCACGAAACCAACGGGAGCACCAGGGCGGCCAGCGGTTCGGCCGGGAAGCCCAGCGCGCTTATCACGAAGAGCGCGAGCCATTGTCCGCACAAGGCGAAGCACAGGACGCGCACGGCGTCGTGCAGGGAAAGCGAGGCCAGCACGCGACCCCAGCGCAGGGTGAGCAGGGCAAGTCCCGGCCCTGCGATGACGCCCATGGCCGTGGCGAACGGCAGCGGTGCCACGGTGTTTCGCATGAGGGCGTGGCTGAGGACGGAGGGTAGCGCCGAGCCCAGCATGGCCAGCACTACGAAAATGCCGAACGCCGGTCCCGTCGCAAGCGACTCCATGGCACCCTTGCGGCTCGCACCGCCCGACCGTCCGAGGGCGCTTGCCCAGCTTGCGGCCAGCAGCACGAGGACGGCTGGGGCCAGCACGGCGCAAAAGAACGGGTCATGGACGATGCGCCCTCCGTCAGCCACGTCGTCGCGCAGCGAGCCGTCGAAGCACAGCAGCATGGTGGTCCAGGTGACGAAGCATGTGAGCCCCAGGCCTGCGACGGTGCGCGAGGGGGCGTTGTCGGACGACTCGTCGAAGGGTGAGGTTGCGGGTTGGGGCGAGCTCAAGGGGGATGTCTTCCTTCTGCGGCATGGTTGTACGTATCGCAAGTATAATCCTTTCGGTTCGCATTCGCCGATTGGTCCTAAACCTTGTCGGCCAAGGGTGCTTCGCATGGTCGACCTGGGGCGTGCTGCTCACCCCAGCGGGGTGATTCCCGGTTTTGCGCGGGAAACATTCTGCGGGGGGTATGGATTGTACGAGTTGGTTAGGCGATAGTCTGCTTATCGGTTTTGTCAGCGTACGCGAGACGCCGCGACGGAGGATTCGAAGCATGTGGCGTTGGGAGGAAACCGGAGCAACGGCGAAGAAAGGAAGGAAGGGTTCATATGAACACGTTAAGGAGATGGTTTACCGACCGCGCGCCGTTCGTGGTTGCCGCTGGCGCGTTGGGACTGCTGCTGGCATTTGCCCCAGGGCTTGCGTTTGCCGATGCGGTCCGGACGATGGAGATACCGGTGAGCGACAGCCTCACCCTGGTTGGCGAGGTCGACGACGAGGGCGTCCTGCGCATAGCGGACGTGGTGACGGCAGATGATGGCATCATGGCAGCCTCGGAGGCTGCGGACGCCGAGGAGGTGCTTTTCGCTATAGCACGGGTCTACAGCGGCTGGTACCAGAGCAACACCGGCGACTGGTACTACTTCGTGGACGGTAAGTGGGCGACGGGTTGGTACAAGGTTGACGGCTGGTGGTACCATTTCGCCGTCAGCAACGGCATCATGCAGACCGGCTGGCTCAGCCGCGACGGCAACTGGTACTACTTGCGCACCGCCAGCGGGGTCCCCGTCTCGGGTCCCACGGGGGCGATGGTCGAGAACTCATGGGTGAGCCTCGACGGCTACTGGTACTATTTCCAATCCGTCGGCTCGATGCTGCACGGTTGGCATAAAGAGGGGACGACATACTACTACCTGCGCGACGTCTCCAAGCCGCCCATCAACGGCCCCGACGGCAGCATGGCTATTGGTTGGGAGAAGGTAGATGACGAGTGGTTCTACTTTAATGCGAACGGCTCTATGTATGCGGGAAAGCTCAATTACGATGGTTACGACTACTATCTTGCTGACGAGTATGTTAATGCGCCTTTTGGAACCAGCGGTTATGGGGTAATGCTGACGGGTTTTCACGATTACATGGGATTCGAGTACTACTATGTCAGGAATTCGGACCGAAGTGCATTCACCGGGCCGATTGGTCCCGAGGGATCGCTTGTTAAAAACGGGATTTTTAACAACATAGACTATAAGGGTGGGAAGAGGTCCGGCTATACGAACGCGTCCGGTCGCGTAAAACCGTAGAAATTGGTGCTGGGCCCCCTCACCTGCATCGCCATCCTGCTGTTCCTGCCCAAGCTCGAGAATGGGCGCGCGGCGAAGCCGCGGGAGCCTTGGGAGGGATGAGCGAGAAGGTCGCCTAGGCGCGGTGCTGGCCAATGGGCGGGAGTCGATTCGGGAGGAGGCGAGCGTTTGCGCGGCGCTTTTGATACTTGCGCCTCTTGCGGTGGCAAGACTTCTGCTCGCTCTGCATGCCGTTTCGCTCTTCGAATTTGTAGGGGCCGTCTTTTCTGTCGTCTTTCGGGTCGGTAGGGCATTGCGATGTCGAGGATGTTTCGATGGACATCCAGAGAGGAAGGAGAAGGTCGTGGATTCTGTAACCCAAGTGGTTGTATCTGGTCTCTTGGCGTTGCTTGGGGCCTTGTTCAGCACGGAGGTGCCCTTTGCGCCGATGCTCGATTCTGCGGAGGCGTGGCAGTGGTTCGCGGGGTTTGCGGTGCGTGACACCCTTGTTCGCGCTATTGTCGCCGCGCCCGTTGCCTACTTCGCTCAGCGCAAGGGCTACAGCTGGTGGGGGTTCTTCCTGGTGGCTATGGTGCTTATGCCCGCAGCGGTCGCAGCCGTGCTGGTTGCGCTTCCTCGTGGTAGAGCGGGTGCGCAGAGAAGCTTGGGGAATCCGAAAAGGGGCGGCCAGAAATCCCGATGAAGCGTGCCGATCGGGCGGAGGCAAGTCGATCCTTGCGTTAGTCCGGGCGGTCGATCGGGGTTTGCGGAGAGCGTTAGATGCGAAGCTCGGGCAAAGGAAGGGGTTTGGCATGACCGTTTGGTTCGTGTTGCTCATCATCGTGGCTCGGTTTCTGCTCGCCCTGTTTACCGCTTCGCTCTTCGAGTCGAAGGGGTACAAGTACGGGCGGTTCTTTCTCGTCGCGTTCCTTGTCGACCCGATCACGTGCCTGGCGCTCTATCTGCTTATGCCGAAGCTGCGCAGCCGTCAACCTCGGAAGGCTGCCCTCAAAGCTGGGAGGGAGGCGCTATGAGCGCGCTGTACGCATGGCGTTCCTTCGATTCGGCGGAGGCGCGCTTGTGGTTTCTCGTCGCAAAGGCGCTCGTCGCCGTGGGGTTGGGCTATTGGGCTCGGCATAAAGGGTATAGGTTCTCAACCTTCTTTCTGGCTGCGTTCTTCCTTGACCCGATTGCGTGCGCGGCGGTGCTGGCCGTCGTGCCGGAGGTGCGCGATGCCGTAGGCTATTCCGTCGCGTGCGTTGAAGAGGGTTAGGTCGGCTGCCCGAAAGGTGTGCTGTTCTCTGGTCTCGTGAAAGGGGTGTGTATGGGCGGGTCTCGTTTGGAGGTCTTTCGGAGCGCGAAGGCGTATCGGCGACGGGCCGTTCTGGCGGTCGCTCTGGCGGTGCTCGTTCTCGTTGCGGGCTTCGCGGTTAGTCGCATGGGGTTTACGGCGATTGGGTCTTCGCGTGTCGGACTGACCGAAGAGGAGCTCTTCTACTCTCCACCTGTCGATTCCGCAGACGTCCCCGGCGCTTCGGAGGCGGATGTCATCGCCCGCGCGGGGACATGGAAGCAGGTGGGGGACGAATGGTATTGCGAGGCTTCCGACGGTACGCGGCAGACAGGGTGGGTGAAGGACGGGGAGTACCGGTACTACCTGCGCACCGCCGACGACGAGCCGACGCCGGGCCCGGAAGGGTCAATGGTCGTGGGCTGGGCGAAGCTCGGTGCATACTGGTTCTACTTCGATCCCGACGGCGCCATGCACAAGGGACGCCTGGCCTACGACGGGCACGAATACTACATGTGCGACGAGAACGTGACGTGGTATATACACGGGTCCAGGATAGAAGGATCCATGCTGACGGGGCTTGTGGGGTTCGGGCGGCCCTCGTATTTCGCTCCGTATTCGTTCGTCAAATACTACTGTGAAGGCCCTTGCCTTCAGCTTTTTCAAACCCGATCGTTTCCTGAAGGGGCGCTTGTGGAGGATTGCTCGTTCGTCGACTGGGGCATGTTCACGCTCGGCAACGGTTGGAGCGCTGGGAATATAGACGGATTAGGGAACGTGCAGACGGAGCATTCGCTTCGGTTCTGGCTGAGATAACCGACTTCCCGGTATCCGGTCGGAGGCTGGCCGGGCGTCCGTTCGGGTTGCCATGATTACTAGAAAGGTTGTCGACATGACGATTCCCCTGACGGTTTTGTTTCCCTCGTCTCTGGGATGGCTCTCGTTCTTCATGATGATTCTGCCTCTGGTCGCGGTAAAGGCTCTCATTGCCATACCCATCGCCTATGCCGGGCGCTGGAAGGGCTATGGCTTCTGGGAGTTCTACTTCGCGGCGTTCCTGCTGGGCCCTCTCACCTGCGTCGCTATCCTGCTGTTCTTACCCAAGCTTGTGGGAGGGCGCGTGGCGCAGTCCCGCAAGGCGAAGGCGGATTGAGCGGCGGGGCGTGCCGCGCAAGGGGCTTTGCGTCCTGTGGACGATTCCTGAGATGGACCGCCTTTTGTTGCGCTAGAATTTGCCGGTGCCTGCGTCGGGCGACGGTTTCACGCGTTGCGTCGCCGGGGTTGCGGGCTTGGCGGGTTCGAGTGAATTTCGATAGGCGGGGCGCAACATGGATGTTCTGGAGAAGCTGAGCGAACGGCAGGGCAAGCTTGCGGGCATCGTTCTGTGTGCGGTGCTGGTAGCGCCATGCTGGTTTTTGGGGCAGGTCTTTCCCGTTATCGGCGGCCCGGTGTTTTCCATCTTGCTGGGCATGGCCGTGGCCCTAGCTTGGGGCCAGGGCAGGCGCGGGGTCGTGCAGATAGGCATCGCCTTCACGGCGAAGAAAGTGTTGCAGTGGGCCGTCGTCCTGCTGGGCTTCGGGCTGAACCTGACCCAGATTGCCCAGGTGGGGGCCACCTCCCTTCCCATCATCTGCTCCACCATCGCCACGGCGCTTCTCGCGGCCTACCTTATGCACAAGCTGCTGCGCACCGACGCCGACACCGCTACGCTCATCGGCGTGGGGTCCTCCATCTGCGGCGGGTCGGCCATCGCGGCCACGGCTCCGGTCATCCGCGCGAAGGACGCCGACGTGGCCCAGGCCATATCGGTCATCTTTCTGTTCAACGTGGTGGCGGCCCTGGTGTTTCCCTCCTTGGGGGTGGCGCTCGGCATGACCAACGAGGGGTTTGCCCTCTTCGCGGGCACGGCCGTGAACGACACGTCCTCGGTGACGGCGGCTGCGGCGGCGTGGGACGGCATGCACCCTGGGTCTAACGCCCTTGACGACGCTACCATCGTGAAGCTGACGCGGACGCTTGCTATCATCCCCATCACGCTTGTATTGTCCATCTTGGTAGCGCGCAGGGACGCTCGGCGTCCGCAGGACTCGCCGAAGGCCGCCGCTCGTGCATCGGAGGCTGCCGTCGGAAATCCGGCGGGGTGTGCACCCGTCCCTGGCGCCCTCGGCACCCCCGGCGTCTCCGGCGCATCCGCACCCGCCGTCTCGGGCGCGTCGGATGCCAAGTCCGGCTTGCTTTCGGGTTTCTCGCTGAAGCGGGCGCTTCCCAGCTTCATCGTTCTGTTCGTTCTGGCATCGCTTCTGACCACGGTTTGCGCAGCGTTCGGCGTGGACACGGGCCTGTTCGCTCCCGCAAAGACGCTCTCGAAATACTTCATCTGCATGGCGATGCTGGCCATCGGGCTTAACACCGATATTGTGAAACTGGTGAGATCCGGCGGGAACCCCATTCTCATGGGGCTTGCCTGCTGGGTGTGCATCGCCGCTGCCAGCTTGGGGATGCAGTATATGCTGGGACTGTGGTAGGCTTCCGCTTTACGCCGCAGCGATGGTTATTTCCGCGGCGTTGTCGCAGATTGCGTCCTGTGCAGCTTCGATGCGCCCATGACCAGGGCGCCGGCCAGGAAGGGCAGCCAGAAGACGAAGGCGCGGTACACGGCGATGGCGGTGAGGCCTGTGGCCTGGTGCACGCCGAAGAGCGTGAACACCACGATGCTGGCCGCCTCGACGATGCCCACGCCCTGGGGCACGATGGACACCATGGCCGCCAGCGTGGCCACCACGTAGCCGCATACCCAGGCGGCGGGGACGTGGATGTTGAACGCTAGGCAGACGCTGGCGAAGCATCCCAGCTCGCCGGCGCTGCCCAAGGCGCACCAGGCGATGGCCTGCACTGCCTGGGCCTTGTGGCTCTCTATCAGCCCCGCAGCCGAGGCGTAGGAGTCTACTGCCTGGGCCACGGTGCGGTCGAAGGGCCCCTTGTGGAAACGTGCCGCCACGCGGTCGGCCAGCTTCAGGAAGGGCGCGGCGATCTTGAGCACCAGCTTCGGGCGAACGGCGGCCACGGCCATGGCGGCCACCATGCCGCCCACGGTGACGACGGCGGCGAGCCCGAGGGCGACGATGCCCGGCTGCAATCCGACGGTCGCCACCAGCACGGCGAAGCCCGCCACCATGATGACGAGGAACCCGGCGTTCACCGCGGCCTGCATGAGCAGCGCTCCGGCGGTGGCGGCTCCCGTCGAATCCCCGCGCTTGGTGGCCTGGCTCACCACCAGCGCCTCGCCCGAAACGTTCATGGACGGGGCGATGGTGTCGACGAAGAACGTCTCGAACACCAGCTTGAAGCCCTCGCCGAAGCCCATCTTCGACCCGACCGAGGCGAAAGCGCACCGGTAGGCCATGCCCTGGCAGGCGTACTTGCAGACCTGCAGCCCGATGGCCACGGCCAGAAACGCCGTCTGCCCCTCGCGGATGTCGCGCAGCACCGCATCGGCGCCCTTCCCGTGGACAAGCACCACCGCGAGCACCGCGATGAACACCACGGCCACCAACAGCTTCTTCGCGTTTCTCTTCACGGCGCACCTCCTTGCACCCTATTGTAGAGCCGCCAGCACAGCGAATCGTTGCGGCCCGCTTTCAGTTCCATGACGGAAGGGGCGAGGCGGCGAGGGAGGTGGCGACCATTGCGGTTTCGCAATCCAAACGCAACGGAGCCTGCATCGCGGAGGAGGTGTGGACTTCGTATGATTTCATCCAAGCGCAAAACGCGTACTATGCTTTACGAGGAGAGGAGAGAACGTGAGGAAGACGAAGCTTATGACCAGCGTCGTTGCGTTCGCGTTGGTAGGGGCGGTCGCCGCCGGGGGCGCCTTGGCGGGCTGCTCCGAAGGCACGGCCGCAACCGACGGGTCCACAACGGGCACGCCGGCCCAGGCGAAGGCCGAGACCCCGGCGCAGGCGGACGCCTCGACCACGCCGGCAGCGGCGACGGGCGAGAAGACCATGCAGGATTGGGCGGAGATGTACCCGCTGCAGTACAGCTCCTACGCCACCGAGAAGTACAAGGACGTCGCTTCGGAGTTCTTCGCCGAGGATGGGCTGGTGCTCTACGAGAACAAGGGCAACAAGCTCTACCGTCCCCACGGCCATTACGGCACGCTGGCCCTAGAGATGGGGCCGGTCGCCCGCGACGAGGAGGGCAGCCTCGTCTTCGGCGGCGACAACAGCATCAACGTCCGCGACCTGCACTACGACAGCACCACGAAGCAGTGGGTGGTCGACAACAGCACGTGGCTGGACGACATCAACGCCGGCGGCTACACGGCCGGCTGCTACGCCTGCCGCAGCTCCAAGTTCGACGACCTCTACGAGAAGTACGGCGCGGCGGCCTACTCCATGCCCATGGACCAGGAGGTCATGGACACCCTGAACGGCCAGATGTGGGATTGCGCCGTGTGCCATGGCGACAATCCGGGCAGCTCGCCCGACGCCACGCTGTCCATGTTCACGCAGCTTTCCCGCGATGCCTTCGACGAGCTCGATCCCTTCGAGCGCGTCTGCGGCCAGTGCCACAACACCTTCAACCATCGCAGCCATATCACCGACCAGGCGTCCATCGACAAGTGCGACCCCTATCGCTACGGCTTCGACATCGACGGTCTGCTGCAGGCCGAGATCGAGGACGGCATCATCGACATCGACGAGGCCACCGGCATCATCGAGGGCTGCTTCGACGAGCCCCAGCTGGAGAACACCCAGGGCGGCAACCATGCGGAACTGGGCCTCACCTGCGTCGACTGCCATATGCCCAAGACCGTTGATGCGGAATCCGGCGAGACCTACACCGACCACAACGCCTCCGGCAGCCCGCTTGACAAAGAGGCCTCCCTGGAGAAGTGCATGAGCTGCCATAAGTCCCAGGGCATCGATTCGACCGACGAGATGGTGGAGATGGTTCGCGGCAAGCAGCGCCAGGCCCGCGCCGACGTGGCCGCCGCCACCGAGAAGCGCGAGCAGGCCTACGACCTGATCAAGGCCGCCGTCGAGGACAAGACCGTGGACGAGGCGACGCTTCAGCAGGCGAAGGACGACTACACGAAGGCCCATGCCTACATCTACATCTGCAACACCGACAGCAACGGCCGCGCGGTTCACAACCCCGACAAGCTGGCCGACAACCTGTCCCGTGCCAACGTGATCCTGGACGGCATCATCGCCACGCTTTCCTAGGACCGCGCCATAGCACCGAGGTGCCTGACAACGCGTTTTGCCTGGAGGGGCGCCCCCGTGCGGCTGCGGCTGTGCGGGGCGCCCCTTCGCTGAGGAACCGCTACAATGGCCCAGGATGCTATAACTTGAAAGGTCATGTTTTCGGAAGACGGGGCGCAGGTCCGCTGGGAGGGAAGCTATGAGAACGAGGTTGGGCCGAAAGCCCGCACGGGTTCGCCCTATGGGGTCCGTCTACGTGCGCATGGCGGCGGCCATGGCCGTGGTGGTGGCCGTGGCGGCGCTGGCCTACCTGTCCTGGACCCAGGCGGAGAACAGCGCCAACGTGGAGAGCAAGGTGCTCACGGAGGCCCGCACGCTGGCCATCGAGATGCAGGCCGTATGGGACTACGTGGACGATGCCCAGACCCGCATCAACACCAACAGCGACGGTACCTACGACTTCAAGGGGGTGTACTGCTCGGTGGCGGGCAAGGGCATAGCCAAGCGCTTCACCCGAAACGCCGAGGGCTACACCATCCGCTATGTCCGCCGCGACCCTCGATCCGGCACCGACGTCCCCGACCCGTTCGAGGAGGCCGCCCTCGAGCGCTTCGCGGCCGGTACGGCGACGGAGCATTACCGGATGGATACGGTGGAAGGCGAGCCCGTGTTTCGCTACGTGTCCCTTCTCCGGGTCGAGCACAACTGCCTGGACTGCCACGGCGAGCCGGCGGGCAGCATCGACCGCACCGGATACTTGCGCGAGGGCATGGCCTACGGGGACGTGGCCGGGGCGGTCAGCATCACCATCCCCATCGCCGCCTACGAAGCGGAGGCCCAGGAGGGCTTGGAGCATTCCGTGGCCTTCTTCTGCCTGCTCGCCATCGCCATCGTGGCGGTCCTCTTTTGGATGCTGCACCGGTTGGTGTCGGTTCCCCTCGAGAGCGCCAACGAGCAGCTGCGCAGCGAGAGCAAGCAGAAGTCGGACTTCCTCGCCGTCATGAGCCACGAGCTGCGGACTCCCTTGGCGTCGATCATCTCCTTCGCCGATCTGTGGGAGCGCATGCCCCAGCAGCGCAGTGCGGAGGAGCGGCGGCTGGTGGACGAGATCAAGCAGAACTCCGCCGTGCTGCTCAACATGGTGAACAACTCCATCGACGTGGCGCGGTTGGACGCCGGGCGCTTCGAGCTGACCTTCGAGGAGGTCGACCTGACCGACGTGGTGGGGGCCGTGTTCGCTTCCGCCGATCCTATAGCGAAGTCGCGCGGGGTCGCCCTGACCAAGTCGGTGGATGCGAGCGTCCCCCTCATCTGGTCCGATTGGGAAGCGGTGCGCAAGGTGCTGCTGAACCTGGTGGGCAACGCGGTCAAGTTCACTCCCGCCGGCGGGTCGGTCTCCGTGGCCGTTGCGCCGGGGGAGCGTCCCGGATGGGTGGTGATGGAGGTGCGCGATACGGGCTGCGGGATCGACCCGGCGGACCAGGAATCGGTCTTCAGGAAGTTCTCCCAAGCGCCCGCCTGCGACGGGGGAGACCATCAGGCGGCAGGGGGCAGCGGCCTCGGGCTGTTCGTCGTGCGCTCCCTCGCCGAGCAGCTGGGAGGGTCGGTCGAGTTGGAGAGCGCCCTTGGCGAGGGTTGCAGGTTCACTGTTTCGTTGCCCGTGGAAGGCCCGGCGACGGCCGGTTCGGATGCGAAGAGAGAGGAAGAGGTGCGCGGTGAAGATCCTTCTTGCCGATGACAAGCCCAGCCTGTGCGAGTCCCTCGGCCTGCTGTTCCAGGGCGAGGGCTACCAGGTGGTCGTGGCCCAGGACGGCCAGCAGGCGGTGGAGCTGTTTCGTCGGGAGATGCCCGATCTGGTGGTGCTTGACGTGTCGATGCCGAAGCTCGACGGGTTCGAGGTGTGCGAGGCCATCCGGGCTGTCGACCCCCAGGTGCCGGTGCTTATGCTCTCGGCCAGAAGCGACGTCATCGACCGCAAGGCGGGATTTCGGGCCGGGGCCGACGACTACGTGGTAAAGCCCTTCGACAACGGGGAGCTTCTGCTGAGGGTGCGGGCCCTTCTGCGCCGCAGCCAGGCCCAAGTGTCCGATCCGGGGCGCCTGGTCCGCGTCATATCGGTGGGCGACCTCGCCATCGACCAGAGCAAATGCGAGGTCACCGTAGGCGGTCGGGTCATCAAGCTCACGCCCAAGGAGCTGCAGATCCTCGCGCTTCTGGCGGCGAGCCCCGGTCAGGTGTTCACTCGCGACGACATCATAGGGGCCATCTGGGGCGAGGACTACACCGACAGCGCCATCAGCATCCCCACCTACATCAGGCGCCTTCGCATGAAGATCGAGGACGACCCCTCCGAACCCACCCACATCGAGACCGTCTGGCGGTTCGGCTGGCGCCTGCGGGTCCCCGGGGCCTGAGCCGCGGCATGGGATTCGGCAGGGGACGTGATGCGCTGATGTCCGGAAGAGAGGAGGGGCTGTGACCCTTGCGATGGCAGGCGGCGCGCTTCTGGGGGCTTCGCTGGTCTTGGCGGTGCTGGCCTTCGGGCTGCTGGTCGCCTCTGCGGTCCTGGGCCGCCGCACCCCGGAACCTGTTTGGGCGGCGCGGCTCTCGGCGTGGGGCTCCGGCGCGTTTCTGCTGGCGTTCGCGGCCCTGCTTCTGTGCGCTGCGGTGCTGGCCTGGGCTTTCCTGTCCGGGGACGTCTCCATTCGCTACGTGGTGTACTACCGCTCGGATTCGGCGGCCCCCCTCGCGTGGCTCTACAAGCTCTCGGGTATGTGGGGCGGCGCCGAGGGGTCCCTCCTGATTTGGGCCCTCATGCTCGCGGCGTTCGGCTGCGCCCCGGCGCTTCGCTGCGTGTCTGCGGCCCGCTTCCCGGGAGATGGCGGGCGCGTCCGCGGCAACGCCCTCGATGCTGCGGCCTTGGCGGTCCTCGTCGCCATCATGGTCGTCTTTCTCGGCTACGGCCTGCTTTTTCCCAGCGGGCAGGTGTTCGCGCCCCTCGATGCGCAGTACCTGGATGCATCGGGGAACCTCGCAGGGGAGGCGACGCTGTGGGGTTTGAGCGAGCTTCTGGAGCACTGGGCCATGGCGGTGCACCCGCCGCTGCTCTTCGTGGGCTACGCCGGCCTGACCGTGCCCTTCGCCTACGCCCTGGCCGCCCTCGCCCTCGGCGACGGCTCCTCGCGCTGGGCCGGCCGGGTGCGTGTGCCGCTGCTGGTGGCGTGGCTGTTCCTCAGCCTGGGAATCGGGACGGGCGCGGCCTGGGCCTATGCCGTGCTCGGCTGGGGCGGCTACTGGGGGTGGGACGCCGTAGAGAACGCGAGCCTCCTGCCCTGGCTCGCCTGCGTGGCCTTTGTCCACAGCCTTGGGCTCTATCGCCGAACCGGCGCGTTTCACCGCTGGACGCTTCTGTGCGCGTGCCTGCTCTTCTCGCTGGTGGGGCTCGACGCCTTCATAACCCGCTCGGGCATCATAGGCTCGGTCCATGCCTTCGCGGGCAACGACGAGGCCTTCGCGCTCTTCGGGGCCATGACGGTGCTGCCTGTCGGGTTGGGTGCGGTGGGCGTGCTCGCCCGATGGAGGGCCTTTGGTCCGGCCCCGGGTGCCACCGAGGCCGAAGAAGGCAGGCGCGGCTTCTCGCCGGAGGCCCTGTGCTACCTGAACAACGTGGCCGTCATGGGTTTTGCGGCCATCGTCGCCTACGGGACCCTCGCCCCGGCCCTGCCGAGCTGGATGCCGCTCGGAGGGCAGGTGCTCTCCGCCCAGGCCTACAACTCCGTGGCGGCGCCGCTGACCGTGGCCTATCTGCTTCTCCTGGCCGTCTGCCCCCTGACGGGCCGCGGGGCCCTTCGCGGCCGTCGCGGCGCCGTGCTCGCCACCTTCGCCACCGTCTGCTTCGCCCTTCTGGCCTGGTATTGGGCAGAGGTGCTGGTTCCGACCTCCGTCGAGCTTGCCCAGCAGGCGGCCGAAGGCGCCCCGCAGCCGATTCTGGGTTCCATTGTGTATCGCAACGGATTGGCGCTCGCTGCTTTCGCGACGGCGGCGCTGCTGGCGGGAAGCGCCGCTGCCTCGGCTTTGCGCGGGCTGGACCGCCCCGCGGGAGGCCTTCGGGCGCGCCTGCGCCTTCTCGGGGCGTCGGCATCCCACGGGGCCATGGCGTTTCTGCTGGTGGGATTGGTGGGCTCGACGCTCTACGTTTCCGACAGCACCTTCTTTTTGACGGTAGACCATCAAAGCGGAGGACCAACGGGGCAGACCGATCCCATGGAGCTGGGCGGCTATGCTCTCGAGTACCGGGGCATGCGCACCGTCGTCATGGAGAACCGGACCGATATGCTCAACACCGCCTTCATCGAGGTCTTCCGGGAAGGCGGGGCCGACGGAGCGGACGGCGTGGCCGCGCGGGCGCGAAGCCTGGGGACGATGGAGCCTGCGATGCAGGTGGTGGCGACGACGCGCCAGACCCATTACCTCTCTGCCGTTGCGACCATGCCGCTGGAGGACCTGTTCGTGGTCTACAAGGGCGCGGTGCCGGGTGTCGGGGAGGACGACCCCACCATGGAGCTCATGGTCGAGGTGCGCATCAACAGGCTGGTGCTGTTCGTCTGGGCCGGCTTCGCCCTCTTCGTCCTCGGCTGCCTGCTGAGCATCGCCGGCTCCCTGCGGCCCCGCCGGCGCCCATGGTCCCTCAAGGCCCCTGCCTTGCCCGAGCCCCCAGCGGCATAGCTGCCTTTCGGCAAAGAGAAAGACCCGCCGAAGCGGGTCCTTGGAGTTGCGCGTTGCGTGCGTGCCCTGCGCGTTTGCGCGGTGCGCGTGCTCGCGAGGGGTGTGCGGCTTCTCGCTCTTCGCCTTCAGCGCTTCGCTACTCGGCGCTCACCAGGGTGATCTCGAAGGTGAGGTCCTTGCCGGCCAGCTCGTGGTTCATGTCGAAGGTGACGATGCCGTCCTCGATAGACTTCACGAACACGGGGAAGGGCTGGCCGCCCGGCCCCATCATGTAGACGGTCTGGCCCACGGGCAGCTGGTCGCCGTTGGGAATCTGGGCCACGGGCACCTTCTGCACCATGGCCTCGTCGCGTTCGCCGTAAGCCTCGGCGGCGGGGATGCGCACCGTCTTCGTCTCGCCGACCTCCATGTCCTTCACTGCGGCGTCGAAGCCGGGGATCATCTGGCCGGCCATGCAGGTGAACTCGATGGGCTCGCCACGGTCCAGCGACGAGTCGAACTTGGTGCCGTCGTCCAGTGTGCCGGTGTAATGGGCCTTTACCTTCTTGCCTTCGTTGCTCATGGGTGTCTCCTTGACAGGTCGTCGTGCTGCTTCGGCGCCGCCGTGCGCAGGGGCGCGTCGCAGGTTTGAAAGTCCCTCCATTCTAGCGAAGCGGGCGTGCCGGCAGCCGCGCATCGCCCGTAAGCGGCAACATGAACACATACTTGATGCCGAGCCGATGCTTTTCGGACCCCCAGACCCCCGGACCCCCCCAGGCCCCCCGGACCCCCGGACCCCCGGACCCCCGGACCCCCGGACCCCCAGACCCCTTCCGCTGCTTAGCGAAGCGGTTCGCGGGCGTTTTCTCTGGTTTTGACGTGGTTTCAAGAAAGGCCAGCAACAGCAAAAAAGCTGGCGGATGCCGCTTGGGCTTAGTGGTAGTGTTGCGCTATGGATATCGAGCTTTACGGCATATCGGCCCTTGCGTTCTGGCTGACTCGGTGTAGCCGGGAGCTCCGCATGCCCGCTGGCGCTTGCGATCTGCTTTCGTTCCTGGCGAAGCCGCTGCATATCGCGGTTCCGCCTGCATGCCGGGCGAGTCAGGACGGGTTCGTCAAGCACGTGCGAAGTGCTCCCGCTTCGGCTGAAGATATAGTTGCGGTGTCCAACGGGATTCGCGTGTCCGTGCCCGAGCTTTGCTTCGTCCAGATTGCCGAGCAGCTGCCCTTCCACCAGGCCGTGAAAGCGGGGTGCGCCCTCTGTTCGACGTTTGCCCTCGATCCTTCTCAGCCATTCGGGCTCGCAGAGCGAAAGCCCTTGACGACGCAGGCCGAGCTTGCATCCTTCATCGATTTCCATCCGGGGCTGCGCGGGGTGAAAAACGCCAGAGTGGCGGCGGGGCACATCGGTGAGGGGGCAGCATCTCCTGCGGAGATCTACCAGATGATGGTGCTTACGCTTCCTCCGCGCTGGGGCGGCTTTGGCTTGCGGTCCCTTGAGGCGAATCGCGTGGTAAGGCTGGGGAAGAAGGCGGCGGGAATAGCGGGTCGCGCGTACGTGGTTCCTGACTTGTGCGATTTCGAGCATCGGTTGGCCATCGAGTACGACGCCGATGCTACCCATACGTACGGGGAGCAGCTGTCTCGCGATGCCACGAAGAGGATGGCGCTTGAGTCCATGGGCATGAAGGTGATCACCGTTACCACGCGCCAGCTCGCCTCCCTCGACCGAATGCGCGACGTGGCGAAGGAGGCGGCACGCGTCATGGGTGCGCGAGTGAGAACGCAGAGCGCAAGATTCGAATCTGAGCAACGCCTTGTGGCGGCAACGCGCAAGTCTTTCGACGGGCTGTACGATCGCGAGTGGCTCGACCAGGCGCGTGCAGTCAGCGGGAGGCCCGGGCGGACGAGTTTCGCAGCGGGCAGCTCTATGTCGATCGGCATGCACGGTCCCGTCAACGTCTAGCTACCGAACTCGTCGGTTGCGGCATCGCGTGCTGGTCCGAGCGGTCGCAACGGCTGCAAGGCGCACCGACGCATTCCGCCTCTGCATCGGTGCCTAGCCGCTGAGCTTGCCGGGCGCAGCTTTCAAGATTGCCTCAAGCGTCGCATGCTGTTCGGGGTTTTCCGGACGCGCGGCATTCTGCCCGTTGTAGTTCGGAGCGTTCTTCGGGATGCTGGCAGACATAGGCCAGTTGTGACTGTGCATGCTTGCCGCTTTCACCAACCGTGCCCGCACCCTATCGCCCCGTTTTCCCCTGGGCAGCAGATGCCCATCCCCTTTTTGGCTGAAATCTCCAGTTTTGCATAGGGAAAAGGCCCAAAGGGGATGCAAAACCGGAGAAACAAGCCATGTGGCGATGTAAAGCCGGCTTTTTCAGCCATGCGGAATGTAAAACCGGAGATTTCAGCCAAAAAGTTGGGAAGTGGGCGCTCGGACGTCGGACGGCCTGGATGGGTGGTTGCGTTTTGCCTAATCAACAGGCAATTTCCATAATTCGTGAAAATTTTTCTTGACTCGCTCCCTACGGGCGGTTATTTTAGCAAATTGCGACTTTTTGCAGTTCTGCGGGAGTTCATGAAGGAGGAAACACCTCGTGCCAGAAGGAAAAAGCCCAGATCAGAGCAAGCTTTATAGGAATCGCCGCAGCTTCGCGAAGATTCCGGACGTCATGGACGTGCCCAACCTCATCTCCATCCAGGTGGACAGCTTCGAGTGGTTCAAGACCGAGGGCCTTGCCCAGGCCTTCCGCGACGTGAGCCCCATCGAGAACTCCACCAAGGACATGGCCGTGGAGTTCGGGCGCCACGAGTTCGGCGAGCCGAAGTACACCGTGGACGAGTGCAAGGAGAAGGACGTCTCCTACATGGCTCCGCTGTTCGTCGAGATCCGGTTCATCAACCGCGCCACCGGCGAAATCAAGGAGCAGGACGTGTTCGTCGGCGACTTCCCGCTGATGACCCCCCGCGGCACCTTCATCATCAACGGCACCGAGCGCGTCGTGGTAAGCCAGCTGGTCCGCAGCCCCGGCGTTTACTTCGGCAGCGAGCGCGACAAGACCTCCGACAAGACTATATACAATGCGAAGGTCATCCCCAGCCGCGGCGCGTGGCTGGAGTTCGAGACCGACAAGCGCGATCTGCTGTCCGTGCGCATCGACCGCAAGCGCAAGCAGCCGGCCACGTTGCTGGTGCGCGCCCTGGGTCTGGCCGAGACCCGCGAGGAGATCATCGAGCTTCTTGGCAACGACGACATGGTGCTGCGCACCCTGGACCGCGACCCGGCCACCACGCGCGAGGAATCCCTCATCGAGCTGTACAAGCGCTTCCGTCCCGGCGAGCCGCCCACCATCGACTCGGCCCGCACGCTGTTGGACGGCCTGTTCTTCAACCCGCAGCGCTACGATCTGGCCAAGGTGGGCCGCTACAAGATCAATAAGAAGCTGGGCTTCGACCCTGACTTCGAGTCTTCCACCCTCACCGACGAGGACATCGTGGCCACCATGCGCTACATCATCGCGCTGCACGCCGGCTCCGAGGACGCCTCCACCGACGACATCGACCACTTCGGCAACCGCCGCATCCGCACCGTGGGCGAGCTGATCCAGAACCAGTTCCGTATCGGTCTTACCCGCATGGAGCGCGTGGTGCGCGAGCGCATGGGCATGCAGGAGGCAGACGAGATTACCCCGCAGTCGCTGGTGAACATCCGCCCCATCGTGGCCGCCATCAAGGAGTTCTTCGGAAGCTCGCAGCTGTCGCAGTTCATGGACCAGTCCAACCCCGCTGCCGGCATCACCCACAAGCGCCGCCTGTCGGCTCTGGGCCCGGGCGGCCTGTCCCGCGAGCGCGCCGGCTTCGAGGTGCGCGACGTGCATACCTCCCACTACGGGCGCATGTGCCCCATCGAGACGCCTGAAGGCCCCAACATCGGCCTCATCGGCTCGCTGGCCACCTACGCCCGCGTGAACGGCTACGGCTTCATCGAGACGCCGTATCGGCGCGTGGTGGACGGCCGCGTGACCGACGAGATCGACTACCTGACCGCCGACGAAGAAGAGAACTACACGATCGCCCAGGCCAACGATTTGTTCAACCTGGAGACCCGCGAGTTCGGCGCCTTCGACGAGGAGGGCAACTTCATCCCGGCCGCCCGCGTGCTCTGCCGCACCAAGGATGCTTCGGGCACCTACGGCGAGCCCGACGAGGTGCCGCCCTCGCAGGTGGACTACATGGACGTGTCCCCGCGCCAGATGACCTCGGTGGCAACCTCGCTCATCCCGTTCCTCGAGCACGACGACGCCAACCGCGCCCTCATGGGCTCGAACATGCAGCGTCAGGCCGTGCCGCTGCTGCGTCCCACCGCGCCGCTGGTGGGCACGGGCATCGAGCACCGCATCGCCGTGGACTCCGGCGAGATGCTGGTGGCGCAGAACCCGGGCGTGGTCGACTACGTCGACGGCCAGACCATCATCGTGCTCAACGACGACGGCGAGTACGACGAGTACCTGGTGCCGAAGTTCCAGCGCTCCAACCAGTCCGGCTGCATCAACCACCGTCCCATCGTGCGCAAGGGCGACGAGGTGCAGGCCGGCGACGTGCTGGCCGACGGCCCCTCGTGCGACGGCGGCGAGCTGGCGCTGGGCCAGAACCTCATGATCGCCTACATGCCCTGGGAAGGCTACAACTACGAGGACGCCATCATCGTGTCCGAGCGCGTGGTGGCCGAGGACCTGCTCACCTCCATCCACATCTCGGAGTACGAGCTGGACGCCCGCGACACGAAGCTGGGCCCCGAGGAGATCACCCGCGAGATCCCCAATATCTCCGACGACATGATCACCGATCTGGACGCCGACGGCATCATCCGCATCGGTGCCGAGGTGTTCCCGGGAGACGTGCTGGTGGGCAAGGTCACCCCGAAGGGCGAGACCGAGCTCACGGCCGAGGAGAGGCTGCTGCGCGCCATCTTCGGCGAGAAGGCCCGCGAGGTGCGCGACACCTCGCTGAAGGTGCCCCACGGCTCCGGCGGCCGCGTCATCGGCATCAACAAGTTCAGCCGCGAGAACGGCGACGAGCTGCCTCCGGGAGTCAACGAGCTGGTGCGCATCTACGTGGCCCAGAAGCGCAAGGTGCAGCAGGGCGACAAGCTGTCCGGCCGCCACGGCAACAAGGGTGTCATCAGCCGCGTGCTGCCCGTGGAGGACATGCCCTACCTGGCCGACGGCACCCCCATCGACGTCATCCTGAACCCCCTGGGCGTTCCTTCCCGTATGAACGTGGGCCAGCTGCTGGAGAACCACCTGGGCTGGGCTGCGAAGTGGGGCTGGTCCGACGCCGAGGAGTCTACCGAAGTGGTGGAGGGCCCCATGTTCGTGGCCACGCCGGTGTTCGACGGCGCCAACGAGGACGAAATCTCCGACGCTATCGAGAAGGCCAACCGCAACCTCATCAACGCCAACCGCGCCAAGTACGGCGACGCTGCCCGCGACGAGTTCGTGCCGCAGCTGTCCCGCACCGGCAAGACCTGGCTCTACGACGGCCGCACCGGCGAGCGCTTCCGCGAGCCGATCACCGTGGGCCAGACCTACATGCTGAAACTCGGCCACATGGTCGACGACAAGATCCACGCCCGCTCCACCGGCCCCTACAGCCTCATCACCCAGCAGCCGCTGGGCGGCAAGGCGCAGTTCGGCGGCCAGCGCTTCGGCGAGATGGAGGTGTGGGCGCTCTACGCCTACGGCGCCTCCAACGTGCTGCAGGAGATCCTGACCGTGAAGTCCGACGACACCGCCGGGCGCGTGAAGTCCTACGAGGCCATCGTCAAGGGCGAGAACATCCCCGCCGCCGAAGTGCCCGAGTCCTTCAAGGTGCTGGTCAAGGAAATGAAGTCGCTGTGCCTGAACGTGGAGCTCGAAGGCCGCAACCACGAGGCCATCGACGTCACCCAGGACTACGACGAGGACGCCTCCGGCGACGCGGGCCTGATGCAGGCCATTGCCGAGGATGCCCGCAAGACCGAGCAGGAGGAGCGCGCCGACGCTCTTGACAGCATCGCTGCCGAGCTGGGCGAGCTCATAGGAGCCGCTCCGGCGAGCGAGGACAACGAGCTGATCGGCAATGGAGAGGAGCTGTAAATGGCGACTGAGTTCGACGTGAACAATTTCGACGCGCTTCGCATCTCCCTGGCCAGCGCCGAGGACGTGCGCAGCTGGTCCCGCGGCGAGGTGAAGAAGCCCGAGACCATCAACTACCGTACGCTCAAGCCCGAGAAGGACGGCCTGTTCTGCGAGAAGATCTTCGGTCCCACCAAGGACTGGGAGTGCGCTTGCGGCAAGTACAAGCGCGTGCGCTTCAAGGGCATCGTCTGCGAGCGCTGCGGCGTGGAGGTCACCCGCTCGAAGGTGCGCCGCGAGCGCATGGGCCACATCGAGCTGGCGGCCCCGGTGAGCCACATCTGGTACTTCAAGGGCTCGCCGTCGCGTTTGGGATACCTGCTGGACATCCCGCCGAAGGAGCTGGAGAAGGTTCTGTACTTCGCGAGCTCCATCATCACCAGCGTGGACAAGGAAGCCCGCGACGAGGACGTCGACGAGCTGCGCGACGAGCTGGCGGCCGACCTTGAGGAGCTGGACGCCGAGCGCGACCGCATCATCGAGGCCACCCGCCGCCTGTCGGTGGACTACGTGCCCGAGGACGATGATTTCGTCGACGACGTGGACGATTCCGAGCGCATGACCCCCGAAGAGGTGGAGGCCGAGATCGCCGACATCTACGAGGAGTTCAACGAGCGCAAGGCCCTGCGCGCTGAGGCCCTGGACGCGTTTTTGAAGATCGAGCCCAAGCAGCTGGTGCCCGACGAGGCGCTCTACCGCGAGATGCGCGCCAACTACCGCGACTACTTCACCGGTGGCATGGGCGCCGAAAGCGTGCGCGATCTGCTGGAGGCCATGGACCTGGAGGCCGTGGCGGAAGAGCTGCGCGACACCATCGCCAACGGCAAGGGCCAGAAGCGTGCCAAGGCCATCAAGCGCCTGAAGGTGGTCGACGCCTTCCTGAAGTCGGACAACAAGCCCACGGACATGATCCTGGACGTGGTGCCGGTCATCCCGCCCGACCTGCGCCCCATGGTGCAGCTGGACGGCGGCCGCTTCGCCACCACCGACCTGAACGACCTGTACCGCCGCGTGATCAACCGCAACAACCGCCTGCGCCGCCTGCTCGATCTGGGCGCGCCCGAGATCATCGTGAACAACGAGAAGCGCATGCTGCAGGAGGCGGTGGACAGCCTGTTCGACAACGGCCGCCGCGGCCGTCCCGTCACGGGCCCGGGCAACCGTCCGCTCAAGTCGCTTTCCGACATGCTGAAGGGCAAGCAGGGCCGCTTCCGCCAGAACCTGCTGGGCAAGCGCGTGGACTACTCCGGCCGCTCCGTTATCGTCGTGGGCCCGGAGCTGAAGCTGCACCAGTGCGGCCTGCCCAGCCAGATGGCCCTGGAGCTGTTCAAACCCTTCGTTATGAAGCGCCTGGTGGAGCTGGAGTACGTGGGCAACATCAAGGCCGCCAAGCGCGCCGTCGACCGTGGCGCCAGCTACGTGTGGGACGTGCTGGCCGAGGTGATCACCGAGCACCCGGTGCTGCTCAACCGCGCCCCAACCCTGCACCGTCTGGGCATCCAGGCCTTCGAGCCGGTGCTGGTGGAGGGCAAGGCCATCAAGCTGCACCCGCTGGTCTGCACCGCCTTCAACGCCGACTTCGACGGCGACCAGATGGCCGTGCACGTGCCGCTGGGAGCCGAGGCCCAGGCCGAGGCCCGCGTGCTGATGCTGTCCTCGAACAACATCAAGTCGCCGGCCCACGGCCGCCCGCTCACGGTGCCCACCCAGGACATGATCATCGGCCTGTACTACCTCACCGCCGCCCGCGACGGATTCGAGGGCGAGGGCCGCGCGTTCATCGACTTCAACGACGCCCTGAATGCCTACGACGCCCGCGCCGAGCTTGACCTGCAGGCCAAGATCTGGGTGCGCCTGCCCCGCGACATGCAGGTGGCCACCGGCTTCGGCGCCTTCGAGGAGAAGAAGGCCGGCGAGCGCCTGGAGACCACGGTGGGCCGCATCACCTTCAACGCAGTGCTGCCGGAGGACTATCCCTTCCTGAACTACGAGATGAACAAGAAGGAGATCAGCCGCCTGGTCGAGGACGTCTGCAACCGCTACGAGCTCTCCGAGGTGCCCGGCATCCTGGACGGCCTGAAGGACGCGGGCTTCCACTACGCCACCCGCGCCGGCGTCACCGTGTCGGTCTACGACGCCACCGTGCCGCCGAACAAGGCCGAGATCCTGGCCGAGGCCGACCAGAAGGTGGCCGCCATCGACGAGGACTACGAGATGGGCCTCATGAGCCGCGAGGAGCGTCACTCCCAGGTGGTCGACATCTGGAACAACGCCAACGAGGAAGTCGGCGACGCCATGGCGGAGAACTTCGACAAGTTCAACCCCATCTACATGATGGCGTTCTCCGGCGCCCGAGGCAACATCAAGCAGATCCGCCAGCTGGCCGGCATGCGCGGCCTGATGTCCGACCCGAAGGGCGAGATCATCGACCGTCCCATCAAGGCCAACTTCCGCGAGGGTCTGTCGGTGCTCGAGTACTTCATCTCCACCCACGGCGCTCGCAAGGGTCTTGCCGACACGGCGCTTCGTACCGCTGAGTCGGGATATCTGACCCGTCGTCTGGTGGACGTGGCCCAGGACGTGATCATCCGCGAGATCGACTGCGGCACCCACGAGGGCGTGCCGTACCCCATCCACAACGAGAAGGGCGACCTGGACGAGAACCTGATCGGGCGCAACCTGCTGGCTCCCGTGGTGGACGGCGACGGCGTCATCCTGGCCGACGCGGACAGCTACATCGACTCCATGGACCTGCTGCGCACCTTCGAGCGCGCCGGCGTGGAGGAAGTGACCATCCGCACCATCATGACCTGCCACGCCGCCCATGGCGTGTGCCAGAAGTGCTACGGCTGGGATCTGGCCACGGCCCGTCCGGTGAACATCGGTACGGCCGTGGGCATCATCGCCGCGCAGTCCATCGGCGAGCCCGGCACGCAGCTGACCATGCGCACGTTCCACACCGGCGGCGTTGCCGGTGACGACATCACCCACGGTCTGCCCCGCGTCCAGGAGCTCTTCGAGGCGCGCAAGCCCAAGGGCGCCGTGGTGCTGGCCGACATCTCCGGCACCCTGCAGATCTCGGGCGACAAGAACTCGCGCAAGTTCACCATCCACGACCAGGAGGGCAACTACCGCGAGTACGACGTGTCGGCCCGCGCCCAGCTGATGCCCGGCATCTACGACGGCTGCCAGGTGACCATGGGCCAGCAGCTGACCAAGGGCTCGGTGAACCCGCACGACCTCATGCGCCTGACCGACCCCAACACCACGCTGCGCTACATCGTCAGCCAGGTCCAGGACGTGTACGTGTCCCAGGGCGTGGACATCAACGACAAGCACATCGAGGTCATCGCCCGCCAGATGCTGCGCAAGGTGGCCGTGACCGACGCGGGGGATTCGGACTTCCTGCCGGGCCGCCAGGTGAACCGCTTCGAGTTCGAGGACGTGGCCAACAAGCTTATCGCCGAGGGCAAGAACCCGCCGGTGGGCCAGCCGCTGCTGCTGGGCATCACCAAGGCGTCGCTGGCTACCGACTCCTTCCTGTCCGCCGCTTCGTTCCAGGAGACCACCAAGGTGCTCACCGACGCGGCCATCGAGGGCAAGACCGACCACTTGGCCGGCCTGAAGGAGAACGTGATCATCGGCAAGCCCATCCCCGCGGGCACGGGCCTGCCGCGCTACCGCGACGTGCGCCTGACCTACAAGGGCAACCCGGTGACCCCCATCACCTCCGACGCGCTGCCGGACTTCGCTCCCGACGCCCTGCGTGACATCGAGGAGCTGCTGCCCCAGCCGCAGGATTGGTCGCTGGACGGCGACGGGTACCTGTCCATGGGCAACGGCTTCAGCAGCTACTACCCGGGCCTTTCCCTGGGTCATCGCGGGCCGCAGCTCTCCGACGAGGACGCGCGCCTGTACATCTACGACGACCTGGGCGTGTCCCAGCGCTGGGCCAACAAGTTCTCCGAGGCCGGCATCGAGACCGTGGCGGATCTTGTGGGCCACACCGAGGACGACCTGCTGCGCATCGAGGGCATCGGCGTGAAGGCCATCGAGGAGCTGAAGGAGGGCTTGGAGCAGCGCGACCTCATGTACGTCATCGAGGACGACCTGTCGGCCACCAGCGATGACATGTCCCAGCTGCTTGACATGGTGTTCAGCCCCGACGACACCATCCTCATCGGCGGCACCGAGCCGCCCACCTTCAACACCGAGGGCGAGGACATGCTGGGCGAGGCGCTGCCGCCCCGTTCCTACCAGCGCAACCTGGAGGAGCTCGACGCGCTTCTGGGCTCCATGGGCTCGCTCGGGTCCTTCGGCTTCGGCATCACCAGCCGCGAGGACGAGGAAGCCAGCAACGAGCGCATGAGCAACGGCGAGGAGTAACGCAGCGGTTGTCGTTAGAGGGGACGTGCGAGGCGCGTCCCCTCTTGGTTTGAGGGAAGGGAAGGACGCCATGGCATCGAAGACCTACGTTCCCGAAGGGGCCTGTGCCCCGGCGTCCCAGATAGGCGCCACCCTGGAGGCGCTGGGGGCCACCATCGCCCGCCGGCGCGACGCTGACGAGTCCAGCTACACCCATCGCCTGCTGAGCGGCAACGTGGACGGCGTCCTGAAGAAGGTCATGGAAGAGGCGGGCGAGGTGGCGCTGGCGGCCAAGGACGTGGAGTCCTGGGCCACAGCGTCGCTTGCCGCGGCCGTGGCGTGCGGTGCCGTGGACGAGGGCGCCGAAGGCGAGGGCCCGCTTCCCGTAGCCCTTCCGCAGGAGTACGGGCGCGCGGTGGACCATCTGCGCTACGAGGCCGCCGACGTGGTGTACCATCTGCTGGTGGTGCTGGAGCGCTACGGCGTGACCCTGGACGAGTTCGCCGCCGAGCTCAACGAGCGCATGACCGAGGCCGAGCGGCCCTGCGGCGCCGTCCGACTGCATCCGGCTTACGTGAACCGGGGAAGGTAGCATCTGCCCCGCAACGGGGCTTTACCGGGCGCCATGCCCGGGCGAGAGAGAGGATCTGCATGGCTCGACTATTCGGAACCGACGGCGTTCGCGGCCTTGCGAACGACGAGCTGACCTGCGACTTGGCCTTCAAGCTGGGCCAGGCCGCCGTGGCCTTCCAGGGCGGCACTATCCTGATCGGCAAGGACACGCGCAAGTCAGGCGACATGCTGGAGGCCTCCGTGGCCGCCGGCGTCATGTCCATGGGGGGCACGGCCCTTCTGGCAGGCGTCATCCCCACGCCGGCCATCGCGCTTCTGGTGCGCGAGCTGTCCTGCGACGGCGGCGTGATGATCTCGGCCTCCCACAACCCGCCGGAGTACAACGGCATCAAACTCTTCGACGGCAAGGGCTTCAAGCTGCCCGATGCCGTGGAGGACGAGATAGAGGCCTTCGTGACCGCCGGCGGAGCCCGTGCAGACCAGCTGCCGGCGGGGGATGCCGTAGGCGTGGCCATCCCTGTTTCCGAGGCCGTGGAGATGTACGTTGCCCATGCGGTGAAGACCGTGACCGACCAGGGCATCGACCTGTCTGGCATGAAGGTGGCCCTGGACGTGGGCCATGGCGCCTCCTGCGTGTCGAGCGCCGAAGCCCTGCGCCGCCTGGGCGCCGAGGTGTCGGTGATCAACGAGGACTACGACGGCACCGACATCAACGTGGGCTGCGGCTCCACGCACCTGGAGCCCCTGCGCGCCTTCGTGGCCGAGGTGGGCGCCGACGTGGGCATCGCCCATGACGGCGATGCGGACCGTGTGATGCTGGTGGATGCCGCCGGCAACGAGATCGACGGCGACGTGGTGGAGGCCGTGTGCGCCATCGACCTGAAGGAGCGCGGGCTTCTGGCGGGCAACACCGCCGTGTCCACGGTCATGTGCAACCTGGGCCTTGCCCATGCGCTGCGCGACGCCGGCATCGAGCTTATCCAGACGAAGGTGGGCGACCGCTACGTGCTGGAGGCCATGCGCGAGGGCGGCTTCGTCGTCGGCGGCGAGCAGTCGGGGCATATGATTTTCCTGGAGCACAACTCCACGGGCGACGGCCTGGTCACCGCCTTGCAGTTTCTGGCGGCGTGCAAGCGCGCCGGCAAGAGCGCGGGCGAGGCGGCTGCGGTCATGACCCGCTTTCCCCAGACCCTTATCAACGTGCGCGTGAAGGACAAGCATGCCGTGGAGGGCAACGAAGCCGTGGCCGCAGCCGTGGCCGCAGCCGAGGAGGCCCTGGGAGACTCCGGGCGCGTGCTGCTGCGTCCCAGCGGCACCGAGCCTGTTGTGCGCGTGATGGTGGAGGCCGCTTCGGCCGAGGATGCCGAAAAGCATGCGAAGGCCATCGCCGAAGTGGTGGAGGCCAACGTGTAGCAGCCCGCTGGCGTACGCCGCATGCTCTGAAAAGGCCGTGGCCCCTTCCGATTGCTCGGGAGGGGCCGCGTTGCGTTGGGGGGGGGGGAGGCTGCTCCGGGAGATGGGCGCCCCCGGCGTCGACAGGCACTTACTTGCCGGTGAACAGGTACTTCAGTCGTGCGAAGAAGCCGCGCTTGGGCTCGCAGGAGGCGGCGATGGGCTCGCTTGAGAGCACGATGGCCCGTACGGGCTCCTCGGTCTCGCGGGCGATCTGGGCGGCCTGCTCGGCGGTGCGGTCCATGGTGTCGTCCATCTTGCCCTCGGCCTCGGCAAGGGCGCTGCGCGTGTCAGCGTAGGCGCGCTCGAGCACCTCGCGGATCTCGGCCTGCGCCCGCCGCGTTTCGGCGGCTGCGTCGAAGTCGGCTGCCCGGCGTCGCGCGGGCTCGCGGCCGGCGGCTTCCTGCTCGGCGGCCTCCAAGCGCGCCTCCTGGGCTTGGCGGATGAGGTACTCCTGGCTTTCGAACAGCGAGGTCACGCCGTTTTCGTCCTGGTGGGCGAACGACCCTAGGGCGGTGTAGCTGCGATCGGGCAGAAGCTCGCGCAGCTTCGCCGTGTCGGACAGGCAGATGTCCAAATACCCCAGGATGCGCTCCCGCAGCTCGGCGTCGCGCACGGGCCAGGCGATCTCGATGCGCTTGTCCATGTTGCGGGTCATGAGGTCGGCGCTGGACAGGAAGAGCTTCATGGAGTCGCGCGGCCCGAAGCCGTAGATGCGGCTGTGCTCCAAAAGCCTGCCCACGATGGAGACCACGCGGATGTTGTGGGTGTAGCCGGCCAACCCCGGCACGATGCACGAGATGCCGCGGACGAACAGCGTGGTGGGCACCCCTGCCTGGCTTGCCTGCACCAGCTTCTCGATGACGTCGATGTCGGTGATGGAGTTCGTCTTGAAGAACAGCCCGCAGGGCTCGCCTGCGCCAGCCAAGGCGATCTGCTGGTCGATGCGCCGCAAGATCATGGGCTTTATCTGCAACGGGGCCACGCTTAGGACGTCGTAGTTGTCGGAGGTGTTCTCCAGCTGCATGTTGCGGAAGAACTCCACGGCGTCGCGCCCGAAGGCGGCGTCGGCGGTGATGAAGGACAGGTCGGTGTAGAGCCCGGCCGTCTTCTCGTTGTAGTTGCCGGTGCCCAGCTGCGTGATGTGCTGCAGGCCGCTTTCCGTGGTGCGGGTGATGCAGCAGATCTTGCTGTGCACCTTGAAGTCGCGAAAGCCGTAGATGACGTTGCAGCCGGCCTGCTCGAAGCGCTGGGACCATTCGATGTTGTTTGTCTCGTCGAAGCGTGCGCGCAGTTCGAAGAGGGCCGTGACCTCCTTGCCGTTCTCCGCCGCTGCGATGAGGGCCTCGGCCAGGTGCGACTGGCGCGCCAGCCGGTACAGCGTGATCTTGATGGAGATGACCGCCGGGTCTGTCGCCGCCTCGCGCAGCAGCTGAACGAAGGCGTCGAAGGTCTCGTAGGGGTAGGACAGCAGCACGTCGCGTTCGCAAACCTGGTCCATGACCGGTCGCGAGCGGTCCAGGCAGCTGGGCCATTGCGGTGCGAAGGGGGTATCGGTGAGGGCGGCGCGGCGCTTCTCGGGAAGGCGGGAGGCCAGCTGCCAAGTGTAGCTCAGATCCAGCGGCACCGAGGTCACGTAGGCCTGGTGTGCCTTCAGGCCCAGGCGCTTGAGCAGCATTTTTCCCGCCGTGGACGACAGGGGCCGCTCGCTTTCCAGCCGCACCGGCGCCAGCCGCGCCCGCTTCTTCAGGATGCGCTTCATGTGCTCGCGGTAGTCGTCGTCGTCCTCGTCGGGGGCCTCCGTGGCGTCCAGGTCGGCGTTGCGGGTGACGCAGACCACGTTGGTCTCCTTCACCTCGTACATGGAGAACACCTCGCCGGCGATGGTTTCCAGGGCGTGCTCCAGCAGCACGAACTGCAGCCCGTCGCCGGGAAGCGCGATCAGCCGCTCGCACTGGCGCGGCAGCGGCAGCAGCCCGATGGACACGTCCTCTGCGCCCAGGTTCGCCCGGTCCGCCTTGCCCTTGGCCTGCTTGCCGCCCTTCTTCGCGTCCTTCACCGCCTGGGCTCGGGCCTTGCGCGACTCCTCCGCCTCCACGCCCAGGCCCACCACTACGTACAGGGCGCTGTTCTCCAGATGGGGGAAGGGGTGGCGGCTGTTGATGATTTGGGGCGACAGGAACGGCATGACGTTGCGCTGCAGGTGCAGGTGCAGGTACTCGCGCTGGTCCGGGGCCAGGTCGTCGGGCATGAGGTGGCGGATGCCCTGCTCGGCCAGCTGGCGTCGCACGGTCTGGAAGGTTCGCTCCTGAACGGGGTAGAGCTCGCGGCAGCGGGCGTAGATGGCGTCCAGCTGCTGGGCCGGCGTCATGCCCGACTTGGAGTCGACGATGGACTTCTTCACCAGGGACAGGTCGGTGAGGCTGCCCACGCGCACCATGAAGAACTCGCGCAGGTTGCTCCAGAAGATGGAGATGAAGTTCAGCCGCTCGAGCAGCGGCACGGTCTCGTCGGCGCCCTGGTCGAGCACCCGCTCGTTGAACGACAGCCAGGATAGCTCGCGGTTCTGCAGGTAGGCCGGCGCCGCCACGCTGCTGGCGCCTTGGGCCACCTCGTCCGCCCCGTCGAAGCGCTGCTTGGCGCGGCGCTCGTCGCCCGAGCGCTTGGCCTCGTGGGTTTCCACCGGCTCCTTCGGGTGCTTGTCGTGTTTGGCAGGCTTGGAGCCCTTTTCGTGTTTGACAGGCTTGTCCTGGGGTTTCGCGCTCTTCGCTGCACTCATGGTCATACACCGCCTTGCTCTCGTGCGTGCTGCATCGCGGCCAGCGCCCCCCGTCCCCGGTATCCCTTCGGCGCCAGCTGCGGACTCTCCTCAGCGTTGGCTACCAGTATAGTCCAAGGTCTGCAGCTGGCCCGTCCGAGAGGGCGTTGTGGACTGATTGTTTGGAAACGTTTGTCAACCTTAAGGCCGACGGCGCCGCCGCGAAGGGGGCGCGGGCGCTAGAATAGGGCTGCCGCTTCGCGGGCCGTTGCCGGCGGGCGCTTCACAGCGAGAAGGAGGCTCTCATGCTTGAGACCGTCGACCTGTCCGCGAAGGACATGGACAAGGGCGAGTACAAGACCGTGCGCCGCGAGCTCACGGACCGGTTGGTGGTGTTGCAGCAGCAGGCGCGCAGCCGGGGAATCGGCCTGGTGGTGCTGTTCGAGGGGTGGAACGGCGCGGGCAAGGGCAGCCGCATCTCCGACCTGATGTACAACCTTGACGCCCGGGCCACCAGCGTTCACGTCACCGAAGACGCGGATGCGGAGTCGCTGTCGCGCTTCGCGGGGCTGCGCTACGGCGTGGACGGCATGCACTCAGTCATGGAGCAGTTCTGGCGGGCGCTGGGGGAGCGGGGCACCATCACCTTCTACGACCGGGGCTGGTACACGGCGGCCGTGCAGCAGATGCTCTTCGAGGAGTCGCGCGAGGCGAGCGCGGCCTTCGGCGAGGAGGCCCCGAAGGACGAGGCCGAGCCGGTGCGTCGGGCCGTGGAGGCGTCGCGGGGAGAGCGGCGCATCGACACGCTTCGCCGCTCGCTGGCCGCAGCCGCTGACTTCGAGCGCCAGCTGACCGACGACGGCTACGTGGTGGTGAAGTTCTTCGTCCATATATCCCAGGAAGCTCAAAGGCGGCGCTTGCGCAAGCTCCACGACGACCCGGCCACCCGCTGGCGCGCGCCGAAGAGCCGTCTGCGCCAGGTGGACGAGTACGCCGAAACCTACCGACTGTTCGACAACCTGCTTGAGGGCAGCGACTTCAGCTACGCCCCGTGGCACCTGGTGGCCGGCGAGGACAAGCGCCGGGCCAACGTCCAGGTCGCCCAGACGCTGGTGGATGCGCTGGAACGGGCGCTAGCCGCCGGCCAGGACGAGGCGACGGCCGAGGCGGCGGCCAGGGCCGAAGCGAACTCGGCGGCGGCGGGCGAGGCGGCGCCCGAGGATGCTCCCCGGCAGCAGGGGACGCGGGAGGCGGCCGAGGCCCAGGCCCGCGCCCAGGCGGTCCGGGCGCCCAGCGCCTCCCGCTTCAAGATCGTCGAGGGGCATCCCACGGTGGACGGCATCGTGCACACCTCGTCGGCCGACCCCATGGACGAAGCCGAGTACCGCGAGCAGCTGAAGCGCCAGCAGAAGCGCTTGGGCAAGCTGGAGATGGAGATGTACCGGGCCCGCATCCCGCTCATCCTCATGTACGAGGGGTGGGACGCGGCCGGCAAGGGCGGCAACATCAAGCGGGTGGCCCAGGCCCTGGACGCGCGGGCCTACACCATCTTCCCAAGCCCCGCTCCCACCAAGCCCGAGCTCATGCACCCGTTTCTGTGGCGCTACTGGACGCGGCTGCCCAAGGCGGGGCACGTGGGCATCTACGACCGCAGCTGGTACGGCCGCGTGCTGGTGGAGCGGGTGGAGGGCTTCGCGTCGCCCGCCGAATGGGCGCGCGCCTACGACGAGATCAACGAGTTCGAGCAGGAGCTGGTGCGCTGGGGCGCCATCCTGCTGAAGTTCTGGGTTGACGTGAGCCCCGACGAGCAGCTGGCCCGCTTCAAGGCCCGCGCCGCCGACCCGGCCAAGCAATGGAAGATAACCGACGAGGACTGGCGCAACCGCGACAAGTACCCTCAGTACAAGGCGGCCGTGGACGACATGTTCCGGCTCACCTCCACGCCGTTCGCGCCTTGGATCGTGCTTGAGAGCGACGACAAGCGCCATGCCCGCGTCAAAGCTCTGAAAATCATCAACGATGCCCTGGAAGCACGCTTGCGCGATTGATGATGTTGGGGTAATCTTAATGCGCTATGCTCTGCGGAGCGGAAGCCGTCTGAAAGAAGTTCGGCGCGCCCTTGCCGGCGCTGGATAGAAAAGAGCGAACCATGGAACTGTTCGGAGTCACCATCCCTGATTACGCCATCTGGATCGTGGCGGCCATCATCGTCATCATCCTCATCGCCTTCATCGGCAAGGGCTTCATCGACGAGATGAAGAAGTAGCGAACGCTGCTTTGCCGGGGCAAGCCGCCCCGATTCTGAAAAGTGATTGAAAAGCCGAAGCGCCTCGTGTGTAGGGGGCGCTTCGCCGTATTATGGTAACGAAACGGAAACGGACGAGCGCTACCATGCCGACCGGTGGTCGGCGCGCGTTGGGAGCGCGGCGAAGAGAAAGGCGCTTTGACCTCCTATGGGCTGGAAGAGCAAAAAAAACGCCGAACCCGAGGACTTCTTCTCTCGGCCGGGCATGCACGCCCAGGCCACCGGCGAGGTCCAGTACCCTGTCATGCCCTCCAAGAAGAAGGGCCGCGTGTGGCGCATCGTGTTCTGGGTTGCGCTCGTGGTGTTCGTGGGGGCGGTTGTCGCCCTGGGCGCCATCGCCTTCAGCTACTGGCAGGGGCAGCAGACCTACAAGGACGTCGAGCGCGTGGGGCTTGCGGTGGCCGACCTGGACGTCGCCTTGAGCGGCACCACGGCCGACGAGGCGCTGACCTCGGATGCGCTGGACGTCGACTGGGACGCGCTGCGCGCCATCAACCCTGACATCGTGGCCTGGATCTACGTTCCCGGCACCGTGGTCAACTACCCTATCGTGCAGGGCGATGACGACGAGTACTACCTGCACCACGACTTCAAGGGTCAGGGCGGCTGGCTCGCCCAGTTCGGCACCGTGTTCCTATCCGCCGACAACGACCCGGGCTTCAGGGACCGCAACAACATCATCTACGGCCACCACATGAACGACGGCTCCATGTTCGCCGCCTTCTCCACGTTCGGCGACGCGGCCCAGTTCAATTCCCATCGCGACGTGTACCTGCTCACGCCTCAGGCGAACTACCTGCTGCGCACCTTCGCCATCGACCACGTGCCCGCCGACGACCCGCTGGCCCAGGTGGTTTTCGAAACCGATGCGGCCTTTGCCAGCTACGTGCAGGACAAGATGGACCGCTCCGCCGTGGCGGTACCCTCCGACGTGCCGGCGGCTTCCGACATCCCCAAGACCTTCGCGTTCGCCACCTGCGACAACCTTGCCAGCGACGGACGCTGGGTGCTGTTCGCCTACGTGTACCAGGAGGTGCGTTTCGACGGGACGGCGCCCGATGCCGGCGAAGGCTCCGGCGACGACGGCCAGGATGCGGCACCCGAAAGCGGCGACGAGGCCGACGGCGAGACGGCTGTCGAGAACGGCGGCACCATAACCGAGGGCATTGGCGATGAAGACGCGCAGGCGGCGATCGGCGAGGCGGCTGGAGAGGCGGCGGAGTAGCACCATGGCAGACGAGGCGACGCAGAAACCCGACCGGATGGAAGAGGAGTGCGCCGTCTTCGGGGTGTACGCCCCGGGCGAGGACGTGGCCCGCATGACCTGCTACGGCTTGCAGGCGCTGCAGCATCGGGGGCAGGAGAGCGCGGGCATCGCGGTGGCCGACGGCTCCACGGTGCTGGTATCGAAGGACCTGGGCCTGGTCACCCAAGCCTTCGACGAGGCGAAGCTCTCGGCCCTCAAGGGGTTCGTGGCCGTGGGGCACGCCCGCTACTCCACGAGCGGCGCCGCTTCCTCATGGGAGGCCGCCCAGCCCCACATCTCCGCCATCGACGAGGTGCTCATAGCCTTGGCCCACAACGGCACCCTGGTGAACACGGAAGGCATCCGCGAGCAGCTGGCCGCCGAGGGGGTGCGTTTCCGCGCCGGCACCGATTCCGAAGTGGCCGCCCAGGTCATCGGCGCCATCACCCGCAAGACCCATCACCTGCGCGACGGCATCCGCTTCGCCATGGAGCAGCTTTCGGGCGCCTACGCCATGGTGCTTGCCAGCCCTGATGCGCTCTACGCCTTCCGCGACCCCAACGGCATCCGCCCGCTGTGCATCGGCGAGCTGCCCGAGGGCCGAGGCTGGGTGGTCTCCAGCGAGACCTGCGGGCTTGACATCGTAGGCGCCGCCTACCTGCGCGACGTGGCTCCCGGCGAGATCGTGCGCTTCTCCGCCGAGGGCATGACTAGCGAGCAGGGGGTGCCGGCCGGTCGGCGCGCGTCGTGCATCTTCGAGTACGTGTACTTCGCTCGCCCCGACTCGGTGATAGACGGCCAGAGCGTCTATCAGTCGCGCCGCGCCATGGGTCGCATCCTGGCGAGGGAGGCGCCGGCTGCGGCCGACCTGGTGCTGGGCGTGCCCGACTCCGGCGTGCCTGCGGCCCTGGGCTTCTCCGAGGAAAGCGGTATCCCCTTCACCGACGGCATCGTGAAGAACCGCTACGTGGGCCGCACCTTCATCCAGCCGACCCAGTCCATGCGCCAGCTGGGCATCCGGCTGAAGCTCAACCCGCTGCCGTCGGTGATTTCGGGCAAGCGCCTTGTGGTCATCGATGACTCCATCGTGCGCGGCAACACCTCCAAGAAGCTGGTGGCCATGCTGCGCGAGGCGGGCGCGGCCGAGGTGCACCTGCGCATCGTGAGCCCCGAGGTACTGTGGCCCTGCTTCTACGGCATCGACACCGACACCCGCGACCAGCTCATCGCCGCCAACATGGACCTGGAGCAGATGACCCGCTGGATAGGGGCCGACTCCTTGGCCTTCATCAGCATCGAGGGACTGCGAGAGAGCGTTTCGGGCGTGCGCCATCCCGGTTTCTGCGAGGCGTGCTTCACCGGCGACTACCCGGTGCCCGTGCCAGGCTTCTAGGGCTTCGGCGTCGGGTTTCGGCTCCGGTTTTCGGCAGCAGGGCTTTTTCCTTGGCCGTCGAGGGCGGTGGGGCTTTTGGGGAACCCGTGCGCGGGCGTGTCGGCGCGTGGCCTTGGCTTATAATGATGCCGACGAGTTCCCGCACGCAAACCAGAGGAGAGCCCATGGCCGAGCGCAATGTTGCCGAAGAGACCGCCGCCGCCAGCGTCACCTACGCCGACGCCGGCGTCGATATCCAGGAGGGCGCCCGCGCGGTGCAGGCGATCAAGGAAACGGTGCATTCCACCTACCGGCCCGAGGTCATCGGCGACATCGGCGGTTTCGGCGGCCTGTTCTCCATCGCTGCGGCGAAAAGCATGGCCGACCCCATCCTGGTGAGCGGAACCGACGGCGTGGGCACGAAGCTCAAGGTGGCCCAGCTGGTGGGGAAGAACGACACCGTGGGCATCGATCTTGTGGCCATGTGCGCCAACGATATTCTGGCTACCGGCGCCGAGCCGCTGTTCTTCCTGGACTACGTGGCCGTGGGCAAGTTGGATGCCCAGGCTGTGTCCCAGGTGGTAGCTGGCATCGGCGAAGGATGCCGCCAGGCCGGGTGCGCCCTTATCGGTGGCGAGATGGCCGAGCACCCCGGCGTCATGGACCCGGCCGACTACGACCTGTCCGGCTTCTGCGTGGGCGTGGTCGACCGGCCAGCCATGCTGGACCCGGAGCAGGTGCAGGTGGGCGATGCGCTCATCGGCCTGGCGTCCAGCGGCATCCACTCCAACGGCTACTCGCTCGCCCGCAAGGTGTGCGTGGAGGGCAAGACGGTCGAGGAGCTCACTGCTCCCTGCGACGCGCTCGAGGGCCAATCGGTGGCTGAGGCGCTGCTGGCCCCCACTCGCATCTACGTGAAGCCGGTGCTCGAGGTGCTGCGCCGCTGCCCTGGCGCCGTGCATGCCCTTGCCCATATCACCGGCGGCGGCATCACCGAAAACCTTAACCGCGCTCTGAACGAGCGGGTGGACGCCCAGGTGCAGCTGGGCACGTGGCCGGCGCCCGCCATCGTGCGCTACGTGTGCGATGCGGCGAACCTCTCCGAAGAGGAAGCCCTCAAGACCTTCAACATGGGTCTTGGCATGGTGCTAGCGGTGGATCCCATGGCTGTCGACGAGGTGTGCGCGGCGCTGGCGGAGGCGGGGGAGACCGTGTACCCCGTGGGCCAGGTGGTGGCCGGCGAGGGCAACGTGACCTACGTCAACGAGGGCGCCCTGCTGTAGACTCCGCTTCGCGCGCAAGGCCCGCCCATCGGTTGCGGCCGCGTTTACCTGCCGTTGCCGTTCCCTGGCTATACTGGTCGTATCTATCGGATGCATCCAAGGAGGTACCCATGAGCTCTTCGCGTTTGACGCGCACTGTCGCCCTGGCGGCTGCATGTGCGATGGCCGTCTGCCTGACTGCCTGCTCCTCCGGCAGCACCGGTTCTGGCGGGGAGGAGGGAGCTGCGGCCATGAGGGCCTCCGACGAGCAGGTGTCCACGGCCATGGTGGTCATGCAGGACGGTGCGTCGGTGCTGTTCGTTGACCAGCAGACCCAGACGCCCTACTATCCCACGCTTCCCGAAGGCGCCGTGCTGAACGTGGACGGCCAACCCATGGCGGATGGCGACCTTGCGGTGGGCAACATCGTGGAGGTCACCGGCAACGGCATCATGCTGGAGAGCTATCCGGGCCAGTACCCGGGCATCTACAAGGTGCAGGTGATCGAAGTGGGCAGCCCCGCCGATGCCGACCGATACGCCGACCTGGTGGAATCGGTGGGCGCGGGCGCTGCTTTGGACCCCAACGAGGTGCCCTCCGGCTCGCTGGATTACAGAACCGACCTTGCCGTCGTGACGTCTATGCTCGAGGCATATCGCAGCGATTTCGCCGCGGATACCCCCGAAGGCGCCTCCGATGCCGTCTTGGCCGGGACCCCCTTCACCGATGACGGCACGCTGCGCGACGGCGTTGCGGACGCGCGGGTGGAAGGGCCTACGGAAGCCACCGTGTCCTTCCTGGCGACGCCGGTGTCCGTGCAGGTCAGCCGCGTGGAGATGGGCAAGACCGACGGCGGCCAGCCCACCGTGGACCGTACGCGCCTGCAGGCGACCACCCAGCCTGTGGAGACGACCGCAGGCGACGGGATGCCCGGCGCCGTGGCCTTTACCATGGAGCCCGGCTACTTATACTTCATCAACGCCACCTTCGATGGAGGCAGCGCCGACTACGGCTTCGCCTGCCTGACCCCCGGCACGAACTAGGCGTTCGGGGCCAGGATCGGCCTCGGTTGAATCCGCGAACAAGCGCTCTCGCTACCGTGGCGGGGGCGCTTTTGCTTGCGGGTGAAATCTGGTCGATGGATAGGTTCGGCCGTTTGCGACTTCGGGAAGCTGAGCCGCGCGGCATCGCTTGCTAAGGCTGTCCGTTTCGCCGGTCTCTGTCCGATAATGCGCCTTCCTTCGCTATACTGGGCTGAGTTGTTTTTCGGGCGAGCCGGCCCTGCGGTCGGGCGAGAGAGGTGCGGGATGGAAAAGCTCAAGGTTGGTGTGTTGCTGTCGGGCAGCGGTACGAACTTGCAGGCGATCGTGGATGCCTGCGGCGACGGGCTGCCGGTTGACGTCGTGCTGGTTGCGTCGTCGCGCCCCGACGCCTTCGGCATCAAACGGGCTGAAGCCGCCGGCATTCCCGTGCTGGTCATGAACCGCGAGCTCTACGCCGACCCGGCTGCCGCCGACGCCATGATCGTGGGTGCCCTGCGCGAGGCGGGGGCCGAGTACGTGGTCATGGCCGGCTACATGCGCAAGGTCACCCCGGTGATGCTTGACGCGTTTCCCGACTGCGTGGTGAACCTGCATCCGGCGCTGCTGCCGGCCTTCAAGGGGGCCCATGCCATCCAGGAGGCCTACGATGCCGGCGTGAAGGTGACGGGCGTCACAGTGCATCTGGCCAATGAGGACTACGACCGCGGCCCCATCATCGCCCAGCGCGCCGTGGAGGTGCTCGATGCCGACAGTCTGGACGACCTGGAGGCGCGTATCCACGCCGTGGAGCACGTCCTGTACCCTCAGGTGCTGCGCGCCCTGGCCGAGGGCCGCGTGTCCGTAGACCCGCAAACCCGCAAGGTGTCCGTAAAGGGCGGCCTGGTGTAAACGGCGAGCGACGGAGGGCCTCCGTCATCCCCCCTGCCGCCATCTGAGGCCCACTCTGTCATCCTGCGCCACTCTCCTCTGCGTGATGGAGTTGTGCTATTCTCGGATGCGAATCATTTCGTTTGAAAGGAAGCGCCATGACTCCCGAAAAGCTGCGCTCTATCGCCGAGGCCCTGCGCGCGGGCGATGCCGTCTCTCTGTCCGTCGATGACTTCCCCTGCTTCTCGGCCGAGGCTACCGAGGGCAACCCCCATGTGTCGCCTAGCACGCTGTCAGCCATCTCCGCAGCCCTTGGCGCCGACGACGCCGTGGTGTTCGAGCGGGCCGCTCGTGCCATGGACGAGGGCGACCTTGCCTGGATCGGCTTCAAGGTGGTCTTTGACGCCGACGCCGCCATGGCCAACACCGACAACGAGGTGACGAAGAAGTACGGAGATGCGGGCTCGGCTGACGGGGAGGCGCTCGTGTTCTTCTGCAACGATGCCAAGGAGGTGGTTGCGGGCCGGCCCTACTCGCCCCGCGACCTGTTCCAGATGAAGGATGTCACGCGCGGGCCTTCCATGCACAACGAGCAGTTCGACGGCCTCACCTGGACGAGCGTGCCGCTGTTCGACCAGGTGCGCGTGTGGCTGCTGGGCGCTTCCGACTCGTCGGCCGAGGTGGCGGCCCTGGCCCATCACGTGGGCTTCAAGGTGACGGCTGTGGATTACGATCCCGCTTACCTGAACGAGGCGCGCTTCCCCGAGGCGGAGCGCATCCTGCTTGGCGGCGGCAACTTCGACGAGCTGTTCGACCTGCATGCCGCATCCGGGGATTACGTTTGCGTGCTCACGCGCGGCCACATGTTCGACCCCGAAGGCTGCTTGTGGGCGGCGCGCGAGGGTGTGCGCTACGCGGGCATGATGGGCTGTGCCGGCAAGAACAATACGGTGCACGACCTGGTAATCTCCCGCGGCATGACCGAAGAGCAGTGGGATGCGGTGAAGCGTCCCATCGGCTTGAAGTTCGGGGCGAAGACTCCGGCTGAGCTGGCCATCGCCATCGTGGCGGAGCTGGTGGACGTGCGCTATCGCGACCGCTACTCCCAGGAGGCCCGCGACCGCCACGAGGCCAGCCTGGGGCGGTAGGGGCGGCGGCGCGGGGGCTTGCGGCCCTGCGCGAGAGCCGTGATTATTTGTCATTCGGCCGTTTTCTGCCAGGCTCCTGACCTGGTAAAACTATAGAAATACCAGGTCAGGGGCCTGAAATCTTATGGCAGAGAATCGGCGAAATGCAAATTCTCTCCCGCCTCCTCCGCGCCTCCTAGTGGTGGAACAGGCGCATGCCGGTGAAGGGCATGACGATGCCGTACTTGTTCGCGGTCTCGATGACGTTGTCGTCGCGGATCGACCCGCCAGGCTGCACGATGTAGGCCACGCCGGACTTGCGGGCGCGCTCCACGTTGTCGCCGAAGGGGAAGAAGGCGTCCGATCCCACGGTCACGCCTTCCTGGGTGGCGATCCAGGCCGCGCGCTCCTCGCGGGTGAGCGGTTCGGGCTGGCTCGTGAACACCCGCTGCCATTCGCCGTCGCGCAGCACGTCGTCGCATTCGTCGGAGATGTACACGTCGATGGCGTTGTCGCGGTCGGGCCGGCGCACGTCCTTTTTGAAGGGCAGCCCCAGTACCTTCGGATTCTGGCGCAAATACCAGTTGTCGGCCTTGCTGCCCGCCAGGCGCGTGCAGTGGATGCGGCTCTGCTGGCCGGCTCCCACGCCGACGGCCTGGCCGTCCTTCACGTAGCAAACCGAGTTCGACTGCGTGTACTTCAGCGTGATGAGCGCCACCAGCATGTCGATGACGGCCCGCTCGGGCAGCTCTTTGTTCTCGGTGACGATGTTGCCCAGAAGCTCGCGGTCGATGCGGAAGTTGTTGTGGCCCTGCTCGAAGGTTACGCCGAAGACGTCCTTGAGCTCGGTTTCGGCGGGCACGTAGGCGGGGTCGATCTGCACCACGTTGTACTTGCCGCCCTTCTTGGTCTTCAGAATCTCCAGGGCCTCGTCGGTGTAGCCGGGCGCGATGATGCCGTCGGACACCTCGCCCTTCAGGTAGCGGGCGGTGTCGGCGTCGCACACGTCGGAAAGGGCCGCCCAGTCGCCGTAGGAGCACAGGCGGTCGGCGCCGCGGGCGCGGATGTAGGCGCAGGCGATGGGGGAGAGCTCGCCCTCCTGATCGACGAAGTAGATGGCCCGGTCGGTTTCGGTGAGCGGGTGCCCCACGGCGGCGCCGGCGGGGGAGACGTGCTTGAAGGACGCGGCGGCCGGCAGACCCGTGGCCTCCTTCAGCTCGCGCACCAGCTGCCAGGAGTTCAGCGCGTCCAGGAAGTTGATGTAGCCGGGCTTGCCGTTCAGCACGGTGATGGGCAGCTCGCGTCCGTCCTTCATGTAGATGCGCGACGGCTTCTGGTTCGGGTTGCACCCGTACTTGAGCTCCAGTTCGTTCATGGATTCCTCCTCTAGTCTCCCAGGTTCTTGTTGAACAGCGTGACGGTGCCGCCTACGTTGGCGTAGAGGCTCACCTTGTTGTCGGCGTTCAGGGCGGCCCATACCTCGTCGGGCGAGGCCAGGCGCACCGGCACGGGCTCGCCGGCGAAGGTGGGCAGCGGGTTGCCGTCGCCCTGGTAGGTGCTGATGAAGTAGCCGCAGCCCTCGTCGGCGCCTTCGTAGCAGAAGAACTCGCGGATGCAGCGGTCACTCTCGCCGTGCTTCAAGATGGACATCTCGAAGGTGCCGTCGGCGTTCACGATGGCCGAGATGCGCGGGGTGAAGTTGGGCGCGTCGGGCTCGTATTCGCGCTGCATGCAGCCCTCGCGGAAACCGCCAGCCTCCACGATGGTGTCGGTCTGATCGCCGTTGGTCACCACCAGCGCATCTCCCAGGGTGCGCACCGGATGGTAGATGATCAGCGACGGGTCCTCCAGAAGCGCCGGGTCGTGGGCTTCGGTGCGGATGCCGTCTTCGGTGGCGGCGAAGATGCGGTTTCGGCTGTTCACGCTGCGTCCCATGATGAAGTAGTACACGCAGTCGCGGCCCACCACGATACCGCGTCCGGGGTAAGGGTTGCCCTTCAAAAGCTCGACGAGGTCCTGCATCACGCGTCCTTTCTGCGAGGGCGGCCGCCCACGAAAAAGGGCAAACCGCTTCCATTGAAACAGTTTGCCCAGACGGTCGGCGAATATGTAGCAGCTGCTCCCCCGTGGTGCCCCACGTATCTCCGTCAGTCGCAGCATATGGGTAGTGTAGCATGCGCGCAGGCGCAATCGGCCGGGCGCAGCATCCTGCACGAGAGAAACAGCGCAGGCGCCATCGGCCTGTGCTGCTGCGGGCGGCCCTCGGTTTGACTGGTCCGACCTCCCTAGGCTTTCTCGGCTATGAGGCCGCTTCGGTAGGCTGACAGCAGCTCTTCCAGGTCGGCTATCTGAGCTTTCAGCTTGGCTCCGGTGTCGGTGTCGGCCACCAGGGTGCGCCGGTCAACCTCGTCGACCACGCGGCGCACGGAATGGATGTCCAGCTCCTGCTCCACGGCGGCCTGGGCCGACTCCAGCGGCTCGTGGGCCGCCAGCACCATGCCGTAGGAGTTGGATATGAGCGTGTACCCGGCGATTCCGGTGGTGGGCTGGTAGGCCTTCGAGAAGCCGCCGTCGATGGTGAGCACCTGCCCGCCCAGGCGCACCGGGTCCTCGCCGTCCTTCACCTTCACCGGTACGTGGCCGCAGATGATGCGCGCCGTTTCGGGGTCTAGGCCGAAGTCGCGGAAGATGTTGCCCATGGCCTGCGCATCGTCCTGCAGCGCGTAGAAGGGGTTCTTGTGCTCCTTGCGCGCCGCCTTGTCCGCCACCAGGTACAGCTCGAAGGTGGCCATCTTGCTCTTCGCGAACAGGGGAGACCCCGGCGAGAGCCACATCCACCACAGAAGGTCGCGCCCGCGCCGGCGCCGCTCGTCGTCCTGCCCGAAGAACGCTTCGCGCACCCACTGCTCCAGCGCGTCGTAAAGGGCCCGTCCCGCGTAGCGCTTCCCGAACACGTCGGTTTCCATGAGCGTGCCGTCGGCGTTCAGGGGCACGCAGGCGTGGAAGAGCAGGTTGTTGTTGCATACCTTGTACAGGCTGCCCGCCTCCAGGAAGAAGCGCATGTGCCGCGTGAGCTTCTCGCTTAAGGTGAACGCCTGGGCCAGCCGGTCCATGACCTCCTGCTCCTCGGCCGTGAGGCGGTAGGGGTCGGCCGGGTCCACCGTGGGGAACAGCTTGTCGGTGAGCTCATGGGTCACGCCGTCGATCACCACGGTGCCGCGCTCGTAGTCGATCTTGTCCAGAAGCTTGCGGTTGTCAAGGCCGAACTCGGGGTAGCGGTCGATGAGCGCGCCTTCCACCTTGAACTGGATGATGGCCATGGCCTTCTGGATCTTCACGTTCATATCAAGTTCGGAGGGTGACAGGTCGGGGTTGCCCTTCAGCCCGAAGGCGACGCAGGGGTCGTCGCGGTAGGTTTCCATGGCGAAGGCGGCCAGGGGCAGGATGTTGATGCCGTAGGCGTCTTCCAGGATGGATAGGTTGCCGTAGCGGGCGCAGTTGCGCACCACGTGGGCGATGCAGCCGGGCTGCCCCAGCGAGGCGCCCATCCACACCACGTCGTGGTTTCCCCACTGGATGTCGATGGCGTGGTAGCCGGCCAGGGCGTCCATGATGGTGTCGGGCGCCGGGCCGCGGTCGTAGATGTCGCCCACGATGTGCAGCTGGTCGATGGACAGGCGCTGGATGAGCTCGGCCATGGCCACCACGAACTCCCGGGCGCGCCCCGTCTCGACCACGGCCCGAAGGATGGCCTGGTAGTAGGCCTCCTTGTCGGGCCCTGCGGTGCTCTCGCTCATGAGCTCCTCGATGATGTAGGCGAAATCGGCCGGCATGGCCCGGCGCACCTTCGAGCGCGTGTACTTCTGCGCCGCCCGGCGGCATACCTCCACCAGCTGCGGCAGCGTGGCGTAGAACCATTCGTTCTCGTCGGCGCAGCGCCCAAGCTCGACGGCCAGCTTCTCCTGCGGGTAGTAGATGAGGGTGCACAGCGCGCGCTTCTGCGCGTCGGTCAGCTCGTCTCCGAACACCTCGTCCACCTTCATGCGGATGGACCCGGAGGCGTTGCGCAGGATATGGGAGAACGCCTCGGCCTCGCCGTGGATGTCGGAGCAGAAGAACTCCGTTCCCTTGGGCAGGTTCAGGATGGCCTTCAGGTTGATGATCTCGGCCGAAGCCTTGGCCGCGGTGGGAAACGATTTTGAGAGCAGCTCCAGATAGCGCAGGTTGCTGGTGGCCATGGTACGTCCTCTCCGAACCGGGGGCGGGCAATGCGCGAAGATGCCCGAAGTGTACCCCATGGGCCGCCGCTGGCGAAGGGCGGGCGAGCGGGGATTCGGCGAAGCCCACAAACCTTGACCCGTACGCGCCGCTTTTGCTTTATTCCTGACATCGCGGCAACGAATAAGCGGCTTTTTCGCTGGTTGGCTATAGTTTGGCTATGAAGAAATCAGAAGCGCTGAGAGCTTTGGGGCTGCAAAACGGCGCCACCGACGACGAGGTGAAAAAGGCCCACCGCAAGCTGGTGATCGAGCATCACCCGGACAAGTACCCCCTCGATTCGCCGGAGCATGCCCGTGCCGAGGAGCTGACCAAAGAGATCAACGAGGCGCGCGACGTGCTGCTCAACCGCAGCTGGACCCCGGAGTTCGACCCCAGGCGCGACCCCAGGCCCTATGCGGGCAACCCCTACGCCCGCCCGGGCGGCAGCGCGGGCTCGCCTGCGGGCGGCGACCCCTTCGCCGGCTGGCCGTTCGCACCGGGGCGGACCACCTACGTGTGGACGTCGTGGGACGGGGTGCATGCCTCGTCGACCCCTCCGGCTTCCGGCCAGGCGGTCGGCGGCCGCGGCCCGGGAGGCCCGTCCGACCCCTTCGGCGGCTATCCCTTCGCAGGCGCCGACCCCTTCGACCCCTTCGCGGCGTTTCGCGTGGTGCGCCCCGCTAAGACGCCCGAGCAGCTGCGGGCCGAGGCGGCGCGCACGCTGAAGCTGGAGTGCGCCGTGATAGCGGCGAAGTTGGCCGCCGTGGCGCTGCTTGCGGCCTTGGGGTCGCTGGCCTCGGGGCTGTTCCTGTACGTGATGGCCTCGGTGCTGTGGGGTTTGTGGAAGCGCTTCGGCGGGTGCCTGCTCTACGCGGCGGTGCCCCTGGCCCTGCTCGGCGCGCCCCTCATCTTCCTCATCGCCCCGCGCGACGGCATGCTCACCGGCGCGTTGCTTCTGGCCTTCTGCTTCGCGGCGCTGTTCGATTACAGCAACGTGAGCCGCACCTACGGCCAGTGGCGGCAGGCAGGCGGCAGCTTCGCGGGCGGCGGGAAAGGGTGATGCTATACTTTGACGCCTGCGCATCGGCGCGTTGTAGCGACCCCGCCGCCTGCGCGCTGCGGGCGTCCTGCGCGTAGGGATGCGTTGCGGCCCTGAAAGGAGGGACGGTTCATGAAGAAGGCGCTGCTGCTGGTCCTGGCCATCGTGGCCATGTGCTTTTTGCTGGCCAACGTGGACTACTTGAACAGCTTCGTCAACACGCTGCAGACCGGAGCCCTCATTCCGCTCATCGTCTCCATCGTGCTCATGCTGGCGCGCCATCTGGTGCAGGCCGCCTCCTACGACGCCGCCTTCGAGGCCGTGGGCCATGCCACCGGGTTCTGGCACAACGTGGTGCTCATCTTCTCGCTGGTGTTCATCAACACCTTCTGCCTGTTCTCCGGCGCCACCGGCGTCGCCTTCATCATCGACGACGCCCATCGCCGCGGCTGCGATGCGGGGCAGTCCACCTCCGGGGCAATCCTGTCCCAGATCGGCTACTTCGCCGCGGTGTTCGTCATCTCGGTCATCGGGTTTCTCACCATGCTCATCTCCGGCGACATGAACACGCTGTTCCTCATAGGCGGCCTGGCCTTGGCCGGCGTGCTGGTGGGCCTGTCCAGCCTGTTCGTGGTGGGGCATCGCCGCCCCAGTGTGCTCTACCGGCTGTTCGCCTTCGTCGAGCGGGCGGTCAACAAGGTGCTTTCCGTGGTGAAGCGCTCGCTGTCGGCCGGCTGGGGGGAGAAGACCGCCAGCTCCTTCAAGGAATCCGCGAACATTCTGGCCAGCAATCCCAAGGGCACCGCCGTGTGCATCGCCTACGCCGCCTTCTCGGCCATCCTGAACATGGCCTGCCTGGTGGCCATCGGCTACGCCTTCGGCTTCGAGAACGTCTCGGCCCTCATCGCCGCCTTCGCGGTGGCGGCCATCTCGGTCATCTTAAGCCCCACCCCCCAGGGCGTGGGCGTGGTGGAGGCGGCCATCACGGCCATCCTCACCGCTGCCGGCTGCTCGGTGGCCACCGCCGCCGCCATCGCGCTTGTCTACCGCGGCATCATGTTCTGGATCCCCTTCTGCATCGGCGCCCTGCTGCTGTCCCAGTCGGGCTTCTTCGCCGAGAAGAAGGACGCCTCGCAGGAGAAGAAGGACAAGGACACCGCGTGGCTTTTGGGCACGCTGGTGATGATCGTGGCTTTGGTGAACCTGGGAATCTCCATCATCCCGCAGACGTTCACCCCCTTCACGGTGCTGACCGACTGGGTGAATATGAGCGGGCTGGTGGCCGGGCCCGCCTCCGTGCTGGGAAGCCTGTTTCTGCTGGTGGTGGCTGTGGGACTCATCCTGCGCTACCGTACCGCCTGGGCTGTGTGCGAGACGGTGCTCATCCTGGTGGCCGGCGGCGAGCTTCTGTTCGTGAACACCTGGGAGGTGGGCCTTGCGGTGACGCTTCTGGCCGTGTGGCTGTTCGTGAAGCGCCGCGCCTTCGATCGGCCCATCATCCCCGGCGAGTCGGCGCCGCGTCTGGCCGAGGAATACCAGGAGCAAACGGGCAGGGTGCAGGCCTGGTGGAACCGCGTGAGGGCCCGCGGTGCGAAGGAAAAGGGCGCCGGCGGCTTGCAGAGCGGCGGTGCCAAGGACGTGGCCGCCGTGGCCGCGTCGGTGGGGCAGCGGGTGCGGGAGCTTTCCGCCCAGCGCGACCGGGATCGCAGCCAGGTGAAGGCGCTCGCGGTGGTGCTGGCCTCCCCGGGCGGAATTGCCTCCCAGGGCGGCGCCGAGCCTGCGGCCCGGGATGGCGAAAAGCCCGCGGAGCCGGAGGGCAGCCCCGGCGATCCCGCTTGACGAGTCGTGCGGATCCAGCCTGCCGAGCCCCTCGCTTGGCGGCGCTGTGCGCGAGTTTCCGATAAGGAGGCGGTCCTATGACCCTTGCAGACACCCTAGACATGCGCATCGACGTGCTCGAACGCGAGCATGCGGAAATGTCCATGCCCATCAGCCCCGCCATCTACCAGGCCTTCGGCTACGTGCACGGCGGGGCGACGCTGGCCCTGATCGAGTCGGTGGCAAGCGTGGCCAGCCACGGGTGGGCCGCCGACGATGAGATCCCCTTCGGCGTGGGCATCGACGTGCGCCATCGCCGCAGCGGAAAGGTCGGGCGACTGCACGCCACGGCCGACCTCGACCGCATCGAGCCCTCCAGCAAGGTGGGCCGCAAGCTGTTCTGGAACGTGAAGGCCACCGACGACGCGGGCGACGTGCTCTCCGACGGCGTGTTCGTGGCCAAGATCGTGCCCCGCAGCTACGTGGGCTACACCGGCTAGGGGCGCGTTGTCGCAGCTTTCGCCGAAGGTGACGTTTCGGCGCCTTGGCGATTACAGGGCCTTAGCAGTTGGCGGGACGCGTCGGGTTTTCGGCGGAAGTGCTTCTAGAATCGATTGAGATTGTTCACTCGACCATCGTTCTAGGAGGCATTCTATGGCTGAGAACAGCGCAGTACAGCCGACAGCGAGCGCTCAGGCTCCCATCACCGACGGGGCCCACTACCTTGCGGAGGCGCTGCTTGAAAACGGCCTCGACACCATGTTCGGGGTCGTGGGCATCCCGGTAACCGACTTCGCCCGCGTGGCCCAGGCCAAGGGCATGAAGTACGTGGGCATGCGCCACGAGGCCGACGCGGGCAACGCTGCGGCCGCCTCGGGCTTCCTGACCGGCAAGCCGGGACTGTTCCTGACGGTTTCCGCCCCCGGCTTCCTCAACGGGCTTGCTCCGCTTCTGGAGGCCACCATGAACGGCTTTCCCTGCATCCAGATAGGCGGCTCGTCCTCGCGCGACACCGTCGACTTGCAGGAGGGCCAGTACGAGGGCCTGGACCAGCGCGCCTACGCCGTGCCGTTCACGAAGGCGGCCTACCGCATCGACAACATCGAGGACATCCCGCTGGGCATCGCCCGCGCCATCCGCGCCGCGGTGTCGGGCCGTCCGGGCGGCGTGTACGTGGATATCCCCGACACCATGCTGGGCCAGACCATGGATCTGGCGGCGGCCAAGGCCGGCCTGTACGCGGTGAAGAACCCGGCCCCGGCCATGGTTCCCGACCAGGCCAGCGTCGACGAGGCGCTCGACCTTCTGGCCAACGCCAAGAACCCCTGGATCTTGCTGGGCAAGGGAGCTGCCTACGCCCAGGCCGACGACGAGGTCGCCGAGTTCGTGCACAAGACAGGCATCCCCTTCCAGCCCATGTCCATGGCCAAGGGCCTCATCCCCGACGACGACCCGCAATCCACCGCTTCCTGCCGCGGCCTTGCCATGCGCACGGCCGACGTAGTGCTGCTGGTGGGCGCGCGGCTGAACTGGATGCTCAGCTTCGGCAAGGGGCGCCATTGGAACCCGGACGTGAAATTCATCCAGATCGACATCGACCCGGTGGAGATCGACAACTCGCGTCCCATCGAGTGCCCCGTGGTGGGCGACATCAAGTCCACCATGAAGCTGTTCCTGGAAGGGCTTTCCACCCGCAGCATCCACGCCAGCAAGGAATGGACCGACCTGCTGGCCGCCGACGCTGCGAAAAACGACGCCAAGTTCGCCGGCAAGACCGCGGCGACCACCGTGCCCATGGACCACTACAACGCCTTGGGCGCCGTCAAGAAGGTCATCGACCAGAACCACGACGTCATCGTGGTGAACGAGGGCGCCAACACCTTGGACGACTGCCGCGACATCGTGGACATGTACCTGCCGCGCCACCGCCTGGACTGCGGCACCTGGGGCGTTATGGGCGTTGGCACCGGGTACGCTATCGGCGCTGCGGTGACCACGGGCAAGTCGGTGCTGTCCATCCACGGCGACTCCGCCTTCGGCTTCGACGGCATGGAGGTCGAGACCGCCTGCCGCTTCCATCTTCCCATCACCTTCATGGTGCTCAACAACGGCGGCATCTACCGCGGCGACTTCGAGAACCTGGGCACCGACGGCGATCCGTCGCCTCTGACCCTGGACGCCACGGCCCACTACGAGAAGCTGATCGAGGCCTTCGGCGGCACCGGTTACTTCGCCACCACGCCCGAAGAGGTTGAGCGCTTCACCGCCGAGGCGCTGGCCTCGAAGAAGCCCTGCTTCATCAACGTGCAGCTGTCCGTGCACGCCGGCGTGGAGAGCGGGCATATCGGTAACCTGAACCCCAAGCCGGTGGTGGGTCCTCTGGCCACCTCCGAGATGGTGGACCTGAACGAGAGGATCGTGGACGGCAAGCTGGTGCAGGAGCCGGCGGCCAACTAGCGAGTTCTTCGGGAACGTGCCGGGCGGGCGAGCAGCCTGCTCGGCACGCTGCCGGGCGCGCCTTCGTTGGGGCGCGCACGGCGGATTGAAAGGAGGGGTCATGGAGACCATCCTCATCAACGACATTCTGCCGATCCTGGTGATCATGATCTTGGGTTACATCTTCGGCAAGCTGCGCTTCTTTGACAACGACCAGCGCCAGGGCCTGAACAAGCTGGTGCTTGACGTGGCGCTTCCCGCCGCGCTGTTCGTGTCCATCGTGAAGGCCACCCGCGAGATGCTGGTGAGCGACCTTACGCTGACCATCCTGTCGGTGGTGGGCGTCGTGGGCATGTTCATGCTGAGCTTCGTCCTGTGCAAGGTGCTGTTCCACCACACCACCCAGGAGGCGGCCGTCTGCGCCCTGATCGCCGGCTCGCCAACCATCGGCTTTCTGGGATTCGCGGTGCTCGATCCCATCTACGGCAACAACGTCGACACGAACCTGGTCATCGCCATCGTGGCCATCGTGGTGAACGCCATCACCATCCCCATCGGCTTCTACCTGATCAATCTGGGTCAGGAGAAGGACAAGGCCAAGGCCAAGCTGGCTAGTGCCGGTGCTTCGGTGGCTGCCAAGGTAAGCGACGCCGCCCAGACCGGTGCCAAGGCCGTTGCCTCTGCTGCAGCTGAGACCGACGGTCAGAAGGCCGCCGAGGCCTGCGGCTACAAGGACGAGGGGCTGCTGGCCGAGGCTAAGACCAAGCTCCACGACGTGCTCACCCCCAAGGGCGAGGTGGACGTGGCCGCTTCCAGCAACCGCGGCAACGCGCCGGCACGCAAGATGAACCCCAACGTGGCCGCCATCGTGAACGCGCTGAAGCAGCCGGTCTGCTGGGCGCCGCTTCTGGCCGTGGCGCTGGTCATCATCGGCGTGCGGTTCCCCGCCGAGCTCGACCCCTGCTTCGAGCTGATCGCCAAGGCGAACTCCGGCGTGGCCGTGCTGGCCGCCGGCCTGGCTCTGTCCACGGTCAAGTTCTCGCTGTCCGTCGAGACGCTGTGGAACACGTTCTTCCGCCTGATCCTCACCCCTGCGGTGTTCGTGGTGGCCGGCATCCTGTGCGGTATGGCCGGCGACGGCGACAAGCTGTCCATGCTGGTCATGGCCGTGGCTCTGCCGCCTGCGTTCTCCGGCATCATCATCTCCAGCCGCTACAACATCTACGTGCGCGAGGGCGCCTCGTCGGTGGCCGTGTCCACCGTGGGCTTCGCCGCCACCTGCATTCTTATCGTGTGGCTGATGCCCATCATCACCAAGATGTTCGGCTAGCGGTTTAGCTTCGCGCGAGCGCTCGGGCGCCGTCTGCGGCCCGGGCGCCCGCTTTGCGAGCGGCCGCCCGAAGAGGGAAGGACCGATCATGGCAACCAAGATCACAGTAGACGGGATGACGGCCGCAGCACGTGCGGCCTATGCGCTTTCCGAGGCGGCCGTCATCTATCCCATCACGCCGGCATCGCGCATGGCCGAGACCGTGGAGTCGTGGTCGGCGGCGGGCGAGACCAACCTCATGGGGCAGACGGTGGCGGTCAAGGAGATGCAGTCGGAGAAGGGGGTGGCCGGCGCCCTGCACGGCTACCTGGCCGGCGGCGCCCTGGCCAGCACCTTCACGGCATCCCAAGGGCTCATGCTCATGATCCCGAACCTGTACAAGCTCTCAGGCGAGCTGCTGCCCGGCGTGCTGCACGTGACCAGCCGTTCGCTTTCGGCCCACGCGCTGTCCATCTTCGGCGACCACCAGGACGTCATGGCGGTGCGCCAGACCGGCGTGGCCATGCTGGCGTCGGCCTCGGTTCAGGAGTGCATGGACCTGTCGTGGGTGGCGCACCTGTCGGCTATCGAGGGGTCGCTGCCCTTCGTGCACTTCTTCGACGGCTTCCGCACCTCCGACGAGATCTGCACCATCGAGGACGTCCCGCCCGAGGCCGTAGCGCCCCTGGTGGACTGGGGCGCCGTGCAGGCCTTCCGCGACCAGGCCCTGGAGCCGCAGCACCCGCGCATCCGCGGCACCGCCCAGAACCCCGACATCTACTTCCAGAACCGCGAGGCCGCAAATCCCCGCTACGACCGTCTGCCCGCCATCGTGCAGGGCTACATGGACGGCTTGGCGAAGGTGTGCGGGCGCCAGTACCACTTGTTCGACTACGTGGGCGCGCCGGATGCGGAGCACGTGGTGGTGACCCTGGCCTCCAGCTGCGACGTGGCGGAGGCGGCGGTGCGCTCGCTTGCGGCGCAGGGTCGCAAGGTGGGGCTCGTGAAGGTGCGCCTGTACCGGCCCTTCTCGGCCGAGCACCTGATGGACGCCATCCCTGCTACGGCGAAGGTGGTGTGCGCCCTTGACCGCACGAAGGAGCCGGGAAGCCTGGGTGAGCCGCTGTTTCTGGACGTGTGCTCGGCGGTGCAGGAGAGCGGGCGCGCCATCGCGGTCCTGGGCGGGCGCTACGGGCTGTCGTCGAAGGACTTCACCCCCTCCATGGCGGCGGCGGTGTTCGACAACATGGCCGCCGACCAGCCGAAGCGCCGCTTCACCGTGGGCATCGACGACGACGTGACCCATCTGTCGCTGCCCAAGGGCCCCGCGCTTTCCACCCTGCCCGACACCGTGCGACAGTACGTCTTCTACGGGTTCGGATCCGACGGCACGGTGGGGGCCAGCAAGCAGGCGGCAAAGATCGCCGGCGAGGCGAAGGGGCTCTTCGCTCAGGAGTACTCGTGGTTCGACTCGAAGAAATCCGGCGGCCTTACCATATCGTATTTGCGCCTGGCCGACGGACCGGTGCGCGCCCCCTGGCTCATCGAGAACGCCGACTACGTGGCGTGCAACAAGTCCGTTTACGTGAAGCGCGGCTACCGCATGGCCGACAAGCTCAAAGAAGGCGGCACCTTCGTGCTGAACGCGCAGTGGACCGACGACGAGCTGGATCGGCAGCTGCCCCCGGCGCTGAAGGCGGCCCTGGCTAAGCGCCGGGCGCGCTTGTTCGTGGTCGACGCGGCAGGCTTGGCGGCCAAGCACGGCCTGGGCAACCGCATCAACATGATCATGCTGGCGGTGTTCTTCAAGCTGACCGACCTTATGCCCTACGGGACGGCCGTGGACGCGCTGAAGAATTCCGTGCGCGCGCTGTACGCCCATGAGGGCGCCGACGCGGTGAAGCGTGACCTGGATGCCATCGACGAGGCAGCGGGCGCGGTGCGGGAGGTGCGCTACCCGGATTCCTGGGCCAGCGCGCTCAAGGAAGCGGCCTCGCCCGACGAAGGGCTGCAAGGACTGCCCCCGCGCCAGAACGCGGTGCTCGACGAAGCGTACCTGAAAGAGGTGTTCGAGCCCATGGAGCGGCTGGAGGGCAATCGGCTTCCGGTGTCGGCCATGGATCCGGCAGGCTTCGTGCCTGCAGGTACGAGCGCCTACGAGAAGCGCACCGTGGCCCAGGACATCCCGCGCTGGGACCCGCTCAAATGCGTCCAGTGCTACGAGTGCTCGTTCGTGTGTCCCCATGCGGCCATCCGTCCCTTCGTCGCCACCGACGAGGAGCTGGCCCACAGGCCGGAAGGCTACGACACCGTCCCGGCCAAGCTGCCCGCCCTTGCCGGCATGAGCTTCCGCATCCAGGTGTACCCGCAGGACTGCGTTGGCTGCGGGTCGTGCGCCGACAACTGCCCGGCGCCGGGCAAGGCGCTGGTCATGCAGCCACTTTCCACCCAGCTTGACGAACAGCGACGGAACCTGGAGTTCGCCCAGAACAACGTCTCGCTCAAAGACGAGGTAGCGCCGGCCGACACCGTGCCCGGCACCCAGCTGCGCCAGCCGCTGCTGGAGTTCTCCGGCTGCTGCGGTGGCTGCGGGGAGACCCCTTACGTGAAGCTGCTGACCCAGCTGTTCGGCCCGCGGCTGGTCATCGCCAACGCCACCGGCTGCAGCTCCATCTGGGGTGCCTACATGCCGGCCATGCCCTACACCGTGGACAAGCACGGCTGCGGCCCTGCTTGGGGAAACTCGCTTTTCGAGGACAACGGCGAGTACGGCTACGGCATCGCCCGGGGCATCCGCGTCCGCCGCGAGGGCCTCTCCCTGCTGGTCGACGAGGCGCTGGCCGACCCGGACGGTTGCGGCGTGGCGTGCGAGACGGCGGCGCTGCTGCGGGAGTGGAAGGGCGCCATGGGCGACCCGGAGCGCTCGCGGGCGATAGGCGAGGTGCTGCGGCGGCGGCTGGCCTTCGACGCCCAGACGGCCCGCGCCCGCTCGGCTTCCGACGCCGCCCCGCTCAAGCGCGTCTTCGACGGCAGCGACTACCCTTCGGCGCTCTTGGCCCGGGCCGACCTGTTCGCCAAGAAGAGCGTGTGGTGCATAGGCGGCGACGGCTGGGCCTACGACATCGGCTTCGGCGGCCTGGACGAGGTGCTGGCCAGCAAGGAGAACATCAACGTGCTGGTGCTGGACACCGAGGGCTACTCCAACACCGGCGGCGAGATGTCCAAGGCCACCCAGCTGGGCAGCGTCTCCGGCTTCACCGTGAACGGCAAGCCTACGCCCAAGAAGAACCTGGGCCGCATGATGATGCAGTACGGCTACGTCTACGTGGCCCACGTATGCCTGGGCGCCGACATGCAGCAGACCATCGATGCCCTACGCGAAGCCGAGGCCTACGACGGCCCCTCCATCGTCATAGCCCTGTGCCCCTGCATCTCCTGGGGCATCCGCGAGGGCATGCATGCGGCGGTACGTGAGCAGAAGCGCGCCGTGGCCACGGGCTACTGGCCGCTGTACCGCTTCAACCCGGCGGCTCCCGCCGGTACCGACCCGCTCACCATCGACTGCACGGTGCCCGACAAGACCCTGCCGTCGTTCCTCTCGGGCCAGAACCGCTTCGCCTCGCTTGCCGAGCGCGAGCCCGAGCTGTCGGCGCTGCTGCAAAGCGAGCTCGCCAAGGACGTGGTGCGCGGCCACGAGGAGCTGGTGCGCACCGTGGAGGTGTACAAGGGCTAGCCGCCTGCCTGCGACGATGCTGCGCGGCCTTTTGCCTGGCGCCGTGCAGGGGAAGGGCCCCGATCGGGGCCCTTCCCCTGCTTTCGGGCTTCGGTTCGCCGTTCGCTTCTTGAGTCTCGGTCTGCCGCGAACCCCTTGGGTCTTGCCCGGCGGCATACGAAAAGGGGCCCCGAACGGAGCCCCTTCCTTGTGTTTTGCGGTTTGGCGGTTTGCCGGCGCTGTCGCCTTTTAGGACTGCTTCAGGTCGGCCGGTACGCCGTCGTTGCTGCCGATGACTCCCTGGGCCTTCAGCTGCGCGATCTGGTCGGCGGTGTACCCCAGCCCGCCCAGGATCTCGTCGTTGTTCTCGCCCAACTTCGGCGCGCGCTGGTAGTCTGGCGTGTAGTTGCTCATGGTGAACGGCATGCCGATGGTCTTGAAGCTGCCGCGAGCGTCGCCCTGGTCGATGGTCACGATAGTGCCGTCGCTGTTCAGGTCTGGGTCGTTCTCGATCTCGTACCAGTCCAGCACCGGTCCCACCGGCACGCCCTTGGCGCCTAGCTCCTTGGTCAGGGTGTACTTGTCGTACTGCATGGTGTACTCCTCCACGCGCTTGTACACCTCGGCCTTGTGCTCGTCGCGGGCGTTGGCCGTGGCGAACTTCGGGTCGGTCAGCCAATCCTGGAAGCCCATGGCGTTGCAGAAGTTCTCGAAGCCCTTCGGCGACTGCTGGATGACGATGTAGACGTAGGCGTTGGGGTCGGTCTCCCAGCCCTTGGCGCGGTAGCACCAGCCCAGCACCAGGCCGCCTTCGGCGTTCTCGGCGCGGGGGATGGCCTTGCCCCACTTGTAGCCCGGGTAGCAGGCGTAGTAGGAAAGCTCGCCCAGGTTGTCCAAGATCAGCTGGTCGCGCAGCTTGATGCGGCACAGGTTCAGCACGGCGTTTTGCATTGACTGGTACACGTAGCAGCCCTCGCCGGTGTTATGACGCTGCTCCAATGCGGCCAGTATGCCGATGAGCAGGTGCATGCCGGAGTTCGAGTCGCCCAGGGCCGCGCCCGACTGCGTGGGCTGCGGGTAGGTGCCGTCGTTCCAGCCGGTGGTGGAGGCCGAGCCGCCGGCGCACTGGGCCACGGGCTCGAAGGCCTTCACGTGCGAGAAGCGGCTGCCCTGGTTGAAGCCCTTCAGTGAGGCCATGATGCACTTCGGGTTGATGGCGTGCACCTGCTCCCAGCCGAATCCCAGCTTCTCCACGTCTCCCGGGCCGATGTTCTCGACGAAGATGTCGGCGTCCTTCAGAAGGTCGGTGAGGATCTTCTTGCCGGCGTCGTCCTTCATGTCCAGCGTGACGGACTTCTTGTTGGCGTTGAGCTGGAGGAAGTACAGGGAGTACGATCCGTCCACGTCGTTCATCTCGGAACGGGTGGGGTCGCCGCCGTGCACCTTCTCCAGCTTGATGACCTCGGCGCCCATCCATGCCAGCATCTGCGTGCAGGAAGGCCCGGACTGTACCTGGGTCCAGTCGATGACCTTGATCCCCGCAAGCGGAGCGTAGTTCGTTGCCTCAGCAGCCATTGCACACCTCCATAGGTTGATTGTTCGACGCTACCTTTGGTCATGGTAGACCCGCCGGCTTGGCTTCGGGCGCCGCTTAGGGCGCTTGGTGGGCAGCCGTTGGCGTTCCTGCGCTGTTTCGTAATCTTTCGGGCCGGGCGGGGCAGGGTGTGCAACCGGCATCTTCGCATTTGCTCGGATTGGGCGGGGCAGGCCGCACAACCGGCAACTCGTGCATTGTTCGCGAACTGGCCTTTTGTTACGTTTCACCAGGTAAATTCGCCGAATCCCAATAGGGATTTCGAGAATCTAAACCTATCTTTCGAAAGCCTTTAACCCTCTGGAAAGTGGGGCAAATCCTGCATAGCATGGCACCCCTGACGAAGGAGGAGCAATGAAAGGCGCGGAAGATCCCATCAACGTGCAGGAGAGCAGGACTATCACAGCGAAAGAGGCGGCAGTCATCCTTGGCGTGTCGCCATTTAGGAACTTGAAAAGAACTTGATAATATCTTATTCGGTTATGATGGCATGGAAATCATGGTTTTATAAAGTGGAGGAATGAATGATGGCATATGAAGAAATACGGCTTGTAAAGCCGAGTTTAGGATTGAAAGATAAAGCGCTTGAATATCGGCAGGAGCATTTTGATTTTGGAGAACAGATAATCAATGGGAGTGAATTATTTGATAAGATTTCTTCTTATGAGGAATGGCTTAAGAAGGTTATTGCCAATTCAAGTACGGAGACTGTTGACCCTAATTGGGTTTTAACAGATACATTTTTTGCAGTTAGGGTGTCAGATAATAGAATTGTTGGCATTGTTGATCTGAGATATCAATTAAATGATTTCCTAAAAGATTTTGGTAATTGCGGATATAGCGTAAGACCGTCAGAAAGAAGAAAAGGGTACGCTACTGAAATATTAAGACAAATATGTTTGGTTGCGAGAAAATACGGTTTGAAACAGTTGCAGTTATCAGTTGAAAAGGACAACGCTGCTTCAATAAAAACAATCGAGAAAAATGGTGGGAATTATTGTAGGAGCTTTACTTTTGATAACGAGGAAGCATATGTATATCTGATAAATCTTTGAGCCAGTTAAAAAAACCCTGCTTATGCAACGCTACTTCTCACCACGAAACCAGAAGTAGAATCTCCACTTAATAGAACATATATCTCCTATAACCGTAGAGGTCACAGAGCCTTTGCGGTTTTTCTTTTGTCGTTTTTATCGGAATATAAATGCGCTGATAGACAGGATACTTGTTTCGGAGCGTGAGAACGCGGCCCTTGCGCGTATGCGCGGGTGCCTGCGAGCATGCGGGTTGCTAGGTGCGCTGAAAGGGCGACTAACCAAGCCACCACCTGAAAGCATGAGCGAGATGGCTCCGTTCAGAGTTTTGCCGGCGTTTCAGTCTGAATGCGAAACGAGCCTTATCTAAGGAATACGCAGGTGCTGAGCGGCGCGAGCTAGAGAGACTTTACAAAAGCTTTGCGATTGCCTGACACTCTCTTTAAGGGCTCTTGTTATCTTTTCAAATGAGCCTCTTCTTCAGGCTCCCTCCACAAGAGGAGGCACATCCAAAGAAAGGAAATGAAATGAGCAAAGCTTTAATCAAAAAGGGCCTGACCGCAGTGCTTGTTGCGATTTGCGCCCTGGGTCTTCTCAGTGCGGTCGGTTGCGCATCGAACGGCTCAGACTCGTCAAGCAACGACTCGTCTGCGAACCAAGCCAATGGCGAGATTTCTGTGTACTCGCGAGAAGACGGTTCAGGCACGCGCGGTGCGTTCGTAGAGCTGTTCGGGCTTGAGGAGAAGGATGCGGCTGGCAACAAGGTGGACATGACGACAGATGCCGCAGCCATCACGAACTCCACCTCGGTGATGATGACCTCTGTCGCCAGCGATCCCGATGCCATCGGTTACATCTCCTTGGGATCGCTCAACGACACAGTCAAGGCCGTCAAGATCGACGGCATCGAGGCAACGGCCCAGAACGTGAAGAGCGGCGACTACAAGGTGTCAAGGCCATTCAACATCGTGTTCGCCGAGAACCTCAGCGCACCGGCACAGGACTTCGTGGACTTCATCATGAGCTCCGATGGTCAGGCAATCATCGAGGATAACGGCTACATAGGCGTTGACGAGAATGCGGCTCCCTTTACCGCTGCTGGCGCAAGTGGCAAAGTCGTGATCGCGGGGTCCTCCTCGGTCACCCCCATCATGGAGAAGCTCGCCGAAGCGTATAAGGCCGTGAATCCTGACGTAACCATCGAGGTTCAGCAATCCGACTCCACCACCGGCGTCAACATGGCCATCGAGGGCATGTGCGACATCGGTATGGCATCGCGTGACCTGAAGGATTCGGAGGTTTCGTCCGGGGTCAGCGCCACGGCTATCGCCAAGGACGGAATCGCCGTGATCGTCGCCCCCGCATCCATCGTCGACAGCCTCACCAGCGGCCAAGTGAAGGCGATCTTTTCCGGCGAAGCGCTCACGTGGGCAGAAGTGATCGGCTAGCTATATGTCGAAGTCTGCAAGGAAAGAAGGCTTTGCGAGGGTGCTGTTCACCCTCGCTGCCGCGATCTCGATTCTGGCAGTTGCCCTGATATGCGTGTTCCTCTTCGCCAACGGGCTTCCGGCGATGGCCCAGATCGGCATCCCCGAGTTCCTGCTGGGCACCACCTGGAAGCCGGGAAGCGACATGTACGGCATCTTTCCCATGATCGTGGGGAGCATCTACGTGACCGCCGGTGCCATCCTCGTCGGTGTTCCGGCGGGCATCCTGACGGCGATATACCTGTCGCGCTTTGCGGGCAGCAGGGTCGCATCCGTTCTGCGGCCGGGCATCGAGCTGCTCGCCGGCATCCCCTCTGTCGTGTATGGCTTCTTCGGGTTGATGGTGCTCGTACCCTTCATAAGGGCGACGATGCCTGGCAGGGGCCTTTCGCTTCTGGCAGCATCCCTGCTGCTGGGGATCATGATCCTTCCCACTGTCATCACCGTGGCGAAGAACGCCCTCGATGCCGTTCCGAGAAGCTACTACGAGGGGGCCCTTGCCCTGGGCGCAACCCGTGAGCGGGCCGTGTTCCGCATCCTCGTGCCTGCTGCATTCTCGGGAATCATGGCGGCTGTTGTGCTGGGAGTCGGGCGTGCGATCGGTGAGACCATGGCGGTCGTTATGGTCGCGGGAAACCAGCCCGTCATACCGAACTCCATCTTCGAAGGCGTTCGCACGATGACCGCGAATATTGTTATGGAGATGGGCTATGCCGCCGACCTCCACAGGGGCGCCCTCATAGCAACCGGCGTCGTGCTGTTCGTCTTCATCATGCTCATCAGCCTCCTGTTCAGCGCCATTAAGAAGCGGGGTGAGGAGCGATGACGTTGAAGATTCTGCGCGCTCTCGTGTACGTGGGAGCCATCCTCACGGCTCTGGTCCTGGCGGGGATCGTGGGATACATCCTTATAAACGGCATCCCTCATCTCAAGCCCTCCCTGTTCGAGTGGACCTACACATCCGAGAACGTTTCGCTCATGCCCGCTCTCGTTGATACCATCCTTATGGCCCTGCTCGCTTTGGTGCTAGCGGTGCCGACGGGTGTGGGTGCGGCGATCTATCTGGTTGAGTACGCGCGATCGACGAGCAGGTTCGTGAGAGTCGTCCGCATGACGGCTGAGACGCTTCAGGGCATACCATCGATCATCTACGGACTGTTCGGGCTGCTCTTCTTCACGACCATGCTCGGGTGGGGGCTCTCCCTCATGTCGGGCGCATGCACGCTCGCCATCATGGTTCTTCCCGTCGTCATGCGCACCACAGAAGAGGCGCTGCTGGCGGTCCCCGAATCCTACAAGCAAGGCGGCTTCGCCTTGGGGGCAGGCCATGTCAGGACGATCTTCCGCTGCGTGCTGCCAAGCGCGCTTCCGGGCATCGTGGGCGGCGTGCTCCTCGCTCTGGGGCGATGTGTCGGAGAGGTCGCAGCGCTTCTTTTCACCGCTGGCACCGTGGCTCAGATTCCCGACTTCGGCGGTCAAGGGATATTTGCACTATTCGATTCGTGCAGGACGCTTGCGGTCCATATGTACGTCCTCGCAAGCGAGGGCCTTCACATGGACGAGGCCTATGCGACGGCCGTCGTGCTCCTGATCCTCGTGGTGATCTTGAACACGGGGGCCAACTTCGCCGCAAAGAGACTGAAGAGAGGAATGTAGATGATTGAAGCAGTCATGGCACCAGAGGAGAGGCTTATGATGCAAGAGATAAAACAGGATGCGCGGATCGCGCCGTCGCTGCCTGTCACATCTGAGACGAAGATGGGGGTAGAGGAACTCGACCTGTTCTACGGGGAGTTCCAAGCGCTCAAAGGCGTCACGCTTGACTTCCCGAAGAACGAGGTCACGGCACTGATCGGGCCTTCGGGATGCGGCAAGTCAACCTTGCTCAAGGCCTTGAACCGCATGAATGACCTGGTGGACGGCTGTCGCGTGGACGGGCTCGTCTCCTTGGATGGCGACGATATCTATCGCGATGTGCCGGTCAATGACCTCCGTCGTCGAGTGGGCATGGTGTTCCAGCAGCCCAATCCATTCCCCATGAGCATATACGACAACATCGCCTTCGGCCCGCGCACCCATGGCATCAAGGGCAAAGCGGAGCTCGATGTGATCGTTGAGCAGTCGCTTCGTGACGCCGCTATCTGGGACGAGGTCAAAGATCGTTTGAAGAAGAGCGCCCTTGGGCTCTCAGGCGGCCAGCAACAGCGCTTGTGCATCGCACGTGCGCTAGCAGTGCAACCAGAGGTCCTGCTGCTCGACGAGTCCACAAGCGCGCTCGACCCGATCTCGACGGCGAAGATCGAGGATCTGGTCACCGAGTTCGCATCGAAATACACCGTGATCATGGTCACGCATAACATGCTCCAAGCCCTCCGAGTCTCCACGAAGACCGCGTTCTTCCTCTTGGGGGAGATGGTGGAGGCGGGTGACACGGACGAACTGTTCACCCATCCAAAGGACAGTCGCACAGCCGATTACGTGTCGGGTCGCTTCGGGTAAGCGCGGCTTAGAGGAATAGATGTCGCTCCATAGCGGCGGAAAGCAGTCAAAGGGCAGCTGGCGAGAATTGAAAAGGCAAGCACCCAAGCGATCTGCGTGCCCAGATCATCGCGGCGATACTAGCCGTTGCGGTGATGGCGGGCGCGCTACTCGTTTTCATGGGATCGAACTCCGAGCGCATCGTCGAGCAGAACTCCCAATACCTCGAAGTGTCGACGAGCCAGACCGCGAGGCGCTTGAACGACATGTTCGATGCGTCGCTGGAGAGCACGCGCGCGATGGCAAGCGTCTTCGGGGGCTCGCTCGAAGGCCCGAGCCCCCTTCCCGCAGGTTGGATCCGCACTGCATCCCCATGCCGCAGCGTCGGCCCTGCAAGGGCCATTCTCATACTCAGCCGAACTGTTCAGCTGAATATGGGGGTAGACATGCTCAAAAGGGGTGGTGTTCAGCTAGCCTCGCAAATTAACATGTGCATCGCATATCCGGCAAGTTGCGCGAAGGTTGTGAAAGCGGCGCGGAAGGTTGCTTTTTTCCCAGGCGACTGCAAACGATGTGCTATGATTGCCTGCGCTGTCGGAAGGCAGTCAGCGGGATGTGGCTCAGCTTGGTAGAGCGCTGCGTTCGGGACGCAGAGGCCGCAGGTTCAAATCCTGTCATCCCGACCAGGCTACGAAGGGATGTTCTTTGAACGCGAAGTGCATCCCTTTTTTGCATCAGGGCTCCGTATCGGATGGGCCGATCGGAGGGGAGGGGTCGACAGCTTCGTCCCGTCCCGGCGAGCACTTGGAGGACTTGGCATGAAAATTTTGGGCATGGGCGTTCCTGAGCTTCTTATCATCCTCGTGGTGATCCTGCTTATCTTCGGTCCTAAGAACCTTCCCAAACTCGGCAGCGCCCTTGGCAAGACCGTCAAGAACCTGCGCGACGGCATGGGCGGCGGCAGCAAGGAAATCGAGGACGCCGACGATGACGACGAGGAAGAGGTCGAGGTCGAAGAGGTGGAGGAGGTAGAGGAGAAGCCCGCCAAGAAGGCTCCCGCTAAGAAGACCACCACCACGAAGAAGACGGTGAAGAAGAAGGCCGAGTAGCCGTTAACTCATGATTGCTAGCGGCGCGGAAGCAGGGCGAGGCCCTTTCCGTGCCGCTTGTTTTATGTTTGGATGACCATCGGGTCGGCGTCGGTCGCCGAACCCCAGAAGCGCCGGCCGGCAGCCGGGCAAGGAGTTTGAACCATGGCGGATAGCAGCTACATTCTCACCCAGGAAGGCAAGGACAAGCTGGAGGAGGAGCTCCACTATCTGGAGACCCAGAAGCGCGCCGAGGTGGGCGAGCGCATCAAGGTGGCCCGCGAGTTCGGCGACATCTCGGAGAACTCCGAGTACGACGACGCGAAGAACGAGCAGGGGCTCATGGAGGCCCGCATCGCCGAGATCACCCATATCTTGGCCGAGGCAACGGTGGTGAACACCCCCAAGCGCTCCAGCAGCGTGCATATCGGAAGCACCGTGACCGTGGACATGAACGGCCGCGAGCGTGTCTTCTCCATCGTGGGCGCCGCCGAGTCCAACGCCCACGAGGGAAAGATCTCCAACGAATCGCCCGTGGGCGCGGCGCTGCTCGGCCACAAGAAGGGCGACAAGGTGACCACCACCGGCCCCACCGGCCGCGACATCGAGATGACCATCTTGAAGGTCGAGCAGGCTAAGTAACGGGTTCCGTCGACCCGACGGCCGACGGAACGGGTCGTCCGCCGAGGCCTTCCCTGGCGGCGCATATGACACTTAAAGCCCCGATTGCGGTCCGAAGGCCGTTTCGCAGCGCTTTCACGCCATCTGCGCTCGCCAAGAAAGTTCTCGACTGCTCTCCTGGGCGACCTGCTTGTCTGATTCGTAGTTGATGAAGGAGCGAAGATGCAGGAAGAGAGCATCGTGTCGGTGGTAGAGGACGATCCCATCAAGGTCCGCCAGGCCAAGCGCCAGGCGCTCATCGACGCCGGGCAGAACCCCTATGGCGACGCCTTCGCCTACAGCCACCATCTTGCCGACCTGGACGCCGCCTACGCGCACCTGGCCGATGGCGAGTCCACCGACGACGAGGTGGTGGTGGCCGGTCGCGTGATGGCCCGCCGCGTGCAGGGCAAAGTGGCCTTCCTGGAGCTGCGCGACGCTACCGGCGACATGCAGCTGTTCTGCCGCGTGAACGCCCTGGGCGAGGACGCCTACGCGGCTCTGTGCGACATAGACGTGGGCGACTGGATCGGCGCCCGCGGCGCCATGATGCGCACCCGCCGCGGCCAGCTGTCGGTTGCGGTGGAGTCGTACACCCTGCTGTCCAAGAGCCTGCGGCCTCTGCCCGAGAAGTTCCACGGCCTGGCCGACAAGGAGACCCGCTACCGCCAGCGCTACGTTGACCTGGTGATGAACCCCGAGGTGAAGACCGTCTTCGAGAAGCGCTTCAAGATCGTGGCCGCCATCCGCCGCTACATGGAGGCCGACGGCTACTACGAGGTGGAGACGCCGTTTCTGCATCCCATCCTGGGCGGCGCCAACGCCAAGCCCTTCGTCACCCACTTCAACGCGCTGGATCGCGACTACTTTCTGCGCATCGCCACGGAGCTGCCGCTGAAGCGTTTGCTGGTGGGCGGTTTCGAGCGCGTCTACGAGATGGGGCGCCAGTTCCGCAACGAGGGCATGGACGCCTACCACAACCCCGAGTTCACCACGCTGGAGGCCTATCGCGCCTTCAGCGACCTGGACGGCATGATTGAACTTACGCGCGGACTCATCCAAGACGCATGCCTGGCTGCCAACGGAACGCTGCAGATTACCTACCAGGGAACCCGGATCGACCTGTCGGGCCAGTGGCGCGTGGCCTCCATGATGGAGCTGGCCAGCGAAGGCGCCGGCGAAGAGGTGTCCTTCGAGCGCAGCCGCGACGAGCTGGTTTCCATCCTGGAAAGGAACGGAGGCCATGCCGAGGCGGCCTGGGGCAAGGGCAAGCTCATCTCCGAGATCTTCGAAGCTGTGGCGGAGGAGAAGCTGATCCAGCCCACCTTCGTGGTGGACCATCCGCTGGAGATTTCGCCCCTGGCGAAGAAAAAACCGGAAAACCCCGAGCTCACCAGCCGCTTCGAGCTGTTCATCATGGGACACGAGTACGCCAACGCCTTCAGCGAGCTCAACGACCCGGTGGACCAGGCCGAGCGGTTCTGGGCCCAGGTGAAGGCCAAGGACATGGGCGACGACGAGGCCATGGGCTTCGACGCCGACTACATCCGCGCGCTGGAGTACGGCATGCCGCCGGCCGGCGGCGTGGGCATCGGCATCGACCGTTTGGTCATGCTGCTGGCCGACGCTCCCTCCATCCGCGACGTGCTGCTGTTCCCCCACATGCGCGACGAGGCGCCGGCGGCGGGGAAGGGGGCTGCCCCGACTGCGGCGCCTGCTGCGGGGGCTGCCGAGCCTGCACAGAGCGCGGGCGCTATCGACTTCTCGAAGGTAATCGTGGAGCCGCTGTTCGCCGACGAAGTGGATTTCGACACCTTCAGCAAGTCCGACTTCCGCGCGGTGAAGGTGAAGGCGTGCGAGGCGGTGCCCAAGTCGAAGAAGCTGCTCAAGTTCGTGCTGGACGACGGCACCGGCGTCGACCGCGTCATCCTGTCGGGCATCCACGCCTACTACAAGCCCGAAGAATTGGTTGGCCGCACGCTCATCGCCATCACGAACCTGCCGCCGCGCAAGATGATGGGCATCGACTCCTGCGGTATGCTGCTGTCCGCCATCCACGAGGAACCGGGCGAGGACGGGCAGCCCCAGGAGCGATTGAACCTGCTCATGGTGGACCCGAAGATTCCCGCCGGCGCCAAGCTGTACTAGCCAGCGCTGCTAAAGCCTTTCCGTAAGGCGGCCCGCGTCATTTCGGCGCGGGCCGCCTTCGTTTGCCATGCTCTTAGCTGCCTCCCTCATTTCGAGCCGCCGCATTCCTTCGTCGCTCCGCCCTCGCCCATGGAGGTGTCTTCTCGTTTTTCGGCGCCGATGGGGTTGATGGGTTGCGGGCCCTTGCGGCGGCGCTTCCTTTGCGCTAATCTGTTATATATGAACTATATCAGATGGAACAAAGGAGGACGCTATGGACGACGCATGCGCGAATGCACCCATGCTGGAGGTGCGGGGCTTTTCCAAGAGCTACGGGCGCAAGAAGGTGATCGACGACCTGTCGCTTGAGGTGATGCCCGGGCGCATCTTCGGATTCGTGGGTCCCAACGGGGCGGGGAAGAGCACTCTGATTCGCTCCATCGTGGGGGCGCAGCGCTTCGACGGCGGCCAGATCCTCATCGACGGCATGTCCGTGACCGAGCATCCCGTGCGGTGCAAGGCCGTTGTCGCCTACGTACCGGACAACCCGGACGTGTACGATTACCTGACGGGCGGGCAGTACCTCTCGTTCATGGCCGACATGTTCGGTGTCGGGAAGGCCGTGCGCGAGCGGCGAATTCGCAGCTACAGCGACCGCCTGGGGCTTACCGGGCGCTTGAGCGAGCTCGTGAGCGCCTACTCCCACGGCATGCGGCAGAAGCTGGTGCTGATCGGCGCCCTTATGCACGACCCGAAGCTGCTGGTGCTCGACGAGCCTTTCGTGGGGCTCGACCCGCAGGCGGCCTTCGACCTGAAGCAGATCATGGGGGAGCTTGCCCGCAGCGGCAGCGCCATCTTCTTCAGCAGCCACGTGCTGGAGGTGGTGGAGAAGCTCTGCGACGAGGTGGCCATCATCCAGAACGGCGTCATCGTGCGCGCGGGGGCGACCGAGTCCGTGTGCGGCGACGAGTCCCTGGAGTCGGTGTTCCTGAGCCTGGCTCGTGAAGGGGGTGAGGGCCGTGGCTAAGCTTGCGGCGCTCTTGCGCGTCCAGGCCCTGGGCGCCTTCGGCCTCAACGCGGCGATCCGCAGCACCGATGTTCGCCGGCGTATGACCTTGGCGGGCATGGCGCTGTTGTTCGTGCTGGTGGGCGTGGTGATGGCGGTGTACTGCTATGCGACGGGCGCAGCCATGGCGTCGGTGGGGGCGGCCTCGTCGGTGCCGTCCTTCGCCGTGTTCGCGGGGTCCTGCGCCGCAGCTGCGGCATCGCTGTTGAAGGCCGGCGGGGCCCTTTTCGGCTTCAAGGATTACGACACGGTCATGGCGCTTCCGGTTCCCACATGGCAGGTGGTGCTGTCCCGGCTGGCGTCGCTCTACGCTATGGCGGCGCTGCTGTGCGCGGTGCTCATGGTGCCGCTCTATGTTGCCAGCTTGCCCGCCGCTGGCGTGGGCGTCGCCGGTTGGCTGGCGGCACTGCTCTCCATGGTGCTCGTGCCGGCGATTCCCCTGGCCTTGGCCGTGGCCGTCGCCTTCCTGGTGTCGCTGGTGGCTTCGCGGATGCGCCATGCCCAAGCGGTTGCAGGCATCGCAGGGCTTGTCCTGGTGGTGGCGCTGGTGGTGGCGATGGGAGGGCTCTCCCAGCCGTCGTCTGCGCTTGGAGGCGACGCCCAGGCGGCTCTAGGGCAGGCGGTGGCGTCCTTCGCTGCGTTTGCGAGCGGGCTGTGGCTTCCCGCGGGCTGGGTGCAGGCGGCGGTTATCCAAGGGCAGCCGCTCGCCCTTGCGTTGTTCGCTGCGGCATCGGTGGCCTGCGCCGTTCTCTGCGTCGCCGTGGTGTCGCGCTTCTTCGAGCGGCTCAACGCCGCCGTCTCGTCCCCCGCTTCGTCGCGCGGCCGTCGGGCAACGTTCGGGCAGCAGCCCCGCAATCCCGTGCGGGCGCTTGTGGAAAAGGAGCTGAGGCTGGTGCTGTCCACGCCCATCTACCTTATGAATATGGGCATCGGGCCTGTGCTGGGTTTCGCTGTAGGATGCGCGTGCTTCGTGGCGGGTCCCTCCCTTTTGTCGACTGTTGCAGAGAGCCTGCCTGCCGGCGCGGGCGCGCTTGGCTCCGTCACCCTCGAAGGCCTTGCCGCGGCCGGGCTTCCCTGGGCCTTCGCCTTCTGCGCTGCCACCGGTGTTACCAGCTCCTGCTCGGTGTCGCTTGAGGGCAGCGCCCGCTGGATCATGGAGACCGTCCCGCAGCCGACCTCGGTGGTGCTTGGGTCGAAGGTATTGGCGAACCTGCTGTTCGCAGGCGCTCCCATTTTGACGGGCGCTGCTCTCGCGGCGGCGGGCCTTCGCGTGCCTCCTGCAAACGCTGCGTTGTTTCTGCTGGTGCCGGCTGCGGTTACGTGCTTTTCGGCCTGCTTGGGGGCTTTGCTCAACGCCCGCATGCCCAACTACGGCTGGAAGAGCGCCTACGAAGTGGTGAAGCGCTCGGTCCCGGTGATGGCCTCCCTGCTCGGCGGCATCGCGCTGTCCATCGCGGGCCTGGCGGCGTCCTGCGCCTGCACCGTTCTGGCAGGAGGCGCCGTCGATGCCGCGCTGGTGTCCGCAGCCGTGTCAGCCGTGGCGCTTGCAGCCGCCGCCGCAATCGCCCGCACAGCCTTCCGCATGCCGCTAGGGGACTAGCCTGTGCGAAGCGGGGCGCGTCGATAGGCGGTCTTTCGCCTGTCGCGCCCGCGAATGGGAGGACGGCGCCTGGGGCGGCAGCCCTGTGGCGGTTCGCGCTGGCCGCCCCCGGCTGTCTGGCGAGCCCAATGCGAACCTCTCGTTCAAATGCCCGGAATCTGCGGCTCAGATGATAGGGCGGGCGGCGCGCATCTCGGGCGTCAAGAAATCCGAGTTCATGCGAGAGGCCGCCGTGGAGAAAGCCGCCCGCGTCCTGGCAGCGGCTGGCTAGCGCGTTCCTTGCCGCAACGTTGCCGGAAAGCCCCGGCCCCGCTGAGGATTTCTCAGTTGGGCCAGTGCTTGCTTGCGCTTGGCCGCCTCCATGTTTGTTGGTGCGTGCTCGCAGCGACCCGCTACAAAAAGAGCGGCGCCCCTTGTCGAAGGGGCGCCGCTTGGGGGTTGCCTTTGCGGGTGTGGGAGCGAGAGCTCTTACGCGGCAGGCTTGGCGGGGGTGATGTCCTTCACGCTCTGGCCGATGGTCTTCTTGAGCACCACCAGCACCACCAGCGTCAGCACGATGCCCAGTGGCAGGCAGATGAGGGCGTTTTGCACGAAGCCCGCTATGGCGAACATCACGAAGGACACCGCGGCCATGGTCATGACGTAGGGCAGCTGGGTGTTCACGTGGTCCACGTGGGGCATGTCGGCGCCAGCCGAGGACATGACCGTGGTGTCGGAGATGGGCGAGCAGTGGTCGCCGGCCACGGCGCCGGCCAGGCAGGCGGAGATGCCGATGGTCAGCAGCGTGGGGTCGTTGGCGAAGATGGGCATCACGATGGGGATGAGGATACCGAAGGTGCCCCAGCTGGTGCCGGTGGAGAACGCCAGGAACACGGCCACCAGGAAGATGACGGCGGGCAGCAGGTTGAAGAGCCCCGGAGCCGCGTTCTCCATGAGGGTTGCCACGAACACGTCGGCGCCCAGAAGGCCGGTCATGTTCTTCAGGGCCACGGCGAAGGTGAGCACCAGGATGGCGGGCACCATGGCGTTGAAGCCGCTCACGAAGGCCTCGGAGGCTTCGGAGAGCTTCACCAGGCGGCGGGCGATGAAGTAGATGAACGCGAACACCAGCGCGATGAGCGAGCCCCAGGGCAGCGCCACGAAGGCGTCGGTGTTGCCGAAGGCGCCGATGATGTCGCCGTCGGTCTCGCCGCCGAAGAAGCCGCCCACGTAGAGCATGCCCACGATGCAGCAGACGATGAGCACCAGGATGGGAATGATCATGTCGGCCACGGAGGCCTTGGTGTTGGTCTCGGGCTCCTCGGTGTCAAGGCTGTCCAGGTCGCCGTCGCGATAGGCCGCAAGCTCGGCCTTGGCCATGGGGCCGTAGTCGAAGTTCAGGAAGATGAGCCCGATCACGAACACGATCATGAGCAGCGAGTAGAAGTTGAAGGGGATGGCCTGGATGAACAGCTCGATGCCGTTCACGCCCAAATCCTCCGCCACGCCCGACACCGCCGCCGCCCAGGAGGACACCGGCGCGATCATGCAGATGGGAGCTGCGGTGGCGTCGATGATGAAGGCCAGCTTGGCGCGGGAGACGTTCTTACTGTCGGTGATGGGGCGCATGACCGAGCCGACGGTAAGGCAGTTGAAGTAGTCGTCCACGAAGATGAGCACGCCCAGCAGAAACGTGGCGAACTCGGTGCCCACGCGGCTCTTCACGTGCTTGGCGGCCCACTTGCCGAAGGCGGCAGCGCCGCCGGTGCGGTTGAGCAGGGCCACCAGGATGCCCAGGATGACCAGGAAGATGAAGATGCCGGCGTTGTCGGCCACCGCGGGGATGAAGCCGTCGCCGATGATGGCGTCCAAGGTGGCCACCGGGTCGAAGCCCGAGACCAGGAGCGCGCCCACGAGCACGCCCACGAAGAGCGACACGTAGACCTCCTTGGTCACCAGGGCCAGGATGATGGCGCCCAGGGCCGGGACCAATGCCCAGGCAGTGTTGACGAATTCCACGTCCTTCCTTTCCGCGAAAAGCTTGGGGCCGTGGAGGCGCGTCAAGGGCGTTGGCGCGCGTTCACAGGCAGCTCTCCGCATTCAAGCGACAGTGCGCAGCCTGTTATGGCTGCACCCCAGGCATCCGCGCCTTCGAGCGTGCGCGAACCCTTCGGCGGCCGACCCTTTCGCCCCCGCGCCGCTCGAGCGCGTTTCCGGAAGGTACTGATGGCGACCGCGCCTCTACCATGCACAACGGGCGAATCATAGCACAAGGGGGCTGGCGATGAGTGCAGGTGTAACAATTAATCGGCGCGCTGGCCCTGGGGCGCCGATGCTGGGGGCGTCGTCAGAGCTGGCGGTTGCGCGCGAAGCCGCGGTTAGCGGGCGTGCGGGCACTTCTCCGCGCTCGACGCGGTTCTGGCAGAACGTGCACTTCTCCACCACGCCGGCCTTGTGCTCGGGCGCGTCCCAATCGCCCAGGGCGAAGTCCATGACGAACTTCGGCTCCTCCTTGATGAGGGTGCGCACGTCGTAGGGGCAGGCCTCGATGCAGCTGCCGCAGCCGATGCACTGCTCGGCGTCCACGGCCACCACGCCGTTCTCAAGGATGGACGTGGCGCCGGTGGGGCACACGGTGGCGCAGGGGGCGTTGCTGCAGTGCTGGCAGGTCATGGGGATGTGCTCGCGGTGCACGTCGTTGGGATAGGTGCCGCTTGCCGTGTCCATGTAGGCGCTGCCGTCGGTGAGTACGCGGTTGTACCACAGGTCCACGGGCAGGTTGTTGTTCACCTTGCAGGCCACCGAGCAGGCGTGGCAGCCGATGCAGGTATTCAGGTCGATGACCATTGCGAATCGAGTCATGTTCGTCGCTCCTCCTTACAGCTTCTCGATCTGGACCAGGGTGTCGAAGGGCTGGTTTCCGATCCACACGTCCCTTGTCGCATGGCTCGTTATCTCCATGAGATGGCCGGAGGCGTACTGCTCCTGCAGCCACACGTGCTCGGTCCACACGCAGCCCGGTCGCATCGACGCGTCCAGGTAGGCCTTCATGGTCACCTCTCCACGGTCGTTGAACACGCACACCATGTCGCCGTCGGCGATGTTGCGCTCCTTGGCGTCGGCGGGGTTCAGCTCCACCGTGGGCTCGGGCTCGATCTCGTTTAAGATGGGATTCACGGCGAAGGTGGAGTGTACCTTGAACTTGTCGCGATGGCTCCATATGGTCAGCGGGTACTTTTCGCGCAGCGGGTTGCCGTCGTAGGCCTCCAGCGGCTCCTCGTAGTGGGGAAGGCTGTTGAGCTTCGCGTCCACCGGGTATCCCATCAGCGGGAACTGCGGGGCCACGTCCTCCAGGAAGAACTCCGCGCGGCCCGTTGCGGTGACGAAGGGGGCTTCGGGAGAGCCGTAGAGCCACTGGTCGTCGAAGGCCTTGATGCGTTTCTTCTCGCGCAGGGTCTCAAGGGTGATGCCTCGGGCGCGCAGGGCGTCGGTGTCCAGCAGCGTGCGGTAGAAGTCCTCGGGGGTGATGTTCATCTGCTCGATGCCCATAGCCTGGCCCAGCAGCGCGGCAATCTCCACGTCTTCCTTGCACTCGAACTGGGCCGGGATAGCCGCTTCGTTCAGGTCGGCCCACTTGCCCGGGCAGCTGGAGATGGTCTCGAACTCGAACCAGTGCGGCACCGGCAAGACGACGTCGGAGTAGCGGGACATGTCGTTCATCACCTGGTCGACGTTCACAACGAGCTCCACCTTGTCCAAGGCGGCGGTCAAGGCGTTGCGGTCGGGGGCGCAGCCGAGCAGGTTCGAGGCCACGTTGACCACGCACTTCACCGGGAAGGGCATCTCGCCGTACATGCCCGTCTCCATGATCTCGGGCAGGTAGTTGATGGGGAACTGCAGGCCGCCCACGGCTCCCGGAGGGAAGAGCAGCCCGCCAAGGTTGGCCTCCGCCCAGCCGGAAGTGGAAGCGCCCTGGGTGCCTCCCACGCCCGCGCCCTTCTTGCCGAACTGGTCGGTGATCAGCGGAAGCGTCAGCTGGCACATGGTGATGGACCGGCCGTTGCTCCAGTGGTCGTTGCCGAATCCCACGTTGAGGTTGGTCGGTCCCTCGGCGAACATGCGGGCGAGCTCCCGCACGGTGTCTGCGGGCACCTCGGTCACTTCCTCGGTGCGCTCGGGAGTCCACTCGCTCGCACGCTCCACCAGCAGGTCGAGGGCCGTGGTCACGGAGATGCCGTTCACCTCGAAGGTGCCGTGGATGACCGGGTCGGCGATCTCCTCGGGAGTGCCCGTGGTGCCGTCGGCGGCCATGAACACCATGGGGTCCACGAGGGTGGGCTGTCCGGTCATGGGGTTGATCGGGCCCTCCGTAGGCTCCACGCCCAGGTCGCTCATGCGCAGGATCTTGTTGTCGTCGGCCTTCACCAGGTAGGGCGCGCTCGTCGCGCGGGCCATGGCCGCATCGTCGGTGAGCCCTTCCTCGAAGATGACGTGCATCATGCCCAGGGCAAGCGCGCCGTCGGTGGCGGGCTTGATGGGCACCCACAGGTCGGCCTTCTGGGCGGCGCCGGTGTACACCGGGTCGATGACGATGAGCTTCGCGCCGCGCTTCATGGCCTCCTGGTAGTAGGCCCAGCGGCACTGGCCGGCGATGGTGGCGTCGTGGGCCCAGGTGAAGATGTACTTGGAGTCCACCACGTCGTTGCCGTGGTTGCCGATGAGGTACTGGGACATGCCGTACATGCGCCAACCCTGGTTGAGGGCCGCCATGTCGTAGCCGGCTTCTATGTGGGTCAGCCCCATGAGATTGACCAGGCGGTTCCACACCATGTAGTTGTAGGAGTAGGTGCCTGCTCCCCAGAACACGCCGATGGACTGCGGCCCCACCTCCTCGATGTAGCCCTTCCACTTGTCGGTGATGTAGGTGATGGCCTCGTCCCAGCTGATGCGCTCCCATTCGCCGGCTCCGCGCGCTGTGCCCTCCACGCGGCGCAGCGGGTACTGCAGCCGCTCGGGCGCGTAGACGCGCTGCGGATGGGTGAGGCCGCGCTGGCAGATGCGGGTGTCTAGGTCGTCTTCCTGGTGGATGGCGGAGGTCTTCACGATCTTGCCCTCGCGCACGTGCACGTTCATGATGCAGCCGCCGCCGCAGTTGCCACGGCAGATGCCCTGGTACACCTCCTCGGGAGGCGCCTGCTTGACGGGTTTCGCGGGCTGCGCGTCGGCTTCGGGCTTCTTGGGCGCGTCGTCTGTCGGCTGCGGCTGGCTCGGGCTGCAGCCGACGCCGGTCACGGCGGCCAGTCCTGCGGTCAGCGCGGCGCCCTTCAGGAAGGCGCGGCGGCCCAGGGACCTGCTGCCTTCATGCCGGGCAGCGGCATCGGTGGTCTTCTCCATCTTTCCCCCTTCTCTTGCGATGTAGCCGAGCGGAAACGGCTCGGCTACATCATTGTGGGAGGGGTTCGCGGGCGCTCAAAGTTCCGTTTCGCCCGATTCTCGTCTTTCCTGTCCCGAAAAGGCGTCCGGGAGACCGGCGCTGTCCGAGGCGGCCTCGGATCAGACAGTCCCGTCTCTTGTCGGGCGGCGGTGCCGGGCGGACGCGGCTGCGGTGCGGGGGAAGGGGCGAGGCGACCTTCGGTCCGATGCGGCTTGGCGGCGAAGGATGCCGGGCGAGAAAAGGAAAGCGCCCGCAAGATTGAACTGCCTCCCATTTCTTGGACAAGAGAAATGGGAGGCTTCTTTATGTCAGGAAGGCCGCTTTACGATGCGGGGG
>NZ_CALPDA010000007.1:0-156666 GCF_943193145.1 Adlercreutzia aquisgranensis | reverse complement strand
TTCATCGACCGCGAGCAGCTCAAGCGCATCGCCTCGACGCGCTCCAACAAGACCAAGTACGGCCAGCACCTGTTCCTCGTGTCCAACCAGGAGCAGGACGCAGGCATCTAGAAACCGGGCTGACACCATGCCAATCAATACCGCCAAAACAGTAATGGTGCTTGGAGCCGGACGCGGGCAAGTCGGGCTCTACAAAGCCATCAGGAACCTCGGGCACCGATCCGTAGCGGCAAGCATCGCAGGAGAATATCCAGGGTTTCAGTACGCCGACGAAATTGCCATCGTTGACATATCCGACCCAGAAGCGGTGCTCGCAGCCGCGAAGGAGCAGCATGCGGACGCCGTCGTTACCAGTTGCATGGATACCGCGATGCAATCGCTCGGACGAGTTGTCGACACTCTGGGTCTTCCCGGGCCCTCCGAAGCATCCTCGCGCCTGTGCTTCGACAAGAGAGCTCTCAAAGAAACGCTCTCGGACCACGACGTGCCTTCTGCGCGATACCGCGTCATTGGCTCCCCTAGCGAGCTGATCGGTATCGCCGACGAATTCGGTCTACCGCTCGTTCTCAAACTGTCGCGCTCGCAAGGAAGCGCGGGCGTATTCATATGCGAAACGCTGTGCAACGCCTGCGAAAAAGCGGAGGAAATCCTCGCTGAGGAGGGATTCTGTCTGGTCGAGGAGTACCTCGGCGGCATAGAGTTTGGTGCGCAAGCAATCGTCAGCAACGGAGATGTGGTCTTCATCCAGGCCCACGGCGACCTGATGACGGGGGGCGCCAATCCCAAGCCCTATATCCATTACTACCCGTTCGAACACCAGGAGCTTGTAAACGAAGCCGTTTGCCTTGGACGAAAAGCAATTGCCGCATGCGGCTTCGACAACTGCGCGGTCAACATCGACTACCGCGGGGGAGCCGAAGGACTCTGCATCCTTGAGCTTACGGGCCGAGCCGGCGCGAACGGTTTGCCGGAGCTCACCGGCGAGCTGCTGGGGGTCGATTACTACGAGCTGATCGTCAGGATAGCTTTAGGGGAGGCCATAGGCGACATCGCTCCCAGCCGCCGCAAAGCCCTCGCATCGGAGATGGTCTATGCCGACGGATATCGGTGCAACGGCTATTCCCCGATACGCTGCATCGATCCCAATATCCGCAGCACCATCCTTTTCGCATCGGCTCGAACCGAGGATGCAGGCCAATGCATCGGGCAGATCGTGGCCGCAGGCAACGCACTCTCAGACTGCACATCGGCGCTAGCAGCGGAGCGAGAGCGCCTTATAGAGCGATTGTCGTCCCTGTAGCATGCCCTTCGCCATCGACGACAGAAACCCGGCGCATGCCAGCAGCATGCCAGCCGCGCACTGGGTGAAAGCAGTTCGGAACCACCCCTTCGCCTACTCCTCCGCTCTGTGCCTAGTTGCATTCATCGTCATTGCGATGAGCAGGGGAATCGTCTTCGACACCGTAGATGATTACAACATGATGATGACGATTTCGGGCGAGAAAACCGGAGATCCGTACTTCCAGCTCACCTTTTTCAACTCGGCATTCGGCTTTCTCATGTCTCTGCTCTACCGTATAACGGATAGTGTTCAGTGGTACTCGATCGTAGAGCTGTCTTTCCTGCTTGCCGGGCTGTCCGTCATCGGCGGCTGCTTGGTTCGCATAACACCGCCGAATCGCTCTGTGCTGTGGCCCACGCTCATCTTGGCGGCGCTCCTTGCCACGGTTTACCTGTATCCCGTCCAGAGAATGCAGTTCACCACCACCGCCGCAACGCTCGGCGCGGCGTCGTGTGCGCTCTGCCTTTGCATAGGCGATACAGGACTCAGCACGCAGCAAAACCGGCGCTACTTCTGCCTTTCCCTGCTGCTTCTCGCCCTTGCCTTCATCGAGCGGAAATCAGCGGGTATTTGCTGCTCCGTTTTCTGGTTGCTCTGCGTGGGAAGAATTCTCCTTTATTCAAAAAGCGGATTTCGCAATCGCATCAAAGCGGATACGCTGAAATGGGCCGCTCGTCCGCTTCTCGCCGCGCTGCTTGTCGTCGCATGCTTCTACGGATTCGACACGCTGTTGCAGCGCATAGGGGACAACTCATCCTACGGCGCCTACAACCAATGGCGCATAGAGTTCCAAGATCATGTTCGGCCCTCGTACGAAGAAGCTCCGGACATGTACCTGGCAGCAGGGTGGTCTGAAGAGGTCTTCAATCTAGCCAGATCGCTGATCTACGTAGACGAAGCAATCGACACACCCGCCCTGGAGCATATTGTCCAGTCTCCTGAAACGGCAACGATCCAGCCATCGATAAGGGACGCCATCAGCCTAGGATATAGCCTGTTCAAAGAAAACGAAACGGCTCGGGGCGACCTGGTCGTCGTTGCCGGCCTGGGTCTGACAAGCTTTCTGGCGGGGGCTCTTCTGTGGAGACGAAACCGTCGTTCATCCATTGCCTTTTGCTCGTGGACTGTCGTCGTGGCGCTTGTCTCCTTTTGCCTCTGCCTGTACTTGTGTCTGTCGGGACGCTGGCTCCTGCGCCTTTTCTTAACCGTCGCGCTGCCAGCTGCTTCTTGTTTTTTGTTTCAGCTAGTCGGCGGTCTGAACGCAGCAGCGTGTATCCCCAACCGAAAAATCGGCAAGCACGGGTCTTCCCACCGACTGCCACAACTGCCTCTCGCGGCAAAAGGCTCCATGGCCGCAGTACTCGCCGTCTCCGTGCTGTTCGGCTCCGTCTCCGCCGCTAGCGACATAGAGAAACTCAGGAAAAGAGACTCTTACTCGATTCCTCAAATGGCGGCGATCGAGAACTACGCACTGCAACATCCCGACGACGTCTTCGTCCACGATTATTCGGTCTCCAACTCCTACGACTCCTACGACCCGTTCAGAACGTACGACGGCGACCTGACGAACCTCATCATATCGGGCGGAAGCTATACGAGAACCGGAGCTTACAACAAGCAGCTGGAAGCAAACGGAATTGACGGGTTTCTGGATGGAAGGACTTTGCTGTCCGACAACGTTTACTACATCAGCAATCTCGAGCGAGGCGACTACGTCGAAGTTGTCAGCGATTACCTCGAGTCGGAGTACGGGCCGGTAAACGTCGAGTTGGTGGACGTCCTTAACGAAACTGCCGGCGTCTACAAGTTCTCGCTTCCCCCGGAACCCTCGCCGATCCTCGACTGGGAGCAGACCCTCCCCCTTCGCAGCGACGATACAGGAGTGCTATGAGAAAGCTTGCGATCATAGGCGCCAACGAGTTCCAGAACCCGCTGATACTCAAAGCCCGGGAGATGGGCTACGAGACCCACGTGTTCGCCTGGGCGGCAGGGGACGTGGGCGAGCGGACGGCGGATGCGTTCCACCCGGTGAGCATCGTGGAGCGCGACGCGATTCTTGAGGAATGCCGGCGCATCGGGGCGGACGCGGCCGTCTCGATCGGATCTGACCTGGCCGTGCTCACGGTGAACCATGTGCAGCGGGCCCTGGGCAACCCCGCCAACGACGAGCGTTGCGACGAGGTGTCCACGAACAAGTTCCTCATGCGCGAGGCCTTCGAGGCCGCCGGCGTGCCCGTGCCCTCGCACCTGCTCGCCTCGCCCGACAACCTTCCGGCCGAGCCTGCGTCGCTGCCCTACCCCCTGATCGTGAAGCCGGTCGACAGGTCCGGCAGCCGCGCGGTCAACCGGGTCGACTCCGCAGACGAGCTCGCCGACGCCGTGAGGCAGGCCTGCGAGGCTTCCTTTGCCGGCCAGGCGGTCGTCGAGGAGTTCATAGTCGGCGACGAGTACAGCTGCGAGTGCATCTCCTTCGAGGGCCGCCACCGTCTGCTGGCCCTCACGCGGAAGCACACGAGCGGCGCGCCTCACTTCATCGAGCACGGCCACGACGAGCCCTCGGGCATCCCCGCAAAGCTCGTCCCGTCCGTGGAGGCCGCCGTCTTCGCGGGGCTCGACGCCCTCGGCATCCGCTACGGGGCGTCGCACACCGAGTTCTTCCTCACCCCCGCGGGCGAGGTGCGCATCGTGGAGATCGGTGCCCGCATGGGCGGGGACTTCATAGGATCGGATCTCGTGCAGCTGTCCACCGGCTACGACTTCCTACGCATGGTGATCGACGTCGCCTGCGGGCGCGAGCCGGACCTGGCGCGGGGGGCTCATTTCGACGAGGCGTGCGTGCGGTTCGCCTTCGAGGACGGCGAGCTGGAGCGATTCGACCGGCAGCTCATCGACGGACGCGGGCTTGCCTGCCTGCGGCGCGAACTGAAGGACCACGACCCGGACGCCCGGGTGCAGGACAGCTCCACCCGGTTCGGCTACGCCATCTACGCCGGCAGCCGCGGCGATTCGACGCGGGATGGGGTGGCCTAGCGTGAACGCAACCGCCAGCATCGACCAAGCGCCCGTTTCCCGGAACCGGCCCGAAGTCTCCTTCGTCATCCCCTGCTACCGCAGCGAGCGCACCGTGATGAGCGTCGTGGCCGAGATAGAGCGCACCGCGCAGGAGGCGGGCCTTGGGGCCTTCGAGGTCGTCTGCGTCGTGGACGGCTCCCCCGACAACGTGTTCGCCGTGCTCGCCGAGGCCGCACGCCTGCGCCCCTGGCTGCGGGTGGTTGAGTTCGGGCGCAACTTCGGCCAGACCAACGCGCGCATGGCAGGCTACCGCATGGCGCAAGGGCGCCTGATCGTCACGCTCGACGACGACGGGCAGTGTCCCGTTGACCAAACCCCGAAGCTGCTTGCCGCCCTCAACGAAGGCGCCGATCTGGCCGTGGCGGAGTACGGACGCAAGCACCAGAGCGGCTTCAAGAACCTCGGAAGCGCCGTGAACACCTGGATGGCACGCAAGGTCATAGGCCTGCCCGAGGACTTCACCATGTCGAACTTCTTCGCGTTCGACCGTATGGTGCTTCGGCACGTCGTCTCCTACGAAGGCCCCTACCCCTACCTCTCGGGCCTTCTCTTCCAGGCGACCGACCGAGTGGCGTTGGTCCCCATGAGCGACCGGCCCCGCATGGAAGGGACCACCGGCTACACGCTGAAGAAGCTGCTGCGGGTGTGGATGAACGGGTTCACGAACTTCTCCATCGCCCCGTTGCGGATCGCGTTCGCAGCCGGAGGGCTGTTCGCCCTCCTCTTCGCGGCGTTCCTGATTGCCGGCGTTGCCCTCGGCTCCGGGCTGCTGCTCCTGGCCGCCCTCGTGGCGGCATCGACAGGCGCCCTGTGCGCGGTCGCGGGCATGGTTGGCGAATACGTAGGACGCGTCTTCATGACGTTGAACCGCATGCCCCAGTACGTCGTGCGGACCGTCGTCAACGCGCCGAAAGGCGATGCGGACCCGCACCCGACACCGAACGAAAGGCCCCTATGATCCCCTTCAACAAGGCATCCATCACCGAGCTTGAGGAGCGCTACGCCCTCGACGCGCTGCGCAACGGCAAGACCTCCGGCGACGGCTCGTACACCTTCAAGGTCTACGAGCAGTTCCGCGAGCGCTTCGGCATCGAGCGCATGCTGCTGACCACCTCGGGCACCGCGGCGCTGGAGATGGCCTCGATACTGATCGACCTGCAGCCCGGCGACGAGGTGATCGTGCCGTCCTTCACGTTCTCCTCCACGGTCAACGCCTTCCTGCTGCGGGGCGCCAGGCCCGTGTTCTGCGACGTGCGGCCCGACACGCTCAACATGGACGAGTCGCTGGTGGAGGGGCTTATCACCGACCGAACCCGCGCCGTCTACGCCATCGACTACGCCGGCGTCCCCGCCGAGATGGACGCCATCGACGCCGTGGCCGCCGAGCGCGGCCTGTTCGTCATCGAGGACGCCGCCCAGGCGGTGGGGTCGACCTACAAGGGGCGCCCTGCCGGCACGCTCTCGGAGTTCGGCTGCTACAGCTTCCACGAGACGAAGAACTACGTCATGGGCGAGGGCGGCGCCATCGTGCTCAACGAGGGGCGGTTCCTGGAGCGCGCCGAGATCATACGCGAGAAGGGCACCAACCGCCGCCAGGTGCTGCGCGGCTGGACCGACAAGTACACCTGGCACGACCTGGGATCTTCCTTCCTGCCCTCGGACGTGCTGGCGGCCGTGCTGCACGCGCAGATGGAGCGCTACGACGAGATCATGGGCAAGCGCATGGCGGTATGGCAGGCCTACGAGCGCGAGCTGGCGCCGCTGGAGGCGGACGGGCGCCTGCGCCGGCTTGTTGTGCCCGGCCACGTCGAGCACAACGCCCACATGTACAACGTCGTGCTGCCCGACGAGGACACGCGCACCCGCCTGGTGGAGGGCCTGAAGGAGCGCGGCGTCATGGCCTACATCTGCTACGTGCCGCTGCACTCCGCCCCCATGGGCCGCAGGCTGGGCAACGACCCGCGGGACTGCCCGGTGACCGAGGATCTGGGCTCGCGCACCCTGCGCCTGCCGCTGCACGCGGACATGACGGCGGCCGACGTGGACCGCGTGCTCTCCGGCGTCTTCGACATCCTCTCCTAGGGAACGCGCTGTGGCCCCCGACAAGCAGACCGTCGACGCGTTCTGGCGCTCCTGGGCCGCCGACGAGGGGCTGGAGCCCTTCGAGGCGCTGCTCGGGTGGGTGCGCGAGCGCAACGAGGCCACAGAGGTGAGCATATCCCGCGTTCCGCTCGAGCGGTGCGACCCGTGGCGGCTCGACGGGGCCACCGGGCGCATCGGCAACCCCGCCGGGTCGTTCTTCCAGGTGGCGGGCCTCGAGGTGGCCGAGGGGGAGCGCGAGCTGGCCCAGCCGGTGCTGCTGCAGGGCGAGATCGGCTACCTGGGCGTCGTGGCGAAGGTGTTCGACGGGACCGCCCACTTCCTCATGCAGGCCAAAATCGAGCCCGGCAACGTCAACAGGGTGCAGGTCTCGCCCACCATCCAGGCCACCCGCTCGAACTTCCTGCGCCTGCACGGCGGCGGGCGCCCGGCCTACCTGGAGTACTTCCTGCGCGACGGCTCGGGCGGGCCGCGCACGCGCACGCTGGTGGACCAGGTGCAGTCCGAGCAGTCCTCGCGCTTCCTGGGCAAGCGAAACCGCAACGTGGTGGTGCTCGCCGAGGGGGAGGTGGAGGCGCTGCCCAGCCATAGGTGGATGACCGTCGGCCAGGTCAAGCGGCTCATGCGCTACCCGAACCTGGTGAACATGGACACCCGAACCGTGCTCTCCTGCATCCCCTGGTCGCTGTGGGGGCCTCCCTCCGCGGGCGTGCTCGAGGGCGGCGGGGCCGACCGGCAGCTTGTCGACTCGCTCGCCGGACAGCCGGACGCCTTCAAGGTCGCCCGCGTCACCGAACGCCTCTGCAACGCGAAGATGTTCGACTTCTCCACGCGGCGCATCGTAGGCCTCGGCGAGCTTGCGGACTGGGAGTTCGACGACGACGCCACGGCGTTTCGCCATCGGGAGGGCTACCCGTTCTCCGTGGGCTTCTTCGACATCGCCATAGAGGGGCGCGAGGTGGCCCGCTGGAGGCAGCCGCTCTTCGAGGCGCAGGGGATGGCGACCTTCGCCCTGGTCATCAGCAGAAGCGAGGAAGGCGTTCGGTACCTGGTGCGCGTCAGGAGGGAACCGGGCTGCTTCGATACGGCCGAGCTCTCCCCTACGCTGCAGCGGGAAGCTGGCTGCAGCGACGAGCCCGATAGCGCGGAGTCGGCCGTGCTGGCGTTGCTGGAGAGCGGCGAGGGCGTGGTACGCGACGTGGTGCTCTCCGAGGAGGGCGGGCGCTTCTACTGCGAGGAGAATCGCAACGTGCTCATCGAACTGGATGCCGAGCGCGCAGAAGAGCTCTTCGGGGACGTCGCGCGGTCGAAGGACTACCTCTGGGTCGACTACCCTACGCTGTGCCTGCTCAACACCTCGAACAACAACCTGAACATCCAGCTGCGAAACCTGCTGTCGCTGATCGACCCCTTCGAACGTCCCGAAGACCGTATGCTTCTGTAGGAGCCGGGCTCGGGCGGGCCGCTCAGGCAGACTCCGGGCGTACCTTCGCCCGCGGGTGGGCCGCCAGGTACTCCTCGCGGATGTGGGCGCGGGAAACGTGGGTGTAGATCTGGGTGGTCGAGATGTCCGAATGCCCCAGTATCTCCTGGATGACGCGCAGATCGGCGCCGCCTTCCAGCAGATGGGTGGCGAAGGAGTGGCGCAGCGTGTGCGGGTGCAGGTTCTCCACGCCGATGGCAAGCCCCGCCCGCGCAACCACGGCATGGACGCTCTGGCGGCTGAGCCGCCCGCCCCGCGCGTTCAGGAACACCGCAGAGTTCACCGGCGTGTAGGGCTTCTGCAGCTGCGACCTTCCCTTTTCCAGATAGGCCGAAAGCGCCCGCAGCGCCGCTCCCGATATGGGGGTGATGCGCTCCTTGCTCCCCTTGCCGAACACCCGCAAATAGCCGTCGTCGAGCACGAGGTCGCCCAGGTTCAAACCCGACAGCTCGCTTACGCGCAACCCGCAGCCGTAGAGCATCTCCAACATTGCGCGATTCCGCAGGTCGGCGGGCTTGTCGCTCTCGGGCAGCGCATCCATGAGGGCGTTTACCTGCTCCACGCTCAGCACGTCGGGCAACCGGTCGGGCTTCCCGGGCAGGGGCACCGTATCGGCCGGGTTGTGCTTGGCAAGCCCTTCCCGCACCAGGAACTTGCAGAAGCCTTTGATCGACGACACGTGCCGCTCGATGCTTGCAGGCGCGAACCCCCGGGCAGCCAGGTCGGCCTCGTAGGCGATGATGGCGTTGCGGTCGGCCGTGGACAGGCTGCTGCCGTCGTGGCGCTCCAGAAACTCCCGGAAGTCCTTCAGGTCGCGCCCGTAGGCCTCCAGCGTGCGCACCGACGAGCCGCGCTCTATGCGCAGGTGGGCCATATACTCCTCGAGGCTTTGCTCGTCCTCGGCCAGCAATCGGACCTTCCCCTTCCGCCGGCATCGGAGCAACCGGCAACCCGCTCTTACTGCTGGCTTAATTCTACCTGAGCCTCGCGGTGCAGCAGAGCCGCCTTCACGAAATCGCGGAAAAGGGGGTGCGGGCGGGTAGGACGGCTCTTGAACTCGGGGTGCCCCTGGGAGGCGACGAACCACGGATGGCCGGGCAGCTCGATCATCTCCACCAAACGCCCGTCGGGACTGAGGCCCGAGAGCACGAGCCCCGCCTGCACAAGCGCGTCACGGTAGGCGTTGTTCACCTCGAACCGGTGGCGGTGGCGCTCGAAGATAAGCTCCTGGCCGTAGGCCTGCGCCGCCATAGTGCCCGGCTGAAGCTTGCAGGCGAACGACCCCAGGCGCATGGTGCCGCCCTTGTCCTCCACATCCTCCTGCTCGGGCATAAGGTCGATGACCAGGGGCACCCGGGACTGCTCGGCCGCGCTGCGGATGGCGGCGGCATCCGCCTCGCTCGCACCAGCGGCTATCTCGTCGGCAAACTCGGCCGAGGTGGCCCCTTCCAGCCCCGCCACGTGGCGCGCGAACTCGCACACGGCCGCCTGCAGCCCCAAGCAGATGCCCAGGAAGGGAACGCCCTTCTCGCGGGCGAAGCGCACCGCCTCGATCTTGCCTTCGAAGGCGCGTCTCCCGAATCCGCCCGGGACCAGGATGCCGTCCATGCCGCCGAGCACCGACTCCACGTTGGAGGCGTCCAGCTCCTCGCCGTCCACCAGGTGGATGCTCACCTGCGCCCGATCCCACACGCCTCCGTGCTTGAGCGCTTCGATGACCGAGAGGTAGGCGTCCGGCAGGCTCACGTACTTGCCCACGATGGCAATGTCGACCGCCTTGTCGCACAGCTCGCTTCGGTCGAGGAAATCCTGGAGCGGCACCAGGTTGATGGGAGGCACTGGCAGCCCTAACCGTTCGAGCACCATGGTGTCGAAGCGCTGGTCGTGCAAGCTGATGGGGACCTGGTAGATGGACGGTGCGTCGGTGCAGGCCAGAACCGCTTCGGGCTCCACGTCGCAGAACAGGGCGATCTTCTCACGGGTCTTGTCCGTGATCTCATGGTCGCTGCGGCACACGATGAAGTCCGGCTGCACGCCCAGGGACCGCAGCTCCTTCACCGAATGCTGGGTGGGCTTGGTCTTCACCTCGTGGGCGGCAGCGATGTAGGGCACCAGCGTCACATGAACGAAGAGCACATCTTCCGCCGGCCGCTCCTTCTTGAACTGCCGCGCCGCCTCGATGAAGGGAAGGCTCTCGATATCCCCTATGGTGCCGCCGATCTCGGAGATGACGATATGGGCGCCGGACTGGTCGGCGATACGGTGCAGCCGCTCCTTTATGGCGTCGGTCACATGGGGAATCACCTGCACGGTGCCTCCCAGGTAGTCTCCGCGGCGCTCGCGTGCGATAAGGCTTTTGTAGATGCTGCCCTGGGTGAAGTTCGATTCGCGCCCTAGGTTCTCGTCGATGAAGCGTTCGTAATGGCCTAGGTCGAGGTCGCCCTCGTGGCCGTCCTCGGTCACGAACACCTCGCCGTGCTGGAACGGGCTCATGGTGCCGGGATCTACGTTGAGGTACGGGTCCATCTTCTGCATGGTCACCTTGTAGCCGCGAGCCTTCAGCAAATGACCCAGCGATGCGGCCGTGATGCCCTTCCCCAACGACGACACGACGCCGCCGGTCACGAAGATGTGCTTTGCCATTGAAGCCGCCTTTCGTCCTTGCGGGCAGAGCGCGAAGGCCCGAGGCGAATGCGAAGCGCACGCCTGGACCCGCCGAACGCGCCATGCCCGCCGCCCGGTGTTCCAAACGTATTCGTATGTTACGCCCAGCCGAAAAGGCACAGCGAGGCAACAGCTTCGGATTTACGAACTTTTAACGCGGCGAGTCGCGGCCGCGAGAAGGCGTACAATAAAGGCCGACGAAAAGAACCGGCAAAGACGGGGGCGGAAATGGACGCGAACCTGGGACATGTGCTTCTGATAGCAAACCCCGCCGCCCAGAACGGCAACGGGGCGAAGGCCATCGAGGCGGTCGTTCCGCTGTTGCGAGAGGCCCTGGGGGAGCAAAATGTAGTTCTGGCCAGAACCGTCGGCCCCCACCATGCGACCGATCTGGCGAAGCGGGCCCAAGGCGCCGACACGGTCATCGCCTTGGGCGGCGACGGCGTTATCCACGAAATCGTCAACGGGCTCATGCAGCGCGACGGCTTCGAGCGGCCCGCCCTAGGGGTGATACCGGTCGGGTCGGGAAACGACTTCGCCCGCAGCCTGGGCATCTCGAGCCGTCCTGACATAGCCTGCGGCCAGATCCTGCGCGGCTGCCAGAGCGCCATCGACATGGGGTGCGCCAATGGGCAGTGGTTCATGGAGACGCTCTCGTTCGGGCTGGATGCCGCCATCGCCATCGACACCATGGAGCGACGCAAGAAAAGCGGCAAATCCGGTGCGGCCCTGTACATGGAAAGCGGCTTCGACCAGCTGCTCCATCATCTCGATAGCTACCGCTACACCGCCTCCTTCGACGGCGGCGAGCCGGTATCCGGCGAATCGATCACCTTCGCCGTGCAGAACGGGCCCTACTACGGCGGGGGCTTCAAGATCTGCCCGGAGGCGCGCCTGGACGACGGCGTGCTGGACCTGTGCATAGCCCATCCGCCGGTCAGCGTGGCGAAGGCGATCTACCTTTTCCTGCGGGCGAAGGGCGGCGGGCACGTCGGATTCAGGAACATCGAGATGCTGCGCTGCACCACGGCCCATATTGAGTTCGAGCAGCAGCCGCCCGCCCAGGTGGACGGCGAGAAACTGCAAGGCCGGGTCTTCGACGTTCGTCTCGACCCGGCCTCCTTGCGCGTGATAGCGCCCCTCGGGCAATGATGCCCGCGCATCTGCGCTAGCCGCGCAGCATCGCCTTGATGCGCTCCACAGCCTCCTCGGTCGCCTCGGCGTCGCCGAAAGCAGTGAAGCGGATGTAGCCCTCCCCGGCCGGACCGAAGCCGGCACCGGGGGTGGTGATTACGTTGGCCTCTTCCAGAAGCCTCTGGAAGAACTCCCACGAACCAACCCCCTCGGGAGTCTTGCACCACACGTAGGGGCTGTTCACACCGCCGTAGACCTCGAGGCCCGCTTCGGAGAGCCCCTCCTTGAGCACCCGGGCGTTGCGGCGGTAGTAGTCCAGGGTCTCCTCTACCTGGCGCTCGCCTTCGGGCGTGTACACGGCTGCCGCTCCCCGCTGGATCACGTAGCTGGCGCCGTTGAACTTCGTGGTCTGGCGGCGGTTCCACATATCGTGCAGGCTCTGGCCGCCGCGCACGAGCGCCTTGGGCACCACGGTGTAGCCGCAGCGGGCCCCGGTGAAGCCGGCCGTCTTCGAAAACGAGCGGAACTCGATGGCGCATTCCTTGGCGCCGGGGATCTCGTAGATGGAGTGGGGCACGTCGTCCTCGGCGATGAAGCGCTCGTAGGCGGCGTCGAACATGATGACCGCCCCTTGGCTGTTGGCGTAATCCACCCACGCCTTCAGCTGGTCGAAGGTAAGGGCGGTGCCGGTGGGGTTGTTCGGCGAGCACAGGTAGATGATGTCCACGGGCACCTGGGGCAGGGCCGGGCAGAAGCCGTTGTCGGCCGTGGTGGGCATGTAGACGAGCTTCGTCCACCCCTGGGCCTGCTCGTCGTAGTCGCCGGCGCGTCCGGCCATGGCGTTGGTGTCCACGTACACCGGGTACACCGGGTCGCACACCGCCACCACGTTGTCCGCACCGAACAAATCGCCGATGTTGCCGCAGTCGCTCTTGGCGCCGTCGGAGATGAACACCTCGTCCTCCTCGATGTCCATGCCGCGCGCCTTGAAGTCGCGCTCGACGATGGCGTTGCGCAGGAAGTCGTAGCCCTGCTCGGGGCCGTAGCCGTGGAAGGTCTCCGCGGCGGCCAGGTCGTCGACGGCCTTGTGCATGGCCTCCACTACGGCCGGCGCCAGCGGGCGCGTGACGTCGCCGATGCCCATGCGGATGAGCTTCGCATCCGGATGGGCCTCCTGGTAGGCGGCCGTGCGGCGCGCGATGTCGGCGAACAGGTAGCTGCCAGGCAGCTTCTGGTAGTTCTCGTTGATCTGAACCATCGGTTCCAGCCTTTCTTACTTGTGGTAGTAGCGATGCTGCTCGTACTTCGGCTCGCAGCAGACGTTGATGCCAAGGGTACGGTAGAGCTTCTCGTCGGTGGCGGAGATGATCACGCTGAAGTATGCGTCGCACCCCCGCAGGTCGTCCACGTGCTCCATGAGCTTGGCGGCAAGAGGGCTCTTCGCACTGGAAACGGACAGCGCCAAGAGCGTCTCGTCGGAGTGCAGGCGCGGGTTCTTGCTGTGGAAGTGCTCGGTCTTCAGATGGCAGATCGGCTCGATGACCTCGTCGGTGATGACGTTGACGTCCTCGATGCCGGCAAGGGCCTTGAGCGCGTTCATGAGCAGCGTGGAGGCGGCCCCCAGAAGCGTGGAGGTCTTGCCCGTGATCACCCGTCCGTCCGGCAGCACCATGGCGGCCGCCGGAAGGCCCGTCGTCTCCTCCTTCAAAAGCGCCGCCGAGCGGGCCGGGAAGAACGAGGTGGCGACGTCGGCCTGGCTCATGAGCATCTCCAGTTTCTTCACCAGCTCGTTGCCGCAGCCGCTGCGCTTGGCCTCAACCGCCGTCTGGAAGTAACGGCGCACGATCTCCATCTTCGCCGCGTTGCGCACCGCCTCGTCATCGGTGATGGCATATCCGGCCATGTTCACGCCCATGTCCGTCGGGGACAGGTAGGGGCTCGCCCCGGAGATGCGCTCGAACATGGTCTTGAGCACGGGGAATATCTCGACGTCGCGGTTGTAGTTGACCGTGGTCTGCCCGTAGGCCTCCAAATGGAAGGGGTCGATGATGTTGGAGTCGTCCAGGTCAACCGTGGCCGCCTCGTAGGCGATGTTCACCGGATGCTTCAACGGCAGGTTCCACACCGGGAACGTCTCGTACTTGGCGTAGCCCGCCTGCATGCCCCGCTTGTGCTCGTGGTAGAGCTGCGAGAGGCACGTGGCCATCTTGCCGGAGCCGGGGCCGGGGGCGGTCACCACCACCAGAGGGCGCTCGGTCTCGATGTAGTCGTTGCGCCCGTAGCCCTCGTCGCTGACGATGCGGTCGATGTCGTAGGGGTAGCCGGCGATGGGATAGTGCAGGTAGTGCTTGATGCCCAGGGCGTCCAAGCGGCGGCGAAACGCGTCGGCCGCCGGCTGGTTCTCGTACTGGGTTATGACCACGCCGCCCACCAGAAAGCCCATGGAGCGGAAGATGTCCATGAGCCGCAGCACGTCGTCGTCATAGGTGATGCCTAAATCGCCGCGCACCTTCGACTTCTCGATGTGGCTCGCGTTGATGGCCACAATGATCTCCACCTCGTCGGAGAGCTGCTGGAGCATGCGAATCTTCGAATCGGGCTCGAAGCCGGGCAAGACACGGCTTGCATGGTAGTCGTCGAAGAGCTTGCCGCCGAATTCCAGGTACAGCTTGCCGCCGAACTGGTCGATGCGCTCGCGGATGCGCTCGGCCTGCATGGCGATGTACTTCTGGTTGTCGAATCCCTCTTTCATGGGGCACCGGCTCCTTCCGGCCAATCCTGCTGCAACGAGGCGAGTATACCCCAGGCCCGCCGCCCCCCGGATTCGCATTGACAGAATCGCCGAGTCATTCCATTATGGGACGACGACGCGCCGGCACCGCCGCTTGGCGCCAGCCTGATAGGAGACACGATGCGCACGGTATACTGCCTGAACAACATCTCGAAGAAGGGCACCGAGCTGCTGCCCTCCGACTACGCCCTGGCCGATTCCGCCGAAGGGGCGGCAGGCATCCTGGTCCGCAGCGCCGACATGCACGAGACGACCTTCGACCCCGAGCTGCGGGCCATCGCCCGTGCCGGCGCCGGCGTGAACAACATCCCGCTCGAACGCGCCGCCGAAGAGGGCATCGTGGTCTTCAACACCCCCGGCGCCAACGCCAACGCCGTGAAGGAACTCGTCCTCTGCGCGCTGCTGCTGGGCAGCCGCGGCATCGTGGAGGGCGCCCAGTGGTGCCGCGACAACGCTGTGGATCCCGCCATCGCCAAATCCGCCGAGAAGGCGAAGAAGGCCTTCGCCGGCCAGGAGATCATGGGCAAGAAGCTGGGGGTGGTGGGCCTCGGGGCCATCGGCGCCGAGGTGGCCAACGCCGCCATCGGCTTGGGGATGGAGGTCTACGGGTTCGACCCCTACGTATCGGTGGGGGCCGCCTGGCGCCTGAACAGCGACGTGCACTACGCCGAGCAGCTCGGCGACCTCATGGCCGTCTGCGACTACATCACCATCCACGTGCCCGCCATGGAGTCGACCAAGAAGATGGTCGGCGCCGAGATGCTGGCCAAGGTCAAGCCCGGCTGCATCGTGCTCAACTTCTCCCGCGACACCCTGGTGGACAACGAGGCCATGGCCGCCGCCCTGGCCGACGGGCGCGTGCGCCGCTACGTGACGGACTTCGCCACCCCCGAGGTCATGGCCATGGAAAACGCCATCGTCCTTCCCCATCTGGGAGCCTCCACCGAGGAGGCCGAGGACAACTGCGCCGTCATGGCCGTGCGAGAGCTGGTGGACTACCTTGACAACGGCAACATCCGCCATTCGGTGAACTACCCCGACTGCGACATGGGCGTGGTGCCCGAGGGCCTGCGCCGCATCGCCGTGCTGCACGGCAACACCCCGGGCGCCCTCATGCGCATCACCCAGGTGTTCGGCAACGCCGGCGTGAACATCGAGAACGTCACCAACAAGGCCAAAGGGCAGAGCGCCTACACGCTCATCGACGTGGACGCCGGCAACCCGGGGCATCCCGACGACGCCATCGACCAGCTCAAGGCCATCGAAGGCGTGCGCCGCGTCCGCATCGTCAGGTAGCAATCCGTCCGAAAGCGCACGGAGGCCGGGTTGCGGAAGGCTCCGTGCTTCAAACAGTCCTGAGCTCGCACGAAACGTCCACTGGACGTTTCGGCTCGTGCGGAACTGCGCGCGAAACCTTCCGCAACCCGGCCGCTGCGGCTTTATCGCCCCTCAGGCACACATCATCGAGCATCGAAGCTACGCGCGCACCCACAGGCCGGTCTTGCCGCCGTCCTTGCGCAGCAGGCGCACGTCCATGATCTCCATGCCGCGATCCACCGCCTTGCACATGTCGTAGACGGTAAGGCACGCCACGCTGGCGGCGGTAAGGGCCTCCATCTCGATGCCGGTCTTGCCGGTGACGCCGCAGGTGGTGAGCACATGGATGCCCATGCGCCCGTCTTCGCGCTCGCCTTCGAAGACGGGGGTGCACTCCACCTTCGCCTTGGTGATGTTGAGCGGATGGCACATGGGGATAAGGTCGCTCGTACGCTTGGCGGCCATGACGCCGGCCACGCGGGCGCAGGCGAGCACATCGCCCTTGGCGGCCTTGCCGTCCACGATCAGCGCCAAGGTCGCCGGGTTCATGGCGATGAACCCCTCTGCCACGGCCACGCGCTCGGTGTCGGGCTTGGCGGACACGTCCACCATGCGCACGTCGCCCTTCTCGTCGATATGCGTCAGCGCCGGTTCGGTCATGAGCGTTCCTTTCGTTGTAAGGACCATCGGAAAGCCGGAGGCGTGCCTAGCCGCCGATCTGGGACATCTTGCGGTCGGTTCCCACCTTGTCGTGATGATCGTCGGGCTTGGCACCGATGGCCTCGAGTAGCGCCTCGCGCACGCCGCCACAGCCCTGCGTCCGCAGCGCCTCGCGCACGTCGTACTCGGTGTCGCTGAACAGACACGGCCTGATCTTGCCGTCGGCGGACAGGCGAAGGCGGTTGCATTCGCTGCAGAAATGGCGCGACAGCGGGCTGATGAAGCCGACGGTTCCCCGGGCCCCTTCGAACTCGAAGTAACGGGCGGGGCCCCAGCCCGAGGGCTTGTGCTTCTGGGCCGGCAGCAGGGCGGGCATGCCCTCCTCCTTCGCCCGGGCGTTGATGATGTCGAGCAGCTCGTCGCAGGTGACGACGTCCTTCTTGCCCCAGCCGGTGCCGTCGGCGCCGGTGCTCTCCCCCACCGGCATGTACTCGATGAACCGCACGTGCAGCGGACGGTCCACGGACAGCTTCGCGAAGGCCAGGAAATCCTGGTCGAGGCTGCGCACAGCCACGGCGTTGATCTTCACCGGGTCGAAACCCGCCTCCAATGCCGCCTCGATGCCGTCGAGGGTCTGCTGCAGCTGTCCGCAGCGGGTGATGCGGCGGAACTGCTCGGAGTCCAAGGTGTCGAGCGAGATGTTCACCCGCGAAAGCCCCGCGCGCTTCAGCTCGTCGGCCATCTGGGGCAGCAGCACCCCGTTGGTGGTCATGGCGACGCTCTCGATGCCCTCGATGGCCATGAGTTCGCAAACCAGGTCGGAAACGCCCTTGCGAACCAAAGGTTCGCCGCCCGTGAGACGCAGCCGCTTGATGCCCAGCTTCGCCGCCTCGCGCACGATGGCCACGATCTCGTCGTAAGCGAGGATCTGGTCGTGCCCCATGAGCTGCACGCCATCGGGCGGCATGCAGTAGATGCAGCGGAAGTTGCACCGGTCGGTCAGCGATATGCGCAGGTAGTCTATGGTCCTACCGTGAGAATCCTTCACTGCTCCCCCTCAAAATCGACCTGCCCCCTCAGGTATTATTCTCGTTCGAGCACCATAGTAGGCGATTGCGCGGAAAACGTCCAGAGCTTCGGGCAAACCTACTTCGTCACCAGATACAGGCGCTGCGGATCGATGCGCACCCACAGCTCGTCCCCCACGTGGGGCAGCTGCGATTCCGCAACGTCCACGGTGCCCACGCGCCAGAACAGGTGCCGATGCAGGAAATGCATCTCGTCCTCGGCGGCAGACCCCTCAGCTGTTTCGTCGTCGCAGCGGTCGAGGAACGCCAGCAGCAAGGATCGCTCGAAGCGGGAGTCGCTCGCCCGGTCGACGCGCATGCGGAAGCAGTTCTCGCCCGGCCCGTCCGCACGGACGATGTAGCGAGCGCGAACCCCCAGGTAGCGTACGTTTTCGGGTACCGGCTTCCCCGTGCGCACGGCAACGCCCCACTTCGGCAGGAACACCTCGCGCTCGCCAGCGCGCACGGCAGGGGTGCAGTTCTTGCAGCCCGAGAGCTTGATGCCCGCCTCCGATTGCGGGTCGTCTATCAGGCTGCGGGCCGTGTCCACCTCCACGACGCGGCCGCCGTCCACCACCGCTATGCGGTCGCAGAACCGCACCGCCTCGTCGATGTCGTGGCTCACGTAGAGCACCGTGCCCGAGAACGCGTCGAACAGCGACACCAGGTTCTGCTCCAGAACGCCCTTCAAGTGCGCGTCCAGTGCCGAGAACGGCTCGTCCAGCATGAGGATGCTCGGGCGGGCGGCCAGCATGCGGGCCAAGGCCACCCGTTGCTGCTGCCCGCCGGAGAGCTGGGCCGGGTAGCGACGCTCGAAGCCGGAGAGCCCGAAGCGGTGCAGTTCGCGCATCACCGCGGCATCCCGCTCGGCTGCGGGCACGTCCCGCCCGATGCCGGCTGCGACGTTCTGGGCCACGGTGAGGTTCGGGAACAGCATGTAGTTCTGGAACAACAGCGCCGTCTTGCGCTGCTGAGGGGTGAGGTTCACCCGGGCGCGCCTACCTGACGCCTTGTCGAAGAACACCGTGCCGTCGACGACGATCTTGCCCGCATCCGGCGTCTCGATGCCCGCGATGGAGCGCATGGTCAGCGTCTTGCCGCAGCCGGAGGCGCCCAGAAGCCCCAGCGTCTCCGCCCCCGCGTCGAAGGAAACCTGCAGATCGAAGGCGCCCAGCTTCCTCTGGATATCGACGGACAGGCTCATAGGTCGCTCACCTCGCGTCGGCGGTACCGGGTGGTCCTGCGACCCCACAGGTTGATGAATAGGATGACGATGAAGCTGAAGATGAGTATCACGACGGTCCAGAACAGGGCGACGTCGATGTTGCCGCTCATCCATTCGAAGTAGATGGCAATGGGAATGGTGCGGGTAATGCCCGCGTAGTTGCCGGCCAGAAAGAGCGTAGCGCCGAACTCGCCCAGGGCGCGGGCGAAGGACAGCACGGTGCCGGCGGCGATGGAGCTCCAGGACAGCGGTAGCATCAAGCGGAAGAAGATGCGGGCGTTCGACCAGCCCAGGGTGCGGGCGGCGTCGAGCATGTTGGGGTCGAGCCCTTCGAAGGCGCCGCGGGCGTTGCGGTACATGAGCGGGAAGGCCACCACCACCGCGGCGATGACCGTGGCCGGCCAGCTGAAGATGAGCGGAAATCCCACGTCAATGAACCATTGGCCGAGCGCCGTGTTGCGACCGAGCAGCAGCAGCAGCAGGAAGCCGCAAACGGTGGGCGGCAGCACCATGGGAATGGTGAAGACGGCGTCGGCAATGTCCTGGGCCCGCTTGGGTATGCGCAGGCTGAAGTAGGCGGCCGCCAAACCCAGCACGAAGATAAACACGATGGCGGTGCCCGTGGTCTTGAGCGTCACCCACAGCGGGCTGTAGTCCATGGTGGCGAGGAATCGCCCGAGCGCCGCAAAGCCCGTGGGCGGCGGCGCCACCTCCACCTCGTCGGGAGGCACGATGGCCAGGAAGTCGACGAAGCTGGGCCTGCCGGATCGCGCCCCGCCCGAAGCCTGCTCCTCTTCGGCAAGGGCGCCCTGCGCGGTGACGTCGGAGCCGTCGGCGCCGAGCACGGTCACGTAGTACTTCCCCGACCCTGCCTCCACGCCGAAGCCGTACACGATGCCGTCAACTTCGTAGGAGGGCTGGTCGGTGAAGTACCAGGGCACGGCTTCGGAAAGCACCACCCCCGCGTTGGGGGCATGGGCATCCAGCGCCAGGAAGTAGCGCTTGAGCCAGTCAAGGTCCTCGGCGCTCTCGATGTCGCACAGCGGCTTGGCTGCGGGCGGAACGTAGGCCACCACGTAGCTTTCGGTGCAGACGGCCACGGCATAGTCCGGCATGGAGCCCTCGTAGTACGCATAGCCTATGTAGCTGCCGTTCACCTCGCGGTTCGAGCCCTTCTGGGCACGGGAGAAGCTGTTCGCAGCGAACGGGGCGCCCTCGGCGAGGGCCTGCCTGCCCTCTTCGGACACCGTCACGTCGTCGGAGCCCAGGTAGCCTTCCCCCTGAGCCGCCTCGGCAGCAGCAGGTGCAGCAGGCACCTCCGGTGCGATACCGGGCTCGTCGGCCCACGCCGGAAGCGTCCCCGCCATGGCCAGCACGGCCAGCAGCACTACCGAAGCCGCGCTTCGCACCGCTCGTCCCACAGCTCTCCCCTCGTCGGACAACGCCTTTACCCTATTCTAAACCAGGATGCCGCTCCGTCCGGAAACGAAGCGGCATCCGCCACAATCGCCAAACGGTTTGGGCGCCCCTAGGCGAGCTCGAATCCCCATTCCTGCCAGATCTTGATGGCGTCCTCGCTGGTGAAAGCCCAGTTCAGGAACTGCTCGGCGGCATCGGCGTGCTCGGAGTCGGCGCATACGGCCGCCGGGTACAGGATGCTCTTGTGGGTGTCGTCGGGCACGACCGAGACGATCTTCACACCCCCGAAGCGGTACACGTCCGAGCTGTAGACCATGGCCAGGTCCACATCGCCGGAGTTGGCGTAGGAGCACACGTTGCCCACACTGGAGCCTTCGGTCACCTTGCCCTGCAAAGGCGTGCCGTCAAAGGTGCCGTCGGTACCGGAGCAATCCTTGCCCGCGGTACCGTCGGCGCTAATCCAGCATTGGGGATCGGTGGTGGAAAGGGACTGCTTGGCGTAGTTGCCCGCGGGGACGTTGGCATCTCCCACGGCCAGGGTGTAGCCGCCGGAAGCCAGGTCCTCCAAGGTGACATCCTTGATGTCGCTGCTCTCGCCCGCCACGATCACCAGCTCGTTGGTGAACATGTCGAAGCGCGTGGCCTCGTCGACGTACCCCTTCTCGACAGCCGTGTCCATGGTGCCCTTCGAGGCGGTGATGAGGATATCGGCGTAGCTGCCGGCCCCCAGCATCTCGTTCAGGGTGCCGGAGCCTTCGTACTGGGTGTCGGCGAAGGACACGCTGGGGTTCTGCTGATGGTAGAGGTCCTGCACTTCCTCCATGGCCTTCGAAAGCGAGTTGGCCGCGAAAATCTGCAGCTGCACCTCTTCGACGGTCGTCGCGGCGCCTTCCTGGGACTGGGACGCCTGGGGGCTTCCGCCCTCGTTGGACGAGCACCCCGCCAGCAGAGCCGAGACGGCTACGGCACAGGCGCAGGCGACCGCGAGCGCGGCTTTCATACCTTTCCTCATATTCCCTCCTTGGTAAAGAACGCATCTGCTCCGGGACGCTCTTCGAGCCGTCCGCGAAGCTGGGTTCCATGATACCTTTGCCTATATTATTGTCAATCATGAATATTTCTATTTGAGAATAATATCCAGCGCGCCCCTTCTCCTTCGATTGGAAGGAAGAAAGCGCCTACACCTCTCCGGTTTCCAGGATGCGCAGCAGGTCGGACTCGTCGAGCACCGGCACCCCCAAAGAGATCGCCTTGTCGTACTTGCTGCCCGCCGCCTCGCCGGCCACCACGTAGCTCGTCTTCTTCGAAACGCTGCCGGACACCTTGGCGCCGCGGGCCTTCAGGGCGCTGCCGGCCTCGTCGCGGGTCATGCCGGACTGCACGAGGCTTCCCGTCAGCACGAAGGTAAGCCCTGCGAGGGTCTGGGGAAGCCCCTCCCCCGCATCGGCAGCGCCGTCGGCCATGGACACCCCGCGGACGGCCAGGCGATCGATGACGGCCAGGTTGTCCGGCGTGCGCAGGAAGCGGACTATGCTCTGGGCGATCTTCGGACCCACGCCCTCCACCGCCGCCAGCTGCTCCTCGCTTGCCTCGCGCAGCGCCTCCATGGACCCGAAAGCCGACGCCAGCGCCTCGGCGGTCGTCTTGCCCACATGACGTATGCCCAGGCCGAAGAGGACGCGGGCAAAGGGGCGCGCCTTAGACTCCTGGATGGCCGCCGCAAGCTTCGCCCCCACCGTATGCCCCACGCGGATGGGTTCGCCCTCCTTGTTCACGCGGCCCGTGTCCACCGAGGCAAGCTCCGTCTCGTCGAGCGTGTAGTAGTCGGCCACGTCGTGCAGCCGGCCCGACTCCACCAGCCTCGCCACCAGCTCCTCGCCCATGCCGTCGATGTCGAGCGCCCCGCGGCTGGCCCAGTGGAGCAGCCGCTCGGCGGCCTGAGCCGGGCAATCGATGGAGATGCAGCGGAAATCCGCCTCGCCGGCCTCCCTAAGCACCAGGCTGCCGCAGCTGGGGCAGGTCTCGGGCATCTTCCACGGAAGGGCTCCCTCGGGCCGCAGCGAGAGCACCGGGCCCAGCACCTCGGGGATGACGTCGCCGGCCTTGCGCACGATGACCGTGTCGCCCACGCGCACGTCCTTGCGCAGCACCTCGTCTTCGTTGTGCAGCGTGGCCCGGGCCACGGTGGAGCCCGCCACCAGCACCGGTTCGAGCTCGGCTACCGGCGTGAGCTTGCCGGTGCGCCCCACCTGCACGGTGATGTCGCGCAGAAGCGTGGTCTTCTCCTCGGGCGGGAACTTGAAGGCGATGGCCCACCGGGGGGCGCGGGCGGTGAAGCCCATGGAGCGCTGCTGGGCGAAGGAGTCCACTTTCACCACCACGCCGTCGATCTCGTAGGGCAGGCTGCCGCGGTTCTGGATGGCCGCCAGGCAGAAGTCGCGCACCTCCTGCCGCCGCTCGCAGCGCCTGACGTCCGGGTTCACGTGGAAGCCCGCGCTCCGCAGCCATTCGAGCAGGCCCCATTGGCTCTCCGCCGCAAGTGCCGCTTCGTCGGCCACGGCGTAGACGAAGGTGGAAAGGTCGCGCATGGACGTGATGGAGGGGTCCTTCTGGCGCAGGCTGCCGGCGGCTGCGTTGCGCGGGTTCGCGAAGGGCTGCTTGCCGGCGGACAATGCCTGGGCATTCAGCGACTCGAAGCTGGCCTTGGGCATGTACACCTCGCCGCGAAGCTCCACGGCACCATCGCCTGCAAGCCCTTCGGCGGCCCCTTCTCGCAGGCGCAGCGGCACGTCCTTCACGGTGCGCATGTTGGCGGTGACGTCCTCGCCCGTCGTGCCGTCCCCCCTCGTGGCCGCACGCACCAGCCGGCCGCCCTCGTAGGTGAGCGCGATGGAGGAGCCGTCGATCTTGAGCTCGCAGACCACTGGCACGAACTTCCCGAACGCCTCTTCCACGCGGTCCATCCACGCATCGAGCTCTCCTAGGTCCATGGCGTTGTCCAGGGAGTACATCCGCCGCTCGTGGCGCACCGGCGCGAACTGCTCGCCCACGTAGCCGCCCACCCGCTGGGTGGGGCTTGCCGGGTCGGAAAGCTCAGGATGGGCCGCTTCGAGCTCGCGCAGCTCGCGCATGAGCGAGTCGAACGCCCCGTCGGAGATCTCGGGGGCGTCCAGGGCGTAGTAGAGGTAGGTGTGGTGCTCTATCTCCCGGCGCAGGGACTCGACGCGCTCCCGCGGGTCGAAAGATGCGTTCGTGACGGCGCCTGCAGGCGAAGCTTCCTGGTCGTGGGTCATCGGGATAGCCCTTTCGTCAGTTGCGTGCTGGCAAAGCGAAGGGCCCCAAAGCCCGGGGCCCTCGGCTGCTCCGCTGTAGATTCTACCACTGGGAAGCGGCGCCCCTTAGAACAGGTTGCCGGCTTTGCCCATGTTCCATCCGTAGAAGATAAGGCTCATACCGCGCATGAGCACGAACACCGACAGGAAGATGCTCAGCGATGCAGGCGCGACGAAGAACATGACGCCGCACAGGATGGACACGATGCCGCTCACGAGCATCCAACCCCAGGCGGGCGCTTCGCCTTTGCGCATCTGAAAGGCGCCGAAGATCTCCATGGCGCCGAAGGCCGCGAAGAACACGCCCACAACCCAGGGGATGACCGCCGAGTACAGCAGCGGGTGGACGAGCAGCATAGCGCCTATGACGAAGTCGCACACTGCGTAGACCACCGCCCATGCGGACAGGTCAGCCGCCTTGCGATAACGGAAGTAGTTGACCAGATCCATTACGCCCGACACCAGGAAAGCCGCTCCAGCGATGGCGGTGATGGTCACCAACGTGATTCCCGGAGCCACCAAGAAGATGAACGAGCAGAGTATGAGCAGGGCACCTGCGGCGATGAGCCCCCAATCGTGCTTGTGCTGCTGCGTTCCCGTATGCCTGATAGCTTCCATGGCGCACTCCTTTGCAACCTGCCGCCGCGCCGATTCGGGCACAACCTACCGAAGGGCGGCGAGCGCTTCTTACCGGATGCGATGCTATCAGAACGGCTGCAAGAGCAGCCGGGCAACGTTGACCCGTAAACACCGGGAAACGACGCTGTAGCCTACAAGTCAGATTGCCGTTGCCGAAAGGAAAACGCACGCTTCCTGCAGCCGTCGCGAAAGGAGGCGGTCGCCTAAGCGCAGGCCCGAATACGGCGGCGCACCTAGGCCCGAAAAGCCGTGCCGAGGGCGGTGATAGCCTGCGGTATGCGCAGGGGCAGATCGTCGGCCGTGACCGAGACGGCGCCAAGATCGGCAGCTGCCGCCTGCCCCGCTAGGGCATGCAGCGTAGCAGCCAGCACCCCGGCCTCGAAAGCGCCGAGGCCTTGGGCCAGAAGGGCGCCCACCATTCCGGCGAGCACATCCCCGGTCCCCGCCTTGGCAAGCGCCGGCGTGCCCTGGTCCATGTTGGCGAATCGCTCGCCGTCTGAAACGCAGGTGACGGGGCCTTTCAGCACCACCACCGACCGGTAGGACCGCGCAAGGGCTACCGCATCGGCCGCCACAGATGCGCCTTCGGCCAGACGCGCCGCCTCTCCGCCGTGGGGCGTCAGCACCGTGGCGAAGCCCCGTTCAGCGCGGCGGGCCAGGGCTTCGCGAAACCGCCGTTCGGCAAGCAGCCCCAATGCCGAGCCGTCCACGCACACGGGGCAGCAAGCCCCGTCGAGCACACGCCCGAGCAGCAGCGCCTCGTCAGAATCGCCCCCCTGAAAGCCGCATCCTGCCAGTACCGCAAGAGGATGGGACGGGCTGCGCGGGGAGAGATGGGCGTCCTCGAGCTCGCCGAAGGGCTGCGCCACAAGGGATGAGCTTGCCCGTCGGACCAGGGCGAGGGCTTCGGGATGGGTGAACACGTGGGTGTAGCCCGCCCCCATGCGCTCCGAAGCGCAGGCGCACAGGCAGGCGGACCCCGTGTAGCGGGCGCTGCCCACCACGCAGACAAGCTTGCCCCGCGTGTACTTGTTCGCGTCGGCGGCCGGGTGCGGCACCAGCGCCGCAAGCTCGCCTCGGGTGTAGACGACGCGTCCCACGGCTACAGCTCGTCCAGGAAGGAACGGGCCTGCTTGAAGCGCTTCGCCAGCTCCTCCTTCTGGTCGATGCGCTCCTCGACCGCCTGGACCGAGCGGGCGGTGATGGCCATGGCGCAGGCCACCGCGTCGTTGTGCGTGTGGGAGAGCGACAGCGGCAGATCCACCACGCCCATCTCCTGCGCAACCTCCCTCGCACGGCCCTGCAGCACAACGGCGGGCTTGCCCTTGGCGCTGCGCGTCACCGAGACGTCAAGCGGGCCGATGCCTTCGGAGAACCCGGTGCCGAGGGCCTTGAGCACCGCCTCCTTGGCGGCGAAGCGGCAGGCGAAATGGGCTTCCGGGTTGCCCGTTTTGCGGCAGTAGGCGATCTCCTCGGCCGAGAACACCTTGCGCTCGAAGGAAGGCGTGCGCTCCAAGATGCGCGCCATGCGGGCGATGTCGACGATGTCGACGCCCAGGCCCACGCAGCCCTCCACCGCCGGCGTCTGCTCGAGCACCGCGCGCTTGAGCGCCTCCTGTTCAGACTTCTTGCTCACGAACGCACCTTTCCAGCCCGCGCGCGAAGGCGCGCAAAGGCCTGCCTCCCTACTCCACCGTCACCGACTTCGCCAGGTTGCGCGGCTGGTCCACGTCGCACCCGCGCAGAAGCGCGATGGAGCGCGCGAACAGCTGCAGGGGCACGCTCGCGGTGATGGCCGTGAAGGCGTCGCGCACCTTCGGGATGTAGATGACGTGGTCGGCGTAGCGCTTGATCTCCTGGTCGCCCTCGGTGGCGATGGCCACGATCTTGGCGCCGCGCGCCTTGCTCTCCTGCAGGTTCGACACCAGCTTGTCGTAGACCGGGCTTTTGGTGGCCACGGCGATGACCGGGAACCCCTCGTCGATGAGCGCGATGGGCCCGTGCTTCATCTCGCCGGCCGCGTAGGCCTCCGCATGCAGGTAGCTGATCTCCTTGAGCTTGAGCGCCCCCTCGTAGCTGACGGCCGCGCCCATGCCGCGCCCCACGAAGAGCGCGCTCGCGGCATCCTTGCAGGCAAGGGCCGCCTCGTCGATGGCGGAGGTGTCCTGCAGGATGGTCTCCACTTGCTCGGCCGTATCCGCCAGCTCGCGGAACAGCAGGCGCACCTGGTTCATCTTGAGCTTGCCTTTCACCTGGGCAAGAAGCAGCGCCAGAAGCGTGAGCGAGACCACCTGGCCCAGGAAGGACTTGGTAGAGGCCACGGCGATCTCCTTGTTGGCCTTCGTGTAGATGACGCCGTCGGACTCGCGGGCCACGGGGCTTCCCACCACGTTGGTGATGCCGAACACGCGGGCGCCCTTCACCTTAGCGTCGCGGATGGCAGCCAGAGTGTCCGCGGTCTCGCCCGACTGGGACACGGCCACCACCAGCGTGGTGGGGGTGATGATGGGGTTGCGGTAGCGGAACTCGCTTGCCACCTCCACCTCGCAGGGGATGCGCGCCCAGCCCTCGATGAGGTTCTTGGCGATGAGCCCCGCATGGTAGGAGGTGCCGCAGGCGATGACGTAAACGCGGTCCACCAGGTTGAGTTCCTCCACGGACATGTCCAGCTCGTCGATGGCCAGCGAGCCGCCCACGAGCCGTCCGGCCAGGGTGTCGCGGATGACGCGCGGCTGCTCGTGGATCTCCTTCAGCATGAAGTCGGGGTAGCCCCCCTTCTCCGCCACGTCCAGGTCCCAGTCGATGTAGGTCGGTTCGGGCTGGAAGGCCTCGCCCGAGGCGTCGAAGAAGGTGGCGCGCGGGCCCTCCGCTTCGGAGAAGGTGAGCTTGGCCGTATCGCCGTCGCGCAGCACCACGACGTTTCGGGTGGCATCGATCATGGCGATGATGTCGCTGGCCAGGTAGAGCCCGTCCTCGGCAAGGCCCACCACCAGCGGAGAGTCCTTGCGGGCCGCCACTATAGTGCCCGGGGAATCGGCGCTCACCACCGCCAGCGCATAGGCCCCCACCAGATGCTCCGTCGCCGTGCGCACCGCTTCCAGCAGCCCTTGGCCTTCGGCGAGCGCCTCCTCTACCAGGTGCGCCACCACCTCGGTATCGGTCTGACTGGTGAAGACGTGGCCGCGTGAGGCGAGCTCCTCGCGAAGCTCGGCGAAATTCTCGATGATGCCGTTGTGTACCACGGCAACGCGCCCGTCGCAGGAGGTATGGGGATGAGCATTGGCTTCCGAGGGCTTGCCGTGGGTCGCCCAGCGGGTGTGCCCGATGCCGCACGTACCCGCAAGATCGAAGTGCCCGAGGGTGTGCGCAAGGCTGGATACCTTGCCCTTGCGATGGACCACCTCCAAGGCGCCGCCTTCCTGGATAGCCACGCCCGCCGAATCGTAGCCCCGGTACTCCAGGCGGCCCAAACCGCTCAGCAGTATGTCTTTAGCCTGATTGGATCCGGTGTAGCCAACGATACCGCACATAGATGCGCCCTTCCCCGCCGACAGCCGGGACGAGCGCCTGCGCCGCCCGCCGGCAGCCGTCGCGTATCTCTCTGCCAGGTTTCTGCATGAATCTTGCCAGAACCGCTTCGCCCTTGGAATCGCCCGCGCGCCAACGGGATGAAAAAACCCGATAGATGCGGCCCCCTCCCCGCGACGACCGGTGTTGGAGGCGGCGTCGGCGGCGACGCAGCCGCCGTTTGGACGAACTCGCCGCAAGGTGCAGTTTCCGCAACCGGAAGGCCCCTTCGGCGCAGAGCCGCCTGTCATCTTCCTGCCAGCCCGCATTGGTACCGTAAAGGTGCGGACCCTGCCGACGACTCCATCCCCGCAGGGCCCGCGCAACCGATGCAACCCGCGAACCGAGGAGCTCCCATGACTTCCACAGACCGCCGAACCCGACACGTACGATCCGTGCTGCTCGGCCTTGCGCTGACTGCGCTCGCCGCCTTTGCGCCCGCCGTCGCCATCGCCCAGGAGCCTCCGTTGCCGGCGGAGCGCGGCGTCGCCTACGGGGGCATCGTGGTGGAGTGCAGAGACGCCCAGACCGGGCCCGTCGCCCAGGGGGACGCGCGCTTCTCGTCCATGACCTTCTCCGTCGAAAACGATTCGGCCCTGCCCGTGATGGTTCAGGGCCGAAGCTACGGGCCCGGCCAGGAGGTATGCCGCCTTACCACCGACGAGCACGGGCGCGCCTCCACCGAGGACGATCTGCTGCCCGCTGGCGACTACCGCGTTCGCCTGGTGGACGCCAACCCCACCATGACCGTGAACGCGCCCGAGCAAGTAGCCCGCATCCGCCTCCAAGGCCAGATGGTGGCCCTGTCGGGCGGAGCGTCGTTTCGCACGCAGGTAGCCCGCGGCTCCTTCGCGGCGAAGGTCGCCTGCACCGAGGGCGGCACGGCGGCGTTCCCCGGGCTCTCCTCCGCCGACGGCGCACGGTTCGCCGTGGAGAACCGCTCCGAGGGCGACGTGGTGGTGTCGGGCGCGCGAGTGGCCCCCGGGGACATCGCCTGCTACCTGACCGCATCGTCGGGCGAGGTGGCGACGGAGGGAGACGTGCTCCCGGTGGGACGCTACGCCATCGTTCAGGCCGATGCGGGCACCGGCTGCCTGCCGCCCGACGGCACAGCGTACGAGTTCGCCGTTGCCGCGGACGGGGAGGCTGCGGGGCTTGGGGGCGACTGCGCCTTCCCGTTCACGCCCATCCGCGGCGACCTGTGCTTCACGGCCGCCGCAAGCCCCTCGTCAAGAAAGGCGTTCGTCCCCTTCGCCCTGGTCAGCGAGACCACCGGCGAGGTGCACATCCTGGTCACCGACGAGAACGGCTTCGCATCGACCCAGGCGTCCTGGAACCCCCATGGGCGCGACACGAACGCCGCAGACGTGCTGCTGGACGGCCGGGACAGCCTTGGCGTCGTCGAGGCGCAGGTCGATCGTATGTGGGCGAAGGCAGGCTGCTGGTTCGGAAAGCTGCCCTCGGGGCTCGTCGCTGAAGCGGACGAGGAAAAGGGCGCCCTGCCCTACGACCGCTACACCCTGCAGGAGCTGCCGACTGCCGGCTCAGGGCAAGAAGGTCTGATCCGGATGGAGGGAATCGCCATCGCGCGCCATGGTGCCCTGGTCAGCCTGGGGACGCTTCAAGGCCCAGACCGAACCCTCGCCGTCGCCCCTGCCGACGCGAACGGCATGCAGGACAACGCCGCCTTGCCCGCGACCGCAAGGGCGCTTCCGAGCTCGGAGTCCGCCGGTGATGCCCACGTCGGGACAGAACGCACCCCGTCCGCCCTGCAAGGCGCCGACGACCAGGCATCCGGCACCGGAAACGGCGCCGGTGACAACGAACAGGAGCGGCCCGAAAACGAAGAGATTCCCAACGTTGCAGCCGGCGACTCTCAAGGCAGCCCTGCCGCGAGCGAGGGAGGAGCGGACGCTCGAGAAGCACTGGACCGCGAGGCGCTCGGCGGCGATGCCGTGCTGAGCTACAGAACAGCTTCCGTTAGCGAACGGGACGCCGAACCCGAGCAGGCCGACGCCCAAAAGAGCGCAAGCGGACCTCAAAAGCTTGCGAAGACATCGGACGGCGCGCTGCCCGCATCGGCGCCGCTGCTCTTGGCCGCGTCGGGCAGCATCATGGCCATCGCCTCGTCCCGGCGCCGGCGAGCCGGAGCCATCGCAGCGGGGCCCAGGTTGCCGCGCATTGCCCAAGGACTCGCCGCCGCAGCCGTCGCGGCCGTCTGCGCGGCACTGCTCCTTGCGAGCCCGACGCAGGCGTTCGCTGCAGTAACCACCGTGCGCGACGCGCCTCAGGGAGTCCCGCCGAGCGAGATCGTCTTCGACTACGACAGGACGCTTTCCTCCCTCAGCCCCTCCCTCACGGTTTCCGCCGGATCGGCCATCAGCACCAGGATAGACCTGGTGTCCCCCAACTGGAAGGTGTACCGCGCCTGCTGGAGCGGATCGGTGGACGGAACGGTCAACGTCCCAGGCACCGTGTCCTATCAGCTTCGCGACGTGGGGTTCGACCTGGACGGCGACCGCATCGACCTGCGCATCGACGTGTCGAACATCACTGTGTCGCACCGACGCGCGGGAACGCTCAGCCATACGTTCTGCATCTCGGAGCTGTGGGTGAACGAGAAGACGGGCGCCTGGGACTTCTACCTGACCGGCTACTGCCTCTCGGACGACGAACAGTACTACGCCGCCGGCTCGAGGAACATGACGGTTCGAGCGTTCAAGAAGGGGACGAACAACCCCGCTAACGGGCGTTTCGTCAGCCAGTTCGTCGACCTGGACATATCCGACCTCAAGCTCGTGGACGGAGAGCCCGTAACGGACTACAGCGGGCCGTTCACCGAGCAGGTGCAGCTGCTGTCGGGCTACGACGAGACGGTGCACCTGTCCCGGGACTGCACCTTGGACATCGATAACGCAACTGCCACCTTCAGGGCCACGGCCGTCGACGAGAACACGCTCAAGTCCGGGTTCGTGGCCATTCTGGACGGCCGCGGGTTCACGCTGCACTGGAAGGGACGCAACTGCGGCACGGGGATGCTCGCGCTCTACGGCTCGGCCGTCATCACCGCGAAAGCCGGAGCCGGGGGCACCATCACCTCCCCGGGCGAGACCGTCGTGGGCTGGAAGCACTCCAAGACCTACGAGGCCGAGGCGAAGCCAGGCTACGAGCTGGCGGATCTGAAGGTGGACGGGGCCTCCGTCGGCCCCAGGCCCACCTACACCTTCGAAAACGTGCAGGCCGACCATGTCATAGAGGCCCTCTTCGCGCCTATAGGCTACCGCGTGGCTTTCGACGCGAACGGAGGCCAGGGCGCTATGGAGGACCAATCGATGACCTTCGATAAGAAGGCGCGGCTGCGCTCATGCGCCTTCTCGCGGCCAGGCTACGATTTCGCCGGATGGAACACCGCCGCCCCCGGAGGGGCCCTCGGCTTCGACGACGAGCAGGAAGTGGTGAACCTTGCTTCGACGAAGGATGCGGTGGTCACGCTCTACGCCCAATGGGTCGAGAAGGAGGCCGTCCCCATCCAGTACAACTGCGGCGACCCCGACCATGGTTCTGTGGACACCGCCATGGAGATGCTGGCGCCGGCCACGGGAAGCGCCGAAGGGTCGTGCGCCTTCGCGCTGACAGGCTACCATGTGAAGGAATGGCGCGACAGGTCTGGCGTCGTGGTGGGGTCCGACGATCGGTTCTGCCCCACGCGCGAGCCCGACGAGCTATGGCAGGCAAGCCGCTACGTTGCCATCATCGAGCCCAACGCCTACCGCGTGGCCTACCATCCAGACGGCGGCTCAGGGGCCATGGAGGACAGCTGGCTTCGCTACGACGAGGAGTCGACCCTCGCCCCCAACCGCTTCTCGCGCCCGGGATGGCGCATGGTCGGCTGGACCGACGAGGAGGGCACCGTCTACGCCGACGAGGAGGCGGTGCTCAACCTGACCGACGAGGACGGGGGCATCGTAGACCTCTATGCCCTTTGGGAGGAGGAGCCGCCGGACGAGCCCGAGCCCCCCGCCGAGCCAGACGAGCCAGTAACGCCGGACGAACCGAACGAACCTGCCGCGCCCGACGAGCCTGCCGCGCCCGCGCCAGTCGGTCCCGAGGAGCCCGAGGAACCGGCGCAGCCGCCAACCCAGGAGCCGCAGCCGCCCAAGCCCGCAGAGCCAGCCGAACCGCAGCAGCCAAGCGACGCAGCTCCGCCGACGACGAACCCCGAGCCCGAGCCCCCCGCACCGAATCCGCCCGCCGCACCGCTTGCGAAGACGCAGGACGACAAGCTTGCCGGCCTGGCGGCCGCCGCCGTTGCCGCCGCTCTGTCGCTTGCCGTAGCCGTCGGCGCCGCGAAGAGGCACCGCAGCCAGCGGCTTCGCAGGCAACGGGCCCTCTACGCGCTCAAGCGCGCCAACGAGGTGCTCGGCCCTCAAACTCGTTGACAATCAGTAAACGGTTAGCCCCCAACATTGCGATACACTGTTCCCATCGTTTCCGCGCTTACCGAAAGGTTGGTGGTCACCTTGGCAGCACCAGAGACCGAGCATGTACGGAACATCGTTTTGGTAGGACAGGACGGCGCTGGTAAGACCTCACTCGCGGAAGCGATGCTTCACGTGAGCGGCCGCACGCCCCGCATGGGAACAACCCACGACGGAAAGTCCTACCTCGACTACGACGACGAGGAGATCCGCCGCAAGTTCACCATCAGCACGTCGGTTGCGCCCATCCCCTACAAGGACTACAAGATCAACCTGCTGGACACCTCGGGGCATCCCGACTTCATAGGCGACACGCTGGCCACCATGCAAGCAGCCGAGATGGCGCTGTTCGTCATCGACGCCGTGGCCGGCCCCCAGGTGATGACCACGAAGCTGTGGCGCGAAGCTGAGGGCATGCGCCTGTCGCGCGCGGTGTTCATCAACCACATCGACCGCGAGCACGCCGACTTCGAGATCATCATGGCCACGCTGCACGCCCGCTTCGGCAGCCGCCTGGGGCCGGTCACCATCCCCATCGGCGTGGCGGAGGACTTCCGCGGCGTCATCGACATCATCCGCATGAAGGCGCGCTACTTCGACAAGGACGGCACCTCCGAGCGCATCGAGGACATCCCGCCCGAGTACCTGGACGCCGCCCAGACCGCCCGCGACAAGCTGTGCGACCTGGTGGCCGAAGCCGACGACGACCTCATGATGAAGTACTTGGACGGCGAGGAGTCCCTCACGCAGCAGGAGCTGGAGACGCTCCTGGACAAGGCCATCGCCCAGGAGCTTTTCATCCCCGTGTTCGTGGGCTCCACCATCATCAAGCAGGGTATCCAGGGGCTCATGGAAGACATCGCCACCTACTTCCCCCACCCGCGCCATCACGGACGGTTCCGTCTGGCCAACGGCGAGATCACCTACGTGGACGAGACCGGCGAGCCAGCGGCCTTCGTGTTCAAGACCGTGGCCGACCCCTACGTGGGGCGCCTGAGCTTCGTCAAAGTCATCTCCGGCGTGCTCACCCCAGGCATGGAGCTTGTCAACTCGCGCACCGGCAAGAAGGAGCGCCTGGGCCACATCTACGTGATGATGGGCAAGGAGAACAACGACGTGAAGAGCGCCAAGGCCGGCGACATCGTGGTGATCCCCAAGCTCACCGAGACCAAGACCAGCGATACGCTATCGCAATCGGGCACCGTAGCTATCGACCCGCTGCCGCTGCCCGTGCCCCAGTACCCCGTGGCCATCGAAGCGGCGAACAAGAAGGAAGAGGACAAGCTGGGGACGTTTTTGGCCCGCGTCGTCGAGACCGATCCTACCATCCGCGTCTCCCGCAGCGAGGAAACCCATCAGACCGTGCTCACCGCCATGGGCGAGACCCAGGTGGAGATGCTCATCTCCCGCTGCAAGGAGCAGACCGGGGTGCAGGCGGTGCTGGTGCCCATCCGCATCCCCTACCGCGAGACCATCCGCAAAACGGCCGAGGCCCAGGGACGGCACAAGAAGCAGACCGGCGGCTCGGGCCAGTTCGGCGACTGCTGGCTGCGCATCTCCCCCAACCCCGGCGAGGGCTACGAGTTCATAGACGAGATCGTGGGCGGAAAGATCCCCCGCGGCTTCATCCCTGCCATCGACAAGGGTGTGCAGGACGCCATGCTGGAGGGCCACCTGGCCGGGTACCCCATGGTGGATTTGAAGTGCGCCGTGTACGACGGCTCCTACCACGCGGTGGACTCCAACGAGATGGCCTTCAAGACGGCCGCCCGCATAGGGTTCCGCGCCGCGTGCGAGAAGGCCGACGTAGTGGTGCTCGAGCCCATGGCCAACATGGACGTGACCGTGGGCGAGGAGTACGCCGGTGCCGTGATGAGCGATATCTCCACCCGCCGCGGGCGCATCGTAGGCACCGACTCCAACGACGCGGGCGAGACCGTCATCAAGGTGCGCGTGCCCTACGCCGAGGTGGTCAGCTACACGAAGGACCTGCGTTCGATCACCCGCGGGTCTGGCAGCTACCTCATCCAGCTGGAAGGCTACGAGCAGGCGCCTGCCGACGTGCAAAAGAAGCTCGCCCAAGCCTACCAGGAAGCGCGCAGCGCCGGCAACTAGGATAGGCGGCAAGCATTTCGCACAGCCATCCCGCTAACGCAGCGAGGCCCCGCAACCGGGGCCTCGTTTCTCGTTCCGTGCGTTTTTCGCCGTCTGCCACAGAAGGGTCCGCCGCAGACGCGGGAGCGCCGCCCAGGGCTAAACGATGGTCTTGCCGAACACGGCGGCCAGCTCGCGCAGCTCGCCCACCAGCTTCTCGAACTGGGCGGGGGTAAGCTGCTGCGGACCGTCGGACAGGGCGCAGGGCGGGTTGGGGTGCACCTCAATCATAAGCGAGTCGGCGCCCGCCGCCACGGCCGCGTAGGCCAGAGCCGGCACCAGGTCGCGTTGGCCGGCGGGATGAGACACGTCGATGCACACCGGATAGAGCGACTGCTTATGGATGACCGGGATGGCAGCGATGTCAAGCGTAAAGCGGGTAGCCGTCTCGAAGGTGCGGATGCCGCGCTCGCACAACACCACGTTGTCGTTGCCCTCGGCCGTGAGGTAGTCGGTAGCCGCCAGCCACTCGGCTATGGTGCCCGCGAAACCGCGCTTGTACAGCACCATCTTCTTCGACTCGGCGGTCACCTGGCCGATCTTCTTCAGCAGGCTGAAGTTCTGGAAGTTGCGCGCGCCCACCTGCAGGCCGTCCACGTAGGAATGCACCAGCTCACAATGGGCCGAGTCCATGACCTCGGTAAGGGTCTTCAGTCCGTACTTGTCGCCGGCCTCCTTCATGATGACCAGGGCTTCCTCGCCCAGGCCCTGGAAGGAGTGCGGGTTCGTGCGCGGCTTGAAGGCACCGCCGCGGATCCAGGTGAGCCCCAGGTCCTTCACGCAGGCGGCCACCTCGTCGAATTGCTCCGCCGACTCCACGGAGCACGGCCCCGCATAGATGGTTATGGTATCGCCCCGGGTGCCCAGGTTGGGGATGGGGGGAATGTTCGCTTCGCTCATACCGACGGCGTCTCCTTCATGACCTTGAGGATGGTGGCGTAAATCTCGCGCAGATGCTCGTTGTAGAGCGGGCCGGCGTTCATGCCGTCCAGCTTCGCGAAAATCTCCTCCTCGCGCTTGGCGTCGTAAAGGCCCATGTGGGCACCAGGCTTCAGGCCGCGGATGACCAGCGAATGACCTGCGCGCTTGTTCAGAAGCGCCACAAGCTCGCGATCGATCAGGTCGATCTGCTCGCGATGCTTCTGGATCTCGGCAAGATTGCTGTTCTGATCAGACATCGCTTTTCCTTTCATGTACCGCAAGCTTTAACGAGAACCTGCCGCGCGCGTGCGCCCGGCCACTCGTGTGCGCCCATGATAGCAAAAGCGAGGGCCACCGCCCCCGGGTTCCCACGAACCGCCAAGGGGCGACCACAATCGGCAGCCTAGCGCCCTGCGATTCCCGGCTCGATGCCGGTCGCAGGCCTCTCGCAGGCGGGAAGCCCCTCGGCCCAGTCGGCGAACTCCTCCAGGCTGCCGTGACGAACCATGGACAGGTCGAAGCCCACAGGGTCGAGCAAACAGTCGGTGACCAGGAACGCGTCGGCCCCCAGCTTGCAGAAGGCGAGATCCTCCACCGTGTTGTTCCCCACCATGAGCACCTCGTCGGCCGAAACACCCAGGGCGCAGACGTTCTCCCGGTAGTACCCCAGGTGCGGCTTGGCGCTTGTGGAGTTGTCGAACACCGTGATGCGCTCGAAGTCCGCCGGGTCCACGCCCGCCCAGCGAAGGCGCCACTCCACGGCCTCGCGCGGGAACAGCGGCATGGTGGTGAGCACCAGCGGGTAGCCCTTGTCCTTGAGGGCGCGCACGGCCCGGGCAGCGGCGGGGTTCGCCGTCAAGGTCTTGCCGATCTCGCCGAAAGGCCCCTCGTAGAACGTCGAGAAGAACGCCTCCCAGTCGCGGCCCTCCCATGCAGGCCCCATGACCTCGGCGAAGCGGCTCCAGAACACCTCGGCGTTGGTGGTATCACCCGGGTTGGCCGTCATGGCCTTCACGCCGATGTTCACCGCATTGAGCAGCTGCTTGGGGTCTTCGCCGTGCTCGGCGGCGTACTCGCCCAGGCGCCCGAAGTAGCCGCCCAGGAACTCCTCAAGCTCCATGGGAAGCAGCGTCCCGTCCAGATCGAAGCAGATGGCGCGGTAGGCGCGGTTGGGCTTGGACAACTCGGTCACGGTAGGTCCCCTCTCGTAGCGTTGCGCTTTCGGCGCCGCGCGTTGCTGCGTAGCGCCGGCGTTTTCCAACCCCCGATGATACCAGCAATGCCTGCCTGGCAAAGGCTGCAATCGGCGAGACCGCCCACGCCTTCGCCGATTCGCCCCAAGGGAGACCGCCCGCACCCCACATGCGGTTGCTCACCTCAGTGCGGCTGCCGCGCACCGCCGGTAAACCGTGGACGGTCGTTGTAACAAGCGGGAAACCCGCGCCAAACTGCTATCATATAGCATTGCGCCATTCAGGCGCAGCTTGCGAAACACCCTTACGATTGGAGCATCCATGGCAACATCGGCCGCCGGCTCGCCGGTCCTCGTCGTCGACTTCGGAGCGCAGTACGGGCAGCTTATCGCCCGACGCGTGCGCGACCTGCACGTTTACTCCGAGATAGTCCCTTGCGACATCACTGCCGATGAAGTGCGCGCCTTAAACCCCGCGGCCATCATCCTTTCCGGCGGCCCGGCGAGCGTCTACGCCGAGGATGCCCCCAGCATCGACCCGGCCATCTTCGAGCTGGGCATCCCGGTGCTCGGGTTCTGCTACGGCCAGCAGATCATGGCCGTGACCCTGGGGGGCACCGTGGGCCACACCGAGAAGGGCGAGTACGGCCCGGCGCCCCTTACTCTGGCGGACGGCTCCCCTTCCTCGCTGTTCGCCGGCACCCCGTGCGAGCAGACGGTGTGGATGAGCCATCGCGACGCCGTGAGCCAGGTGCCCGAGGGCTTCGTCGTGACCTCGTCCACCGACGTGTGCCCCGTGGCTTCCATGGAATGCGCCGAGCGCAGGCTCTTCGCCACGCAGTTCCACCCTGAGGTGCGCCACACGCCCTACGGCGACACGCTGCTGCGCAACTTCCTGTTCGGCATCTGCGGCCTTGAGCCCAACTGGACCATGGACTCCATCGTGGAAGACGCGGTGGCGACTATCAAAGGCCAGGTGGGCGGCGACCGCGTGATCTTGGGACTTTCCGGCGGCGTGGACTCCTCCGTGGTGGCGGCTTTGTGCGCGAAGGCTATCGGCAAGCAGCTGACCTGCGTATTCGTGAACCACGGGCTTTTGCGCAAGAACGAGCCGGAAGAGGTGGAGGAGGTCTTCACCAAGCAGTTCGACGTGGACTTCATCCACGTGCACGCCGAGGACCGCTACGCCGCGCTGCTGGCCGACGTGAGCGAGCCCGAGGAGAAGCGGCGCATCATCGGCACCCAGTTCTGGAAGGAGTTCTTCGCCGTGGCCGAGGAGCTTGCCTGCGACGGGCGCCCGGTGAAGTACCTGGCCCAGGGCACCATCTACCCCGACATCATCGAGAGCGGCGCCCGCAAGACCGGCGGCAAGGCCTCCACCATCAAGAGCCACCACAACCTCATCCCCTTCCCCGAAGGGGTGCACTTCGACCTGATCGAGCCGCTGGACCACTTCTTCAAGGACGAGGTGCGCGCGCTGGGCACGGCGCTGGGGCTGCCCGACCACATCGTGCACCGCCAGCCCTTCCCGGGGCCGGGCCTGGCCATCCGCATCATCGGCACCGTGACGCGCGAGAAGCTGGAGATCCTGAAGAACGCCGACGCCATAGTGCGCGAGGAGCTTGACGCCTACAACGAGCAGCTGAAAGCGAAGATAGCCGAGCAGGCAGCGTACGGCGAGTCCGACGGGCTGGTCCGATGCAGCGCCGGCGGCGCCGAGGTGGAGCGCCCGGTATGGCAGTACTTCGCGGTGCTCCCCGACGTACGCAGCGTGGGCGTCATGGGCGACGAGCGCACCTACGCTCGCCCCATCATCCTGCGAGCCGTGGAAAGCAGCGACGCCATGACCGCCGACTGGGCCCGCCTCCCCTACGACGTGCTGGCCAAGATCAGCAGCCGTATAGTAGCAGAAGTCCCCGGCGTAAACCGAGTCGCATACGACATCACCAGCAAACCGCCCGCAACGATCGAGTGGGAGTAGGCAACATTTGACAAGAAATTAGCAGACGAGCCTCGGAGCTTTTGCCTTCTTCAAGAGAGTTGGACAAGGAAGGTCTAGCTTGTTTGGTGGTAGTCTTAATTCATTATCTCGAAAGAAGTATCTGGTTGATTGACAGGTAGTTAAACTATGGGCGAACGAAAACTGATTGACATCAATTTCCTCGTTGTAGATGAAGAGAACCCGCGGTTCGAAGCGGTGTCAACCGAAGACGATGCTCTTTTCTCGATTCTTGAAGATCAATCGTTGGCTTCTGGAAACAAGATTCTAAATCTCGCGCAGGACATTGCCAGCAACGGACTCAATGCCTCTGAGCTTCTAGTTGTCAGCCCAATCGAAGGCACAAATACATATCGCGTCCGCGAGGGCAATCGTCGCGTTACCGCTATTAAGCTTGCTCTGCAGAGTAGCTTAGTTCCAAGCCCTTTCAAAAATCTGACTGAACAATTTAGCAATTTGAAGACTGCAATGGAACAGCACCGCCTTGTTGAGTGTTACGTCAGCGACAACGAAGAAGAGATAGGCAGGCTTCTTGTTCTGCGCCATGGTGGTGAAAGCGAAGGCGTAGGCACAGTCAAATGGAACTCGGCCCAGAGAGCACGCTTTTCTCAAAAAGGCAATCAGCAATCCGCGCGTGCAATTTCTCTGGTTGAGAACCTACATAAACTGCGCGGCCTCGACAACATACTCGCCATTGCAGCAAATATCCCTGCGACAAACCTTGGCAGATTGATATCCACTCCCGAAGTGAGACAGGCGCTCAATATAGAAGTATCTGGGAGCAGCGCACACTACTTGGGAGGACGCGACGGCCTGCTCCTCGCTGTGCTTGAGAAGGTAAAACGCGAAGGCGTGGCCCCAATATACAGCAAGACAGACCGAATCCGCCTCATTGAAGAAACAGCGAGGCGAGTTGGCTCTGGCAACCCCGAACAACCCCTATTTCTGCCAGACAAAAGCATCGAGGTTGTCGATGAGACGGAAAACGAGTCACGGGGAGACGAATCTTCACGCGCATCCCGTGCTGGCACAGCTAGTTTGGTCGAATTGGAGAACGACTTTCATCAGTCGGACAGTCATGGTGAGATAATTGCTCCACGCAGAAAACCAGTCAGCAGAATCAACCATGATGCAATGTTTGGCCAAATCCTGCGACCAAAGGGGCGTATGTCTAATGATGTCTATAGAGCGATTGAGTGGATCGACCAGCAGTATTTACGCAATCCAGAAGATCTTTCGCACCTCCTTCCAATACTAGGCTTTTCTCTTCGTTTGCTCATGGAAACAACAGCCCGTGAATACTACGAATCAATTGGCACGGATCAGGGCGAGAGCGCGTTTAAAAGCTTTATGAAAGACGTGGCAAAACCCGCCATTAAGGTCAAAATTGATGCAGTTGAACAGAATGACATGGCACTCGCCTCAGAATGGATAGACGGAAAATTTAGTTTTGAAGCCCTGTTCCACAAATGGGCACACGGGATCATCTCAGTCGACCGCCCTTCACTTGTGAGACAATCGAAGTTAGTAGCCCTTATCATTAACGAGGTGTGGACATAGTGTTTGGAGATTCGCGCTAGGAGCTTGAAAAATGAAAGCCGTTCGTCTCTATATCGAGGATTTTCGGCAGTTTCAAAACTGCGAGATTATTATTGGCAAAAAACTGACCGCAATTGCAGGCAACAACGGAACTGGAAAGTCGACAATTATAGGACTACTTGCCAATTCTTCTGAGCTGCGCGGCCACAAAACATATATGGACAAATCGTTTCGTGGCGAGTTTTCTGAATTATTTTCGGGCTCTCCCCAACACGATCCCACTGGCTGCAAAATAAACCTGGAATACGTCGAACGTGGAAGCAAAGAGTCTGTAGTTTTTAGAACGGCTTGGCAAAACAAGGGGACTCGCTTTAGGGTAATTCCCAGGCGAACGCTTCCGAGCGGCAAGACAACAGAGGCAAAACTTGAATCGCCGGTAATCTATCTTGGCCTTTCGCGACTGTACCCGCTTGGGGAGGCCGACACCAAAACACTGAAGCGTCATGCGCAACGGTGGGCATCAACAGAAGATCGCAATTGGTTCATCGAGAAATATGCCGAGATACTCAGTATCCCCTCAGCCGAGATAAAGTCTGTGAGCAACTTTGATATAGCACAGTCCAGGAAACGTGGAACTGGCATCGAGACCGAAAACTACGGACCTTCTGCCAACTCATCAGGACAGGACAATCTCGGACAAATACTAATGGCCGTTCTCTCCTTCAAAAAACTTGCGAGAACTCTGGGCGGCGACTGGGATGGAGGGTTGCTTCTTGTAGACGAAATTGATGCCACTTTACATCCTGCAGCGCAACGTAGACTGATTGACCTCTTGCTAAAAGAGTCAGGAAAAGACAATTTCCAGGTTGTCTTTACCACGCACAGCACAGTAATACTCGATTACTTAGCCAATAAAATAGGCCCTGCACCTACGAAAGAACCCAACGATATCGAGATTGCCTACTTAACCGATGCCAACAGACTACTCGAAATCAAACGAAATCCATCTTGGCACACAATGATTAACGATTTGTTCATTAGGACACCTGGTGTCTCATCGCCAAAGGTTGGCGTTTTCTGCGAAGATGCAGAAGCACGATGGTTTACAAAAAAACTTATAGAAGCTCTGTATCCAGTTTTAAGCCCACGAATTCATCTTATTGATGCGCCCTTTGGCAAAGATACGCTAATGCAGCTCTACAGACACGATTATCCATATATGAAAGACCGAATCGTAGTGTTTGACGGAGATGTCCCCGAACAGGAGCTTGAAGAAAAAATCCCAAGTATGTATGTTCGAGATGCAGGCAACATAGTACGACTTCCTGGAAACGTTCGCCCCGAACAGACTATTTGGAGCTACCTGGAAAATACGGAGATTGCTGATCCAATATGGGGAAATCTAGCCCCATACGATTACACGCACAAAGCTATAGTAGAAAATGGCCCCTTCTCTTCAGTGTATTCTAACCAGAGCACCGAAAGAAACAAGTTCAAGGCATGGCTTAGAGGCAACCAGTCTATTTTCAGTGATGCAGATGTTGTAAAGATGTGGACAGAAGTCAACCCCGATCTTGCGTGGAACTTCATTGAAGCCTTCACTGCCGCATACAATCGAGTAGCAAAAAGAACATCTGCGGACATCATGCCAATGCCCAAAGAACACACTAAGAAATAACAAGCCCGTCGATAAACAGGTCAGAGGGAGGTGCGCTCATGCCGATTACTTACACACCGCTTCGGTTCCCAGGAGGTAAATCGAAAATATATCCTCTCGTTGTTTCGTTAATCGACGAAAACAGTCTTCGTGGGTGCACTTATGCGGAGGGCTTTTGCGGAGGTGCAGGGCTAGCATTAAAACTCCTTATAAAAGGCGATGTGTCGAAAATAGTGCTGAACGACTACGATCCGGCTGTGTACAGTATTTGGAACGCCGTAGTAAATCATCCTGACGAACTTTGCGAATATATTATGACAGTCCAATTGAACGTGGACCAATGGCGCGTCTGCCGCGCCATATACCACAACTCCACTAGCCCTTCATTAGATTTAGGACTGGCCGCTTTCTATCTTAACCGCACAAATCGTTCCGGCATACTTCCTGGTGGCGTAATTGGCGGGCAGGACCAGACAGGGACCTACAAAATAGATGCTCGGTTTAACCGAGATGCACTTTGTAAAAAGATCCGCATGATTTCCGAACGCGCAGAAGATATTGAACTTCACAACCTTAATATATTCGACTTTATGAAAGACATTGCACCGAATCTAGGCCCCTCTTCTTTGCTCTATCTCGATCCGCCTTACGTGCAAAAAGGTCCTGAGCTTTATGAAAATAGTTTCACTGATTGCGACCACAAAGAATTGGCCAAATGTATTAAATCTTACGAAGGCCGATGGATAGTGACTTACGACGTGGACGCTTTGGTAGATAAACTCTATGCCCCTTCTGGTGACTGGAAAATCACTACCAGCGAAATCAGAATTGGCTATAGCGCCGCCAACACACGAAATATGGCGCCCGAACGACTGGTTTTGAGTCCGAAGATGAGTCTTCCTTCGGCTTAAAGGCATCATACCGAGCAGCGCCCACGTAGGAGCCAGAACTCGCTTCTGGGTAACGTACAATCTCTTGCGCACTTTGACAGCAGCATAGTCAAGATACCAAAGGACATGGCATCCGCCGTTGGTATGACTGAGTTGTCTAGATTCGATCAACCAGGAGGCAGAACCATGTTTGGTCCCATCGTAACATTCGACGAGGCCGCCATGCGCGGCGAGCTCAAAGAGCTCGTGCACTAGACGGTGGAGGGCACCTTGAACGCCCTTCCCGAGGAAGAGGCAGACGACCTGATCGGCGCCGACCGCTACGAGCGAACGGCGGACCGCGAGGCGTACCGCGCCGGCCACTACGAGCGGGGGCTCACCACGACTTCCTGCCAGGTGACGCTCAAGATGTCTAAGCTCAAGGGAATGCGGTTCGCAACCGCCATCATCGAGCGGTACAGGCGCCGCGAGACCCCCGCCGAGGAGGCCATGATCGAGATGTACCTGTCGGGGGTCTCGACCAGGAGGACAGAGGACGTGGGCGAGGTCCTGTGGGGGTCATCTGTGTCCGCCGCCACCGTCTCCAATCTGAACGACCGCGCCCTCGAGGCCGTCGAAGAGTGAAGGAGCAGGCCGCTGACCTGCGATTACCCCTACGTGTTCGTCGACAGGATCTACCTCAAGCGCGCCTGAGGCGCATCCTTCGAGAACGTGGCCGTGATGATAGCCATCGGCGTGGACGACGACGGCTACCGCTAGGTCATCGGCGCCGCCGAGGGCTTCACGGAGTCGGCCGAGTGCTGGCGGGAGTTCCTCTCCTGGCTCAAGGGTCGCGGGCTCTCGGGCGTGAGGATGTTCGCCGGTGACAAGGCCGCAGCCATGACCGGCGCCGTCGCCGAAGCATTCCCGGAAGCCGCCTACCAGCGCTGCACGGTGCACTTCTACCGCAACGCGCTGGCCAAGGTGCCTGAGTCCAAAAGAGCCGGCGTGGTGGCGATGCTCAAGGCGATCCACGCGCAGGAATCCCTTGACGCCAGCCTGGAGAAGGCCGGCTCGGTAGCTGATTCGCTGGACGGGATGAGGCTCGTGGCTGCAGCTAAGTGCGTGCGCGACGGCGTGGCCGAGACGCTGACCTACACCAGGTTCCCCATGCGGCACTGGTGACGCATCCACACCAAGAATGCCATAGAGTGCCTGAACCGCGAGATCCACCGTCGCACGCGCGTGGTGGGCACGTTCCCGACGGCAAGAGCGCGATGATGCTGGTCGCCGCCAGGCTGAAGTACGTGACGGACAGCGATTGGGGGTCGAGGAGGTATCTGGACGTGTCGCTGCTGGACGAGTGATCATGCCGACGGCAAGCTGGCGGCTGCCTCAATTCGCGCATGAAATTTGACAGTACCGGCATCATCATCAAGTTCGTCACATGCATCAATTATCAAGGTGAAGCCATCTGGATATGCTGCGATAAGAGAGTTCCAGTTTATGCGCTAAGCTTGATTATTCCTTCTTAATTAAAAGCGACCAAGAAGGGCATATGCTTTGCTTTAAGCTTTTGCGTGAGCTCGTATAGGAAGCAAGTTTCCCTATGCCTCCTTCACCGTATATCAGAAGACCTTTACGAGCTTCTGCGTCGTCGATTAGGGAATATTTCAAGTTCTCGAGACGATAGCTGATATATCCACTAGTCGATGATATTAAAGCATCGAAGTCTTCTTCGAATTTTTGATAATTCAGATCTCTGTTTTCGCTCGAAATGAGCTTATTGGCAAGGCGAATCGCTTCCTCTTCCGTCTCCTGATCTTCCTTTGCAACGTTGCGGGGGTATATCCGTGGGATACCTTCGCATAGCAACGGAAGCAGTGAAGTATCCCCTCATTCATAATAGCGCCCCGTCCTCCTGACAGGGTGGACACGCTTTCATGCCATCATCCCCGTCCCCCTGGCAGGGTGCCCCTGGCAGGGTGAAGGCCGCATAATAGAGCATGGAGATTCCGAATAGGAGTTTCTTCCAAGCGGCGGGACGTTTTCCCCGGCTGGGGGGGGTAACTGCGCAAGGCGAGCATCTTCTTAGATGAATCAGGCAGCGATGACATAAGGGGCAGGTACTACCTGCTCACGCTGGTCGCGCACGACCAAGACAGTGACATTCTCCCGGATATCGTATTATGTGAGTAGTCCCTTCAAGTCAAAGGACTGCCGAACATCCCGTTCCACGTATCCCCTCTTTTAAACGGACATGGCAAATACGAGGACATGGATCTTAACTAAATCCAAGACTGCCTGGGGTAACGCTAAATGCCATTTCGAGATGGCAATTCAAGGCCGCCCTCAATATAATTGCGCGGATTCTGACGACCTTCTATTGGTGCTTAGTAATAGGTTAAGCCGTCCGCGCCACTGTTTTCGTTCTCCGCCTTTTCCGCTGCCATTCTAGCAAGGTCCTCAAGCGTATATTCTTCCCCTACTCGAGACTTCCAGTCCTCGTTATTTCCGGTATCGCGAATCGTCATATATATGACACCGTTCTTTTTTCCAGAGAGTCTTTTGATGAGCCCCGTGGTGGTGAGCGCGGTATTGTTGAATCCCGTGACATCGGGTACCGGCGAACTTATGACCCCGTCGCATTGTTCGCATTTGAATAAATACAGATTGCCCTCTAGCTTCATTTGCATCTTCATATCGATGCTCCAATGAGGATGGTTTGTTCCGCACATAGGACATGCCTTCAAATGTCCGTCAATAAAAGCTTGCGGAATGCTCCCTGCAAATCCTTCCATTCTTTTGAATGCCATAAAGCCCTCCTAAAAACTCATCAAAGTCTAACCGACGCTGAAATCGCAAAGTACAGAAGTGCACCGACCACAATCGTAAAAATAGTAATAGCAAGATAATTTGCGCCGAAACTCTTCGCATCCTGAATGCTCTTTTGTACGCCAACGGACGAAGATTTGACTGTTGGGAATCCGTTCTTGATTTCAACGTCTGCTGTGAAATCATTTCTTATCATCGCGCCGTAACTGTTTTGAGAGTCTACAAAGCCTTCGATGCGGTACCCCCTCTGGTCATCTCCGACGATGGATATCATCTCGATCGGAAATTGTGCCGAGGCGGGGCTTTTGAGCTGGGAACATATTGCAGGCTTAACAACCTGCATGATCTCTTCGTTCGTCATTGTTACACAACGCTCCTTTCCTATAACCCGCACGTTGGATAACGCTAATCAAATACTAATGCTCTATGCTCACCAGAAAACATCTTCAATTCTAACTATTATCGGTCATAAATCGAGAAGAATGTTGCGCAATATTCCAGATGAATCTCCATGCAGGACTCTTCTTATGCAGTTGAGAGCGCTCTCATCGACGAAATCGTCAATCCTGCTTAGCAGAAAACACGGGTACGGGGGTGCGAGGGAAATCCTGAGGATTGGGAGGACTATATATCCCCTCCGGAGGAGAGGGGGGCGTGCACTCGACGCTTACGACTGCGTCGGGTCGGTCACCGTCGCCGGCAGGCCGCCCGACTAACCTACCAGGAAGCGCCCGAGGCGGTGGGATTTAACTAAAGCAGAGTAGTCGCAGACGGCTTACTCGTGATGGACGATATCCTTTTTTCGGGAATCTTCCCAGTTCAGAGCAACGATGTCAATTTGACACCGTTGATTTCGAACGCTTATCCACTGTTGTGAAAATCGGCGTTTGTGGCTTACCCATGATGTCGACTCATGCTGCTTGAGGGTCATCGATGCGGACCCGCTCGCGATAGCTTGAAGCGCCACAAAACTCCTGATAAACTGAAGCCCAAGAGGTCAGCTTACGTTGCAAAGGGGGCGGCATATGGAAATCGCATCCTCGAACGCGAGCAAGCACACGCAAGGGCTGCCGGATGCAAAGGACAGCCTCCTCAAAAACGAACAGGATACGTCCCCCACCCTGCTCGCTGAGCGCACCTACGAGACGCCGCTTGGCGCAATCCGTTACTGGGTCAGCCAGACCGCAGACCCCTCCCTGCCCTGGCTCGTATTCCTGCCGGGGCTCACGGCGGACCATCGGCTCTTCGACAAGCAGGTTGAGCACTTCGCCGGCCGTGCGAACGTGCTTACCTGGGACGCCCCCTCGCACGGGCGCTCGCGGCCCTTCGCGCTGACCTGGACCATGGACGATTTGGCCCGCTACCTGCATGGGATACTCGCCCAGGAAGGCGCCGGCCGTCTCGTGCTCGTGGGACAGTCCATGGGCGGCTACACGGCCCAGGCGTTCATGGACCTCTTCCCCGGCCAGGCCCGCGGCTTCGTCTCCGTCGACTCGTGCCCCCTGCAGCGCAGCTACTACACGGGCTGGGAGCTCGCCGCCCTTCGGCACGTCAAGCTCATGTTCCTCTCGTTCCCCTGGAAGAGCCTGGTGAGCTTGGGGGCCAACAACAACTCCACCACGGAGTACGGGCAAGCCCTCATGGGCGAGATGATGCAGGACTACACCAAGCGCGAGTACTGCGAACTCGCCGCACACGGATACCGCGTGCTGGCCGACGCCGTCGCCGCGGACCGTCCCTGCCGCATCGACTGCCCGTTTGTCATACTTTGCGGCCAGGAGGACCACGCCGGCTCGGCCAAACGTTACAACCGCGCATGGGAGAAGAACACGGGAAACCCGGTCCGTTGGATTCCGAACGCTGGCCACAACTCCAACTGCGACAACCCCGAGGCCGTGAACGCCGCCATCGACCAGCTCCTAGAGGGCCTCGCCTAGAAAACCTGCCCCGCGCCCGCCTCCCTACCCCTCCGCCCGCTCGTCCTTAGCTGCGTCGGCGGCCATGGCGGCCTGGGTTTGGTCGACCAGGTTGATGAGTTCCTGACGCGAGTGGACGTCCAGCTTCGCGTAGAGGTGCTTGATGTGGGTCTTTACGGTCTGGTAGGACAGCACGTACTTCTCGGCGACGAACTTGCCGTCGCGTCCCTTGGCCAACAAGACGAGTATCTCGGTCTCGCGCGGAGTGAGCCCGCACCGCTTGCCCAGGATGCGGCAGGCATCATCGATGCGGCTGCCGATTCCCTCGATCTCAGGCGAGGTGACCAGCCTCACCTCGTTCACGGCGTCGGTGAAGCTGAACCGCCGGAAGCACACCCAAAGCACGGCCACGAAGCCGAAGAGCATGACGCTGGCAATGATGCTCGCAATCTGGGGATCGCTTGCGATCAGCCGGTTCGTCGCATGGCCGACGATGGCCCCCACGTCGGTTCCCAGGCTGCTCGCCGCACGCACGAACCCCACGACGGGCAGCAGCATGAAGAGGTTGCGCCGCCCGACGAAGGCGAGCAAGATCCATAGAAGCAGATGAAAGCAATCCCTTCCGGCGCCCAGCAAAGCATTGGCGAACCCGCCGGCGGAAACAAGCTCGTAGGGGGCGACGAGGTATCCGGCCACCACGAGCAGAACGGAGAGGGTGAACAGCAAGTCCTCGCTCTTGCGCGGACTGGCCGCCAGCAGCCCGACGAACACGACGGCCACGATGGCATCGCCTGCAAGGTTGACCACGGGAGCGTCGTTTTGCTGGTTGAAGGCGATGGCGTAACCGGATGCCACGGCCATGAGGAACATGCAGAGCACAAGGGGCGCGAAGGGGGCGAACCCCTTGAGGTCGCGCATGGCGATGCCCCCGCCCCGGCGGATGCAGGCAAGCGAAGGATCAGCGATACCCTGCACCAGCGCCAAGGGCACGAGCGTGCAAGCCACCAGAATCGCGCAGGCCACCGCAACGGAGCAGCCAGCGGGGATGAGAAGGCCCGCGGCACCGGAGAGCACAGCGCCCCCGGCGGTGACCAGCAGCACGCCGCGACCCGTGGGAAGGGTGCTGAGAGCCACAGTGAACATACCGGTGACCCATGCCGAGCTGACAGAGCGGCACAAAAGCCCGGCGAGCAGAAGAGGCGGATTGCGCAAGGAGACGCCGGCAGCCATGCACAGAGCCCCCGCAACAACCGCCACGGCAACCGCCGCCGTGACCGCCCGCCCGTCGAGCAGCGAGGGACGCCGCAGGGCGACCACGGCCAGAAGGACGAACGCAAGAGCATTGGCACAGGTGGCGATTTCTCGCCCTACAGCGAAGAACGACGCCATGCTGGCGTAGATCGTCCCATTGATAACGCCGCCCGACGCCATGAGCAGCACCAGGGCGACCAAGCAGCGCAGGGCGACCAAGGCAGGCGCTACAGCAGGACCGGGACCGGCCGGCTCGACGCCGTCGGATGAAGTAGGTGTGGCCATGAGGCTCCTCTCTTCTCATAGGGCATTCTACCGCCATCTCCAACGCAAATCATTCGCGAAACCCCAGAATGCCCCACGGTGGGGTATGGGTTTTTCAGCTCAAATGCCCCTCGGTGGGGGGCGACGGGCGATCCGTCGCGCTGGCAGAATGCCTTCCGCAAGCCGAACCGTGGGCATCGCGACTTGCAGCGACCGCGCCGATGCGCTCGCACCGACGGAAACGATGCCTTGAAACCAGCGCCCGGAAACGGGCCGCAACGAGGAGGGAAACGATGAAGAACAGCACTTCCGGCATCTCGCGCCGCGGGTTTCTGACCGGGGCCGCCGCCGCGGGGGCCATCGCCACGCTGGGGCTGGCCGGATGCGCCCCCAAGGCGCAGACCGACGCCGTGGCCGAGCCCGACGCCCCCGCAGCCGGCGCCGCAGCCGCTCCCGCAGCGACGCCGGCCAACGACTGGCTGGGCACCGCGCCGGAGATCTCCGACGACCAGATCGCAAGCACCCGCGACTGCGAGGTGCTCATCGTGGGCGCAGGCATGTCCGGCATCATGGCCGCCGCCACCGCAGCCGACCTGGGCGTGGACTTCATCCTGGCTGAGAAGGGAACCGAGCCTGCGGCCAGCCACTTCGACGTGGGCGCGGTGAACTCCCGCTTCACCAGCGAGCTCACGGGCCAGACCATCGACAAGGGCCGCATCCTGAACGAGCTCAACCGCTACGCCTCCTTCAAGAACGACGCCTCCGTGGCCAAGACCTGGGTCGAGGAGAGCGGTCCCACGGTAGAGTGGCTCCAGGCGTTCTACGAGGATAAGCTGGGTGCCTGCGAGGTGACCGTCGCTGTGGAGAACGGCGGCGAGGGCGATGCGGGCGGCACCATCTACTACATGCCTCCCGAGTGCCACACGTTCCTGAACGGCGAAGGCCGCAACATCGCCCACGTGGAAGCCATGACCGAGATTCTGGGCCAAATGGGCCACGAGGTGGACTACGGCTACGACCTGGTCAAGCTTATCCGTCAGGACGGCGGGCGCGTGGAAGGCGCCATCTTCGACACCGCCGATGGCTACGTGCGCGTGAACGCCAGCAAGGGCGTAGTCCTGGCTACGGGCGGCTACCCGGCCAACGCCGACATGGTGCGCGCCCTGAACCCCATCGTCCCGGCCTGCGTGACCAGCACCAACTACAACCAGAACAACACCGGCATGGGCATTAAGGCCGCACTGTGGGCCGGCGCCGACATGGACAAGACCCCGGCAGCTATGATCTTCGACCGCGGCATCGTGGAGCCGGGCGTGGACGCGGGCTACACCAGCGACGGCCCCGACGCGATGTTCGCCACCGGCGGGCAGTTCAACCTGGGCAGCCAGCCGTTCCTGAAGGTGAGCCGCAACGGCGTGCGCATCGCCAACGAGAGCTGCAACTACGACTCCATCTGCCATGCGGCCAGCAACCATCCCGGCGGCGTGTGGGCGCTCATCATGGACGCCAACGCCCCCGAGGACGTGCAGCGCTTCAAGAGCCAGGGCTGCTCGGCCGGCACCTGGAAGCGCACGCTGAAGGACAAGACCGTCGACGAGGCCTACACCGAGAAGTACATCGACACGGGGCTCATGATGAAGGCCGACACCCTTGAGGAGCTGGCCGACAAGCTGGGCTTCGAGGGGAAGGCCAAGGAGCAGTTCCTGGCCACCATCGAGCGCTACAACGAGCTCTACGACGCCGGCGAGGACGTGGACATGGGCAAGGAGGCCTACCGCCTGTCCGCCATCCGCACCGCTCCCTTCTACGGCGCCTGGTTCGGCGGCGCGCTGCTGACCACCCTTGACGGCCTGCGTATCAACAAAGACACCCAGGTGCTCGACGCCGACGCCAACCCCATCGAGGGCCTGTGCGCCGTGGGAACCTGCTCCGGCAGCTACTACTCGGGCAACTACCCGGTGTACCTGGTGGGCAACTGCCTGGGCCGCCAGATAACCTTCGGCCGCCATGCCGTCCGCTTCCTGACCGGCGACATCCAGGCCTAGCCCAGGATAGCCGCCTTCTCTCCCTCCCTGGAAAAGCCCGCCCCGAGCGGGCTTTTCCCGTTGCGCAGCGCAGACCGGCGGCGCACCACCTGCCGCGCTGTGCCACCCCGCCCGCAAGCCCGGCCCGCACCGCCGCAGGAGCCGCGCGCGACCGCTCCCCTAGACGTTTCGCCGTCTCGCGCCACCCCGCCGACCAACAGCGGTAGAATCCGCCTTCGCGTCTGCCGCAGGCCCCATCCGTGCAAGCCTGCGAGGACGCCCCGTACAAGACGACCGGAGAGCCCACACCATGCAGCAGCGCGACAAGATCAAGCCGATCCTCTTCAGCATCATCAAGCATTCCAGCCCCCAGGAGCTCAAGGAGCAGATCCCGAAGGACATCGTGGCGGGCGTCGTGGTGGCTGTAGTGGCGCTGCCGCTGTCCATCGCTTTGGGCATCGCGTCGGGTGTCTCCCCCGAGCAGGGCCTCTACACCGCCATCATCGCCGGCTTCCTCATCGCGTTTCTGGGCGGCAGCCGCGTGCAGATATCCGGTCCTACCGCCGCCTTCGCCACCATCGTAGCCGGCATCGTGGCCACCGACGGCATGGAAGGACTGGTGGCCGCCACCATCATCGCCGGCATCATCCTCATCCTAATGGGCCTGTTCAAAATGGGCGCCGTCATCCGCTACGTCCCCTACACCATCACCACCGGCTTCACCGCGGGCATCGCCGTCACGCTCACCATCGGGCAGCTGAAGGACCTGCTGGGCCTTACCTACCCCGCCGGCACTGCCACCGTGGAGACCACCGAGAAGCTGACCGCCCTGGCCGCCAACATCTCCACCGTGAACATGCAGGCCTGCCTCGTGGGCGCCATCTGCCTGGTCGTGCTGTTCCTCTTCCCCCGCCTAAGCAGCCGCATCCCCAGCTCGCCCGTGGCGCTGTTCGTCGGCATCGGCCTGGTTCACGGCCTTGGGCTGGACGTGTGCACCATCGGGGATCTGTACGTCATCAACGCCGGCCTCCCCGAATTCCAGCTGCCCCAGCTCGACATCGGGCTGTTCCGCAACCAGTTCGCCAACGGGGTCACCATAGCCATCCTGGCCGCCATCGAGTCGCTGCTGTCCTGCGTGGTGGCCGACTCCATGATCAGCTCCCACCACCGCGCCAACACCGAGCTGTGCGCCCAGGGCATCGGTAACATCGCCTCGGTCCTGTTCGGGGGCATCCCGGCCACCGGCGCCATCGCGCGCACCGCCGCCAACGTAAAGGCCGGCGGGCGAACGCCCATCTCGGGCATGGTGCACGCGCTGGTGCTGGCGCTGGTGCTGGTGTTCCTCATGCCCTACGCGGCGCTCATCCCCATGCCCACCATCGCCGCCATCCTGCTCTACGTGGCCTACGGTATGTCCGGCTGGCGAAACTTCGTGCACCTGTGCCAGACCGCGTCGAAGGGCGCCGTGGCAACGCTGCTGCTCACCTTCGCGCTGACTATCGTCTTCGATTTGGTGGTGGCCATCGGCGTAGGCATGCTCATCACGGTGGTGCTGTTCATGAAGATGGTGAGCGAGGAGACCGAGGTCAAGGGCTGGAAGTACTACTGCGACGAGAACTCCGAGGTGACGCATCTGCGAGAGCTTCCGAAGAGCGTACGCGTCTACGAGATCAACGGGCCCATGTTCTTCGGCATGACCGAGCGCATCGCAGACATCTCGGTGAAGGAGTTCACAAAGTACCTGATCATCCGCATGCGCGGCGTGCCCTCCCTGGACGCCACGGGTATGAACGCGCTGGAGAACCTCTACGAGTACTGCAAGGCCCACGGCGTGAGCCTGATCTTCTCCCACGTGAACGAGCAGCCCCTGAAGACCATGAGACGCGCCGGGTTCGTGGAGCTCGTAGGCGAGGAGCACTTCTGCAGCTGCATCGACGAGGCCATCGCTCACGCCCGCTTGCTGCTCGGCGAGGAGCCCGCGAAGCGAGAAGCCGAGAAGCCCAAGTCCTAGAAGGCGCGCGAAGGACGCCCTCCCCCCTGCGCTACCGGACGGAAGCGCGCGCGGCTGCATCCCCCGCGCCATCGGGCGCATCCCCTGCGCCGCCGACGGCAGCATCCTCCCCCGCTTCCGCCCGGTTTCGCTCCACGGCCAGCTGGGTCTGGGCCAGCACGAACGTGACAAGGGACAGGTCCGCCTGGTCGAGGTCGGCCTGGGAGCAGTCGATGGCCGCCACGCCCAGGATGCGGCCCCTTATGCCGAAGGGCAGGTACTTCTCGCGGCATCCCCGATACCCAAGCTCGCCGCAGCCGGTGGCGCAGTGCTGCTCGTAGCACTCCAACGCCGCCTGGCCCTGCTCGAGCGCCGGACGGCCCAGCGTGAGCGCCACAGGACATCCCAGCGTCGCCGTCAGATAGCCCTCGGCTGCCGCGACGGCCTCCTCGGCGCTGGCGCTGTCGATCAGCTCGGCCCCGAATCGGTTGAGCCTGCGCAGCGCCGCCGTGGTGCGCTCGGCCGCAGCCACCTGCCGGCGCATGCGGTGGGTGACGACCCCCATGATGAACGCCACCACCAGGAATATGGCCAGCGCCACCATGTCGTTTCGCCCGAGCACCTTCAACTGGTAGATCGGCGCCGTGAACAGGAAGTCGTAGGACAGCAGGTACCCCAGCCCCAGAAGCGCCCCCCACAGCCCCGAATCGGACTCCAGGCTGGCGATAAGGATGCCCAGCACGAACACGGGAAACACCACGAGCGGGCTGATGTCCATGAGGGAGAACCCCCACACGGCCGCCATGCCGGCGCCGTAGAGCAGTGCGACGATGCCCAGGTTGCGCCCTATGCGCCTGAGCCTTGCCTGTCGGGAACCCTGCACAAGCATCCTACCTTCCATGACGAACCCCTCCTACCGCAAACGAGAGCAACGCAGAGGCGCCCACGAACATGGGGATGATCTCCAAACGCCCCAACAGCATGCCCAAGGCCCCTATGATCAGCGGTGCCGGGCCCGACGCGGAGTTTAGAAAGCCCGTTCCCACGCCGGCATTCCCCAGACAGGAGGCGAAGTCGAAGGCAGCCTCCTGAAGCGTGGCCCCGCACAGGATGAACAGGAACGTGCCCGCCGCGAACACGAGCAGGTAGAGCGCCACGAACGTCTGCGCCTCGGACACCTCGGCATCGGTGAGCACCGACCTCTTGCCGAAGCGGTTGATCTTGATGCTGGTGATGCGATTGCTGCCGTACTGGCGCCGAAGCGACTGGCTAAGCCCCAGGGAGGCCACCGCCACGCGGTAGACCTTGATGCCGCCCGACGTGGAGCGCGCCTCGGCACCGCAAAACATCAGCAGCATGAACACGAACAGAAGCGCCGGGCCCAGGTCGACGAAGGAGGGGATGGTCTGGAACCCCGTAGACGTGAGCACGGACACCACCTGGAACACCCCGTCGCGAAACGCCTGGCCCGCATCGGCGCTGACGCCCTGGACCAGGAAGAAGGTCGACACCGCCACGGTGGCCATGGCTATGATGCCGAAGTACAGCGGGGTCTCTATGTGGGTGAGAAACGCTTTGAACTTGCGCTCCAACAGCAGGAACAGCAGAAGGAAGTTCATGCCGCCGGCTATCATGAGCACGATGGTTATGAACTCTATGAGCGGGCTCTGCCAGAAGGCGAGGCTTTCGGGGTGGGTGGCGAAGCCGGCCGTGGACACCGCGCACATGGAGATGTTGATCGCGTCGAAAGGAGTCATGCCGGCGGCGACGTAGGCCGCAGCGCCCGCGGCTATGATACCCGTGTAGATGAGCAGGATCAGCCGGGCGGTCTTCGCGGTGCTCGGCAGCAGATGGTCGGTGTGCCCCTCGGCGTTGTACACCCCAAGACCCCCCGTCTGCGTGACAACGCAGGTGAGGATGAGCACCAGCCCCACGCCGCCCAGATAGCAGGTGAGGCTGCGGTGAAACAGGAAGATGTCGGGGCACGAGCCCACGTCGACCACGCTCAAACCCGTGGTGGTAAGCCCGCTTGCCGCCTCGAAGAACGCCTGGTCGGGGGTGAGCAGGCCCCCCATCACGAAGGGAGCGCCGTAGACAACGGTAGCCAGCAGCCACACCAGGAAGGTGCACACGGCCGCCTGCCGCCTGGACAGGCGAAACCCGCGGACCGCCTTCTCCGTGGCGAAACGCAGCAGGTAGCCCAAGGCCATGGCGCACAGGCCGGGGAAGATGAAGCACGGGGCGAAGGACACCTCGTCGGGGCGAATCCACAGCACTGCCAGGGGCACGAAGGCCGCCATGCCGATGAACATGGTGGCGGTGCCGACGTAGCGGGCCACCGGGGAGAACGAGCCCGACCCGCGGCCGGGAAAGACGTCGAAGATTCCCGGGGAGAGCAGCTCGGCCGCAGCGCGGGATGCGCCGGACATCACGCCCGCCCCTTCCTCAGCAGATGCCATGAGCCCCGCAACGAGCCGGTCGAGCCGGCGTCGGCAAGGCTCCGCTCGAACGCAGCGCCCTCGCCCGCCCCGGGGACGCTCTCGCGGGCTTCGGCCATGGCGTCGCGGATGGCCTGGGCAAGCGCGGCCGTGCCGCTGATGGCCGCAGTCACCCCCAGGCGCCGAAACGCCCTCACGTTCTCGGGGTTCGCCACGATGCACAGCTGGTAGCGGATGCCCAGGAAGCGCTTCGCCACCTGGCAGATGGCAAGGTTGTCGGCGTCGCAGGCCGTAAGGGCCACCACCACGTCGAACCCGGACACGCCGGCATCCTCCAGCACGACCCGCTTCGTGCCGTCGCCCCAGACCACGTCCTCGTCATGGCGGCTGGACAGGTACTCGCAGAAGGCCCGGTCGTTGTTCACCGCCACGATCTTGTCCGCCACATCGGCAAGCGCCCCCATCAGGTAGTCGGCCCGGGAGCGCCCTCCCACGATAACCACCTTCATCGCAGGCCCCCCGTCCCCCGCGCAAGCCTGGACAGGCGGAAAAACTCCTCCTCGCAGATGCGATGGGGGCACAGAGGCTCGATGCCTCGGTCCTCCAAGATCTCCACAAGGGACTCGTCGTCCACCACCGGCAGCACGTGGCGCACGCCGAACACCTCGCTTGCGAGCTCGGCTATCAGAAGGTTGGTGGCGTCATGGCCCGTGGCGGCCACCAGATGCGTCGCGCGCTCAACCCCGCACTCCTGCAGAAGCAGCGCGCTGCTGCCGTCGCCGGTGACGGTTTCGCCGTCGAAGTCGTCACCCAGCTGATCGAAGGCCTCCTCGCACATATCCACCGCGATCACCTCGTTGCCGCCTGAGGACAGCGACCGGGCCACGGCGGACCCGAAGGCGCCGCACCCCACCACTATGACTCGGACGTTTCGTCCCATGACCTGCGTCTCCTTCAAACTTGTTCCACGTCAGGGAGAAGCCTAGTGGTTTCCTGCGGGTTGGGTTGAAAAGGATACGGGACTGTTGCCTATGGGTGACCTATCCGCAAAGCGTTACACGGCCCGCACACGACCGCGTCAACGCGCCGTCCAAGGTCGCCACCGAAGCGTCCAGCCGCTCGGCGTCGGCGGCATGGTGCGTGGCGACAAGCAGGACCCTGCCGCCCTGATGGGCCAGGATGAAGGCGCACGCCCGCTCGTTGGCCTGCTCGTCGAGCCCCGCGAAGGGCTCGTCCATCACCAGCGCACAGCCGGGGCCGTACACCGCACGGGCGATCTGGACCAACCGGCGCGTGCCGCCCGAAAGCTCGCATGCCGGCCGATGGAGCGCACCGCCGGGAAGCAAGCAGGACAGCTCCTCCGCAAGCCGCTTTGGCGGCACCGATTCGCCGCAGACCAGCTGCACGTTCTCGAAAGAGGTCAGCGTTTCCACCAGCGTGTCGCGCTGGGCCACGACGCCCAACAGCGCCGGGGCGCTCACATTGCCACTCTGCGGCCTCCCCATGCCCGCAAGCAGCGAGACGAGCGTGGTCTTGCCCGCGCCGGTGGGCGCCATGAGGCACAGCCGCTCACCGGGGCCGACCGTCAGCCTAACATCGCTCAGCACCGGCGCATCCCCGTAGCCGAACGTCGCGCGATCGACCTCCAGGGACGCTGGGGGCTGCCCGCCCGCCGCAACGCGACGCCGTGCCAGGCGCACCGCCCACCGCGGGCTTGCGCCCGTAAGCCCAAGCAGCCAAAGCAGCGCCTTCTCGCTCGCCCACCCCAAGGCCATGACCACGACGGTCCACATGAGCAGCGACGGCATGTCCAGGGTAAGCTTCGAGGCGTACACTGCAGCCCCCACCGACCCCAGGGGCACGCAGAGCAGCTCCGCCGTGATGCCCGCCTTCCAGGAAAGCCCCACGGCGGTTTTGGCCGCGGCGCGGAAGAAGGGCAACATAGCCGGCCACGTGCAGCTGAGAAAAACGCGCAGCCGGCCCGCTCCCGCACGGCGAAGCACCTGTTCGGCAAGGAGGGGGCGGGCAGCGCAGCCGTCCAGGGCAGCAACGTAGAAGGGAGGCAGCGCCACGAAGGCCACGATGGCCGCAAGGGCCCCGGCCGACCCCGACATCACCAGCACGACGACCACGACGCAGCCCACCGGGGCGCTCTTCATCACCAGCAAGGGCGGGGCCAGGAAGGTGCCCAGCAGGCGGAAGCGGGCGGAAGCCAGGCCAAGGACGGTCCCGGCCGCCGCGCTTGCGGCCATCGTGGACAGGATGCGGACGCTCGTCCGGCCCACGGCCCGCCAGAAATCGCCCGCAAGGGCGGTTTCGGCGAAAGCCCGCAGCACCTCGCCAGGCCCCGCCAGCAGCAGCGAGTTTCCCACGACCGCGGCCGCCGCAGCCCACAGCGCCACCCAGGCAAGGGCCGACAGGGCAAAAGCCGCCTTCGAGCCCTCGCCCGCCCTCTGATTGTCCTTGTGAGTTGCACGCCTCATCGCCCTGAATCGCCCGCCTCGGCCTGACGGCTACTGCGCGGCGTAGTAGAAGCTGGCGTCGGGAAGGACGCCGTCCACCGCTTCGGGACTCTGCCGGTAGAGGCTTTCCAGGTAGCCCGAAAGCGCCTGGCGCATGGGCTCGCCCACCAGACACACGATGTTGCAGCGCGGGATGGCCTTCTCGGCCAACGTCTCGCTGTCGATGATCCCCAGCTCGGCCACGGTGGCGGCGATGGAGGCGGGGTCGGCGTTGGCTGCCGCCGCCGACTCGCCGTGGCGGGCCAGGAACGTATTGATCGCGTCGCGGTGATCCTGTACGGTTGAGGTCTTCGCCACGGTCACGCCGGTGACCAAGTCCCCCCGCTCGCCGCCGGTAAGCTCGGCCCACTGCTTGGTGAGGTCGAGCACTTCCCTCACGTCGGGATTCTGGACCGTGACGGCCGTCGCATAGGGCTGCGGCAGGATGCCCACGGCGTCGTCGTGCTGGGCCACCTGCGCCGCCACCTCGGCCGGCTCGGCGCAGAACTGCACCGTCACGTCGCCGGCGCCCATGCCCGCCGCCTCCAGCAGGGCGAGGAAGGTGTACTCGGGCACGGTGCCCTTGCCCGTCATGTACACGGTGCGGCCGCGCAGGTCCCCCACCGAGGCCACGGAGCCGTCCAGCGACACGCCGTAGAGCACGCCCAGGGTGTTGACGTCGATGGCCTGCACCTGGCCTTCCGTGCGCTGGAACAGCAGGGCGGCCACGTTGGCGGGCACGAGCGCGATGTCCAGCTCGTCTTGGAGCAGCAGCGCCGTCAGCTCGTCGGCGGCGGCAACCACGGTGAACTGCCCTTGGCCCTGCTGCATCATGGATGCCAGGCCCACGGAGGTGGGGCCTTTCATGGACCCGATGCGCAGCTCGTCGGCCTGCGCTGCGGCGTCGGCATCGGCCTCGGAGGCGCTGCCCGCCCCGTCCATCTCGGCTGGCCGCTGCAAGCCGGCAGAACCCGCAGAACAGCCGCACAGCCCCAGCGCCGCCAGCAGCATCGCGGCCAGCAAGGCCCTCGTCAATCTCTTCATCGCGCTCTCTTCCTCGCTCTTCGGATGCGCCCGCGCCTAGTCGGCGACGTGCACGGTGTGCAGCAGATGATGCGCCAGCTCCGAGCACGGCTCGCCGAAGTACTCGCTGTAGAGCGCCTGAACCTGGGGGTTCTCATGGGAGTAGCGAAGCGGCAGCTTGGTCTTGTCCAGCTTGCGCAAGGTCTGCCCGCGCTCCAATCCGCGCTCGCTTTCCGTGCCGTCGATGGGCTGTCCGCCGCCGCCCGCGCAGCCGTTCGGGCACGCCATGACCTCGACGAAGTCGTACTCCGCCTTGCCGGCGCGCACGGCGTCCAGCAGAGCCTCGGCGTTGGAGAGGCCGTGGGCCACGGCGCAGCACACCGACGACTCCCCCATGGTAAACGTCGCCTCCACCCAGCCGCCGTGGGGCGATGCGGCGAACTCGAAGCCGTCGGGGGGCGGTAGCTGGCCGGTGGCCACGAAGTAGGCGGTGCGCAGGGCCGCTTCCATGACGCCGCCGGTGGTGCCGAAGATCACGCCGGCGCCGGTGTAGGCTCCCAGGGGGTTGTCCAGCGGCTGCGGCTCCAGGGCCCCCACGTCGATACCCGACGAGCGCACCCAGCGGACGAGCTCGCGCGTGGTAAGCGAGCCGTCCATGTCCGGGATGCCGGGGTTCGACTCCATGGGCAGCTTCACCTCGTGCTTCTTCGCCGTGCAGGGCATGAGCGCCACGGAGTAGATCTTCGCCGGGTCCAGGTTCTGCTTCCGGGCGAACCAGGTCTTGATCACCGCGCCCAGCATCATCATGGGGCTCTTCGCCGACGACAGGTGCGCCAAGGCGTCGGGATGGCGGTCCTTGGCGCGGCGCACCCAGGCGGGGCAGCAGCTGGTGAACAAGGGCCAGGTGATGCCGTTCTCGTCGGGCTCGCCGGCCCCCAAGCCGTGCAGAAGCTCGGTGCCCTCCTCCATGATGGTCAGGTCGGCCGCGAAGGAGGTGTCGAACACGTAGTCAACCCCCAGCTGCTTCAGGGCGGCCACCATGACCTCGACGTCCAGCGCACCGTCGTCGGCTCCCAGCCCCACGCCCCAGGAGGTGCGGGTGGCCGGGGCGATCTGCACCACGGTGGTGATATGCGGGTCGGTGATGGCGGCCTTCAGGAGCTCCACGTCGTCGCGCTCGGTGAGCGCCCCGGTGGGGCAATGGGTAATGCACTGGCCACAGGCCACGCAGCCCGCCTCGCGCATGGACAGGCCGTCGGCCACGCCCACGTTGGAGAAGGCGCCGGTGCCGACGAAGCTCCACACGCCGATGTTCTCCAGCTTATCGCAGGCCGCGATGCAGCGCCCGCACTTCACGCACTTGTTGGTGTCGCGCTGCACGATGGCATCGGCCGGCCATTTCGCCCGTCGCCCCCGCAGAAGCTGCTTGGCGAAGCGGGGCTGGCCCGTCTCCACCACGTTGCCCCACCCGTCACGCTCGGCCACGCCGTACTCCAGAAGCAGCCCCTGCAGCTTGCAGGTGCCGTTTCGGTGGCAGTAGGCGCAGTTGAGGTCGTGCTGGGAGAGCAGCAGGCGCAGCGCCGTGGCGCGCGCTTCGGCGATGGCCTCCGATTCGGTGACCACCTCCATGCCCTCGCGCACCGCGGTGTTGCAGGCGGCGGCCAGGCGCTCCTCGCCCCTCACCTCCACCACGCACACGCGGCAGGCGCCGATGTCGTTGAGGTCGGCGAAGTAGCACAGGGTGGGGATGGCGATGCCGGCCTGGGCGGCCGCCTGCAGGATGGTGCTCCCCTCGGCAACGGCCAGGGCCTTGCCGTCAACGGTCACGTTTACCATGCGGATACCTCCTCGGTGCGCGTTGCGGCGAAGCCGTAATGGTCGCAGCGCAAGCAGCGGCTGGCCTCCTGGGCCGCTTCCTGGGCGGACATGCCGATCTTGGCAAGGTCGAAGGTGCAGGCCGCCTCGGCGAAGGCCACGTCCTTCAGGTTGACGCGACCGCACGCTCCGATGGCCGGGCGGGCCGGCGGGATGTCCACCTCGTCGAACACATCGTGGGCGAAGCCGAGCGCCTCGTCGATGTTGGCCGCCGCCACCTTGCCGGCGGCGATGGCCTTGATGACGGTCGCCGGCCCGCTCACCGCGTCTCCTCCCGCGTACAGCGGCATGGGGGCGTCGGCGACGGAGGCGTCCTCCCGCGCGATGATGCATCCGCGGTCGGTCTTGACTACGTGGGCGAAGGCGGAGCTGTCGATGGCCTGGCCGACGGCCACTACGATCACGTCGCAGGAAATGGTGCGCGCCGAAACGTCGGCCGCATAGGGAGCCGGCCGGTCGCCGCGGCCCATGGCCCCGATGACCTGGGGCTGCACTATAAGTCCGGCCACCTCGCCAGCGGCGTTCAGCTGTATGCCCACCGGCGCCGCCAGCTGGGTGATCTGGCAGCCTTCCGCCTGGGCCTCCTCTATCTCCTCTGCAAGGGCAGTCATGTCGGCGATACGGCGGCGGTAGACGCACTCCACCCATGACGCGCCCAGGCGCTTGGCCGTGCGGACGCAGTCCATGGCCACGTTGCCGCCGCCCACCACGCACACGCGCTTGCCGGCTAAATCCATGGGGCTTCCGCTGCCGGCGCCACGCAGGAACTCCACGGCCGACACCACGCCGGGAGCTTCCTCGCCCTCAAGCCCCAGGCTCTTGTCGCTGTGGGCGCCGATGGCGATGTAGACCGCGTCAAAGCCGCCGGCCAACTCGTCGAAGGAAACGTCCTGCCCAACGATGCAGCCGGTGCGCGCCGAAACCCCGGTGCTCAGGATGAAGTCGATATCGGCGTCGAGCCGCTCTTGGGGAAGCCGGTAGTCGGGAATGCCGTAGCGCACCATGCCGCCCAGCTTCTCGCGCTGGTCGAAGACGGTGACCGCGTGGCCCATCAGCCGCAGGTAGTAGGCAGCGGTAAGGCCCGCAGGTCCGCCGCCCACCACGGCCACGGCCCTGCCCGTGGAGGGCAGGCACGCCGGCGCCGGGCTCCACTGCGCATGGTCGGCCGCGTAGCGCTTCAATCCGCAGATGTTCACGGCGTCGTCCTGGAACGACCGGCGGCAGGTAAGCTCGCAGGGATGCTCGCACACGTAGCCGCACACCGTGGGCAGCGGGTTGTCGTTGCGGATCACGCGCAGGGCGTCGTCGAGGCGCCCCGCCCGAATGCAGGCGATGTAGCCGGGGACGTCCACATGGGCCGGGCAGGTCTGGGTGCAAGGAGCCGCGGGCTTGGCCTTGCAGGAGCAGCGGTCGTGCTCCACATGGCACGCGAAGTCGCCGGCGAAACCGTCGAGGGCGTCCAGCAGCGCCTTGCCGGCCGTGAACCCTATGGCGCAGTCGGAGGCCGCGTACATGGTGCGGGCAACCTGGCCAAGTGCCCGGATATCCTCGGGCGAGCCCTCCCCCCGCAGAATACCGTCCAGAAGCGACGAGGCGGTTGCGAGCCCCGTGCGGCACGGCGTGCACTTCCCGCACGAATCCGACAGGAACAGGCGCACGAGCGAGGCGGTGAAATCCACCGGGCACTGCTCGGGCGGCAGCGAGGTGAGCCGACGGGCCGTGAACTCGGCGATGGCATCCTGCCGAACCCGCGCCGCTTCCGGGGCCTCTACAACAAGGCGGGACATAGGACTTCCTCTCTGGGCGATTCGGAGAAACGCGGCGCTGCGAGCCCATGTCGGACGCGTCGGCGCCAAGGCAAAATCGTGCGAAGAGTATCACGGCCGCGCCTGGGCCACGGCTCCCAATCGGCCAAAGGTGCCTCCGGACATCCGCAGTGCGGAGGTCGAGTGAGAAGGTTCGCCCGCGTTACAGGATGCCGACCGAACCGGATGGCGCCTGCCCGATGGGGTATCATGGCCCGTAGAAGACCGAGGGCCTTGGGACCGACCGTGCCAGGAAAGCGCAGGAACCTATGAACAAGGTAGCATTGGCGGCCGTGAAGGCAATCACGAAGATGCGCGGAGACATAACGGAGGACTACCGGGCCCAACGCGTGGCCGAGGAGGTAAGCGGCCTGCTCACCATCGCGGACCCCCGATGCCGCATCGACGAGGCCGTCGCGACCGCCCGCGACGGCTACGCCATCCCCCTGAAGGTGTTCACGCCGCTCGACATAGGCTTCTCCCTTAAGTCGGGGCTGCACGTAAGCGAGGACCACAAGGGCACGATCCTGCTCTTCCACGGCGGAGGCTGGGCCAACGGCACCGTCGACTTCTACGCCGACACCTGCATGCGCATGGCCGTGAAGCTGCAGCGCCGCGTCGTGGCCGTAGACTACCGTCGCTCGCCGGAACACCGCTTCCCCACGGCCGTGGAGGACTGCTACGCTGCGGCGTGCCAGCTGTTCGCAAAGGAGATCCTGCCCGACGTCGAACCCGAGCACATCGTGCTGTTCGGCGACTCGGCCGGCGGCAACCTAGCCGCGGTGGTGTCGCTGCTGGCCCGGGACCGTGGCGACTTCGCCTGCCGCACCCAAGTGCTGCTCTACCCGCTTACCTACGACGATCACAGCGAGACGTCGATCTTCGAGTCGCTGCGGGAAAACGGCGAGGATTACCTGCTGACCCGCAAGGACGTGGAGGGCTACATCGGCATGTACCTGGCCAAGCCGGCGGACTACGAGAGCCCCTACTTCGCACCGCTTCTGGCACCCGATCTCTCGAACCAGCCACGCACCCTGGTCGTCACCGCGGAGTACTGCCCGCTGCGCGACGAGGGGGAAGCCTACGCCGCCCGGTTGGAAATGGACGGCAACCAGGTGACATGCGTGCGCATGCTCGATGCAGTGCACGGCTACTTCCTCTACCCCACCGTGCTCGGCTTCGTCCGCGACACCTACAAGATCATCGAGGGCTTCCTGAACGACGAGTCCATTCCCGAGGACAAGGACGACGCATGGCTGACGCTGCTTGGTACAGACTAGACAACGTCGGGAAGTTCTACTCCTCCCAAGCAGGCCGCGCGCAGCAGACGGTGTTCCGCTTCTGTGCCGTCATGGTCGATCCCGTAGACCCCAACGCGCTGCAGAGGGCCCTCGACCTTGCCGTCGAGAACCATCCCGGCTTCAACGTGCGGCTGCGCAGCGGCATGTTCTGGCATTACCTGGAATCCGCGCAAAGCACCCCGGCGGTGCAGCCGGAATCGCCTTCCATCTGCGCAGGGCTTCATACGGGAAGCTCCAGCACGCTGTTTCGGGTAACCTTTCTCCAGGACCGCATCAACCTTGAGGTCTCGCACATGATCTCGGACGGCCGCGGCACCTTGGAGTTCTTCCGCGAACTCCTGGGCGCCTACGTCCGGGTGCGCTACGGCGTCGAGGATGCGAGCCCCTCTCCCGCCGTGTCCCGGGAACGGAGAAACGAGGACAGCTTCACCAGGCACTTCGAGCCGGAGAAAGCCGGCAAAAGCCCCAGCAGGAAAGTCTACCATCTGCGAGGATGGCGCGACGAGTCCGACCCTGCGTTCTTCGAGTACCATCTTTCGGCCGGCCAGGTCCACGGTATCGCCAAAGCCATGGGCGTGCGCGTGACGGCCCTGCTCATAGCCGCCGTCATCGTCGCCATCCGCTCGACCATGCCCGAATCCGAGCGCGCCCGCTCCATCCGCATGGACGTCCCCGTCGACCTGCGCGCCCTCTTCGGATCGCAAACCACCCGCAACTTCTTCGGCCTTGCCTTCGTGGACTACGCGCCCGGAAGCGACGACGAGCCGCTCGAGGAGATAGCCCGCCACGTGCAGGCCCAGATGACGAGCGAGACCCAGCCCGACGCACTGAAGCGCCGCATGAACCGAATGGTGAAGATCGAGAAGAACCCGCTCATCCGCATCGCGCCCCTGTTCGTCAAGGACGCCGCTCTCTCGTTCGCCGAGCGTATGGCCGCCCGCGAGGTGACCACCACGATGTCGAGCCTGGGACGCATCGAGCTGGGGGGTGCCACCGACCCTTACGTCCGCGAGGTGAACATCCTCACCTCCACCCGCGGCCTCAACTTCATCGTCTGCACCTTCGACGACGTCCTGAGCATCGGCATATCGAGCGTCTTCGCACGCCACGATGTGGTCGAGGCCCTCCTCGCGACCTTCGAGCAGATGGGGGTGGAGGGACGGCTGAGCATCGTGGGCGACGGGGAGGGCACCGCCGTGCGCCCGAAGAGGCTCGCCAGGCGCGCGCTTGCGGCAGCGGCCCTCGTCGCACTTGCGGCGGTTCTGGCCCTTTGCGTCGGATGCGGCGCCGATCCCCTGGTCACTGCCGTTTCCTGTGCAGCTGTGGTCCTGGGCTGTCTGTTCGCCCGCAACATCGTGGTGCACTCCCCCGACCTGCCCCGCACCTTCGAGCGATCCTACCTGGTGCTCGCGGCCGTGTCCCTCGCCTTCCTTGCCGCCACAGGCAGCCCCTTCGCCGCAACCTACGCGGTCCCGCTCCTGAACATGGTGGCGCTTTTGGTCAACGCGGCGATGGTCGTCCGGTTCCGCAGCGATTTCGTCAAGGCCTACGCCAAGTACCTTCTTTACGACCTGGCGCTCGGACTCGTTCCGCTTGCCGCCCTGGCCACGGGACTGGTCGAGCAGCCAGCCTTCGCCGTCGCAAGCGTCCTCTGCACGCTCCTTCTGCTTCTGCTGATCTGCCTGCTCGCCCGCAAGCAGCTCGGCGGCGAGCTGCGAAAGCTCTTCAGCGCCTAGGCTGCCTCGCCTTCGATGCCCCCGCGAGGCGCGGCAGCGCTGCGTCCGTCCGTCTCGGTAACATCCCCAAGGTCCCGCAGGCTGGGCGTGCAAAGCGCCCACAGCGTGACGGCCAGCCAAGCGACTCCCAGGACCACGCCAGCAACCCCCCGGCCCATCCCCTCGACCACCGCGGATGTCGCGAACACGGCCAAGGGCGCAGCCACCAGCATGAGCGAGTTCTGGGTTCCGAGAGCCGCCCCGCGGTTCTGCGCGGGAATGCGGTCGAACACGAAGAATCCCAGCAGCGCCGAGGCGGGACCGGCGGAAAGCCCGACCAGAATCGCAGCGCCCACGAGCAGGGGGAAGTCCGGAAGCAGCCCCAAGGCGACGATGCCTGCGGCCATGCCTGCAAGCGAGAGCGCGAACCAGGTCCGGCGGCGCAGCCTGTGGGCCAGGGCCGAGTAGGCAAGCGAGCTGACCAGCATCCCGGCAGACATGGCCGACAGCACGAAGCCCAGCAGCTCGGGGGAGCCCAGAGCGGTGAAGTGCACCGGCAGGACGAGCCCCTGAAACGAGCCCATGACCATGACGATGCCGAACGTGAGCATCATAGAGGCGCGCAGCAGGGCATCCCCCTTGAACAGGATGCGCACGCCGTCGGAAAGGGACGCAAGCGCGGCCCGGACCAGATTCGTCCGGCTGCAGCCTGTCTTCCCTTCCCGCCCCTCGGCGATCGCGGGCCCCACGTTGCCCACGGACCGCGGGATCGTAAGCGTGATGGCGGCAGCAGCCAGGGACATCGCGGCCGTGAACCACAGAGCGTTCGGACCGCCGAAAGCACCCAGAAGCAGTGCTGCCAGCGCCGGCCCCACGATGACCGTGAGCGAATCGAGGGACTGGGTAAGCCCCATGAACCGCTGCAGGCTCCTGCCGTCCCGTTCGCATACGGCGGGCAGAAGCGCGTCCCGAGCCGTCATGCCGGGGATGTCGCCCACAGCGCCCACCAAGCCGAGAACCACGAACCAGCCGAAGGACAGACCCCATACCATATCGACCACGGGAAGCATCGCCACGCTCGCCGCTGACAGAACGTCGGAGACCACGGAGACGTCCCTGCGGTTGAAACGGTCTATCAGGGCCCCGCCCGCGAGCCCTATGAGGAATTGGGGCGCGGCGCAGATGAGCGCCAGGGTTCCCGCAGCCAGGGCATCGCCTGTGGTGGCGAGCAGAACCAGCGGCAGAATCACGCCGGCCACGGAGTTTCCCAACAGCGAGAACGCGCACGAGAGCAGATAGCGCGGGCAAACGGCGCGGGCGCGGTTCGAGACATTCGCATTCATAGGGCTTCCTTCCCTTCGATTTCGCGGGAAGTCAGTAAAAACTATGACGCAGCGTCGGGGTCAAGCACGCTGTGAACGAATCATGGAGCCGTCAAGAGCAGTGCGGCTATAGCCTCCTCGATGCGCCCCGTGACATCCCGCTGGGCGGCGTTGAGGCCCTCGTTCGCCGCCTCGTCGAGAAGCCTGTCGCGCTCGGTCTGCTCCCCGGACCAGTTGGCTGCGTCGAAGCGCTCCAGCAAGGGGCGCAGCACGGACAGGGCATCCTCCACGACGGCGTCCCGCTCCTCCTTCGAGGCATCGGGTGCCAGCGCCATGCAGCGGCGGTCGACCTCGGCAAGCCGGCTTGCCACCGACTCGTCCTCCAAGGCGTCGACGACGCGCTCCAGCTCGCTCATCTCGGAATCGGTGTAGAGGTGCCCTGCCAGCAGCAGAGCCATCCGCTCGTCCCCCGACGCCAGGGAAACGCTCTCGAACCGCTGCAGGCGCTGCAGCAACCGGCCGAAGCGAACGGGAACGTCGGGTGACAGCCCCTCGCTCTTCAGCTGCGCTACGATCTTCCGCTGCCGCTCAAGGGCCTTTATCTGCAGCTCGAGCTCGCGATCGAGCTCGTCGAGGGCCGATTGCGCCGTACTCCCCCGCAATGCGCAACCCACCTGCGACGACTCGCCATCGATATCCTCGAGCAGGCTTCCCACCTGCGACAGCGAAAAGCCCAGGGAGGCGAGGCGCTTTATCCTCAGAAGCCTGGCCAGATCTGCCGGCGAGTAGTCCCGGTAGCCGTTGGCAGAGCGCTCGGGCTCCGGCATCAGGCCAAGGCTGTGGTAATGACGAAGCGTACGCACGGATACGCCGGCCAACTTCGCCATCTCCTTGCTGCGCATGGGCACCCCTTTCCCGAACTCGCCGGCTTTCGAAGCCAAAATGATACTACAGCTCCGTCCTCGCGCGAACGAGCCGCCGGCCCGGCTCACGCTCCGTCGCGCCGCTTCGGGGCGAGACCTCCCGCGGCCCCGGCTTCCCTACAGGTTCGTGAAGGTTCGAAAACAGGGGTTGCATGACTGGTATCTAAGCGATACTATCTAGCGCCGAAAATAGTATCGAGTAGAAAGCAAGCCGCTATGGGCAAACAGGCCGACCCGTCCGAAACCGTCGATTACGAAGAGCTCGCCCGCGAGGTCATGGGGCTCGTGCCCCTGCTGCACCGCCATCCGGGCCCCGGCGGGCACCGACCGCCCCTGGCGCATCCCCCGCACGTCATCCCCCGCCCGGACGATGCGCAGGACGCATCCTCCTTTCCGCCCCCGCCCCATCCAAAGCTGCCCGGCGACCTCATGGACGCTACGCGCGGCGTGCCCATCGTGCTCGGGCTGCTCGCGCGCCAAGGCGGGCAATCCAGCCCGGGGGCGCTCGCCGCGTGCTCGGGCCTGAGCAAGGGGCGCATCTCGAACATCGTGACCGCGCTGGAGACGAAGGGCTACGTGGAGAAGCGCGCCTCGGACAGCGATGCCCGGGGCGTGGTGGTCAGTCTCACCGAGAAGGGGCGCTCGGTAACGGACGCCCATGAGCAGGCCGTGCTTCGGCGCACCGCATGGATGCTCGAGCGGCTGGGCCCCGAAGACGCCCGGGACGGCGTGCGGGTGCTCAAGCATCTCGCCGAGCTTGCCCGGGACCAGCACCTACCGCAGAAGGAGGGCCGATGAAGCTCCTGCGCTTCTTCAAGGGGCATACCCTCGCCGTGCTTGCCTGCGCCGTGTTGCTGGCGGTGCAGGCCACGCTGGAGCTGTCCCTGCCCACCTACATGAGCGACATCGTCGACGTGGGCCTGCAGCAGGGAGGTATAGCGAGCCCCGTTCCGGAAACCATCCGCGAAAGCGAGCTCTCCAACCTGCAGATGTTCATGACCGCCGACGACGCGCAGGCGGTGGACGCCGCCTACGGCCCTGCGAACGGCGACGGCGTCCGTGCCTACACGGGCACCGAGGCCCAGGCGGCGCCGGATACCGGCGCCATCGCGCGCATAATGACGCTTCCCGAATGCGTGTCCCTTTCCCTGGAGGAGGGCGTCGACCCCTCCCGGCTCGGCGGGACCGACCTGGGAGGCACGCTTTCCTCCGCCAACCTCCAGAAGGCGGCGGCAGCGCCCGAGACCGCGAAAGCCCTCGCGGCCTTCCAGCAAACCCTAGAGACCAGCGATGGCAAGCTCACCTTGGACGGCGTGCGAGAGCTCTACGACGCCGGCATCGTCGGACGCGACGAGCTGGTGCGGGCGGCGGGCGCCCTGAGCGACGCCATGGGCGGCGTGTCGGCCTCCATGCTCTCCCAACGCGCCGTCGCCTTCGTCCAGCGGGAGTACGAGGCCCAGGGCATCGATCTTCAGGACGTGCAGTTCGCCTACCTGGGACGCATCGCGCTTATCATGTTCGGGCTGTGCCTGGGCACGCTCGTCACCACCGTGGCCGTGGGCTTCGTGGCCTCCCGAACCGCCGCCTCCATCGCCCGCGACACCCGAAAGACGCTGTTCGGGCGCGTAATGGGCTTCTCCCCCGCCGAGATCGGGCAGTTCAGCCAGGCGTCGCTGATCACGCGCACCACCAACGACATCCAGCAGATACAGATGGTGGCCGTCATGCTGCTGCGCATGATTATGCTCGCCCCCATCATGGGCATCGTCGCCTTCATCCAGGTGACGGCTACCCGCTCGGGCATGGAGTGGATTGTCGGCGTGGGCCTTCTGGTCATCCTAGCGGTGCTAGGGGTGCTCTTCGGCGTCACCATGCCGAAGTTCAAGCGCATGCAGTCGCTGGTGGACCGCTTGAACCTGGTCTCCCGCGACATGCTCGAAGGCCTCATGCCCATCCGCGCCTTCGGCCGCGAGGATTCCGAGCTCGCCCGCTTCGACGACGCGTCGCGCACCCTCATGGGCACGCAGCTGTTCGTCAACCGCGCCATGGCCTTCATGATGCCCGTCATCATGTTCGTCATGAACGTCTTGGCCCTGCTCATCGTATGGGTAGGCTCCCACGGTGTCGACATGGGCACCCTGCAGGTGGGCACCATGATGGCCTTCATCACCTACGCCATGCAGATCGTCATGAGCTTCATGATACTGGGCATGGTGGCCGTGATGCTGCCCCGCGCCCAGGTGGCCGCCGAGCGCGTGGGCGCCGTCATCGACTGCTCGCAGTCCATCACCAGCCCGACCCATCCCGTGCGGCCCTCCGACGACGGGCCGCGGGGCGTGGTCGAGTTTCGCGACGTGACCTTCCGCTACCCGGACGCCGAACGGCCCGTCATCAGCCATGTGAGCTTCAAAACGGCCCCGGGCAAGACCCTTGGCATCATCGGCTCCACCGGCTCGGGAAAATCCACCCTGGTCAAGCTCATCCCGCGCCTGTACGACGCCGCGGAGGGAACCGTGCTCATAGACGGCGTGGACGTGCGCTCCATGAACGTGGGCGACGTGCGGCGACGCATCGGCTACGTGCCCCAGCAAGGATTCCTGTTCTCGGGCACCATAGAGTCGAACATCAAGTTCGCTGACGAGTCCATGGACGACGCCCGGATGGAGCAGGCGGCCGCCACCGCCCAAGCCTCCGAGTTCGTGGAGCGACTGCCCCAGGGCTACCGGACGCCGGTCTCCCAGGCAGGCACCACGGTGTCGGGCGGCCAGCGCCAGCGGCTCTCCATCGCCCGCGCCCTTGCGGCCGAGCCGGAGTTCCTCGTGTTCGACGACGCGTTCTCCGCCCTCGACTACGCTACCGACGCCAAGCTGCGGGAAGCGCTCAGGGACGCATCGGGCGAGGCGGCGGTGGTGATGGTGGCCCAGCGCGTGGCCACCATCATGCACTCCGACGAGATCTTGGTGATGGAGAACGGGACGGTGGTCGGCCAGGGCACCCACCGAGAGCTGCTCGGCTCCTGCGCCATCTACCGCGAGATCGCGCTCTCCCAGCTTTCCGCCGCCGAACTGGGCATAGACGGCGCGAAGGATGAAGCAGCACCGGAAGGAGGTGATTGCCGATGAGCCGCACCGACAGCGCAGCGAACGCCGGCGGCGGGCAGTCGAGGCCCCGCGGCCCCATGGGAGGTCACGGTCCCATGGGCAGGCGCGGACCGGCGGGCAGACCTGTCGAGAAGCCCAAGGACCTCAAAGGCTCCCTGGCCCGGCTGGCAGGCTACCTCAAGCCCCATGCGGTCGGCCTGGCAACGGCCATCATGCTGGCCGTCGCCTCGGTGGCCTTCTCCGTGGTGGGCCCCGATATCCTGGGCAAGGTCATCACCAAGGTGTTCGAGGGCCTGGTGGCGAAGGTGAACGGCAGCGGCGGCATCGACTTCGACGGCATCGCCCGCATCATGCTCGTCCTTCTGGGGCTGTACCTGGCAAGCGCGGGCGCCCAGCTGGCGCAAGGGTTCATCATGACCGGGATCACGCAGAGGATCTGCCTGCGGATGCGCGACCAGATCGCCCGGAAGATCTCCCGCGTGCCGCTCTCCTACTTCGACGACCACGCCAAAGGGGACGTGCTCTCGCGCATCACCAACGACGTGGACACCCTCTCCCAGTCCCTCAACCAAAGCGTCACCCAGCTCATCACCTCCGTTACCCAGATTATCGGCGTCACCGTGATGATGTTTTCCATCTCCTGGCAGCTCGCCCTGGTCACGCTGCTGACGGTGCCGGCATCGCTGCTGGTGGTGGGCGTGATCGTGCGCTTCTCGCAGAAGTGGTTCGTCCGCCAGCAGAAGCAGCTGGGCGTGGTCAACGGCATCGTGGAGGAGGACTTCTCCGGCCACGACGTCATCCAGCTCTTCGACAAGGCCGACGAAGCGGTGGCGCGCTTCCAGGAAGAGAACGAGCGCCTTTACGAGAGCGCTTGGAAAAGCCAGTTCCTCTCGGGCATGATGATGCCGCTCATGAAGCTGGTGTCGAACATGGGCTACGTGGGCGTGGTGGTGGTAGGCGCCATGCTGGCGGTGTCGGGCCGCGTGACCATCGGCGACATCTCGGCGTTCATGCAGTACGTGCAGAACTTCACACAGCCCATCACCCAGCTGGCCAACGTCTCCAACACGCTGCAGGCCATGGCCGCCGCCGCAGAGCGCGTCTTCGAGTTCCTGGAGGCGCCGGAGGAGGGCGAGCCTGCGCACCCCCAGCTGCCGGGCGCGCGCACGGGCCGGGTGAGCTTCAGCCACGTGCGCTTTGGCTACCAGCCCGACGCGCCGGTCATCAAGGATTTCACCTGCGAGGTGGATCCGGGCTCCACCGTGGCCATCGTCGGGCCCACCGGCTCGGGCAAGACCACGCTCATGAAGCTGCTGCTTCGCTTCTACGACGTACAGCAGGGCAGCATCAGCGTGGAGGGGATCGATGTGCGCGACTGGGACCGCGCCGAGCTGCGGCAAGACTTCGCCATGGTGCTGCAGGATTCATGGCTGTTCGAGGGGACCATCCGCGAGAACATCCGCTACGGGCGCCTGGACGCCACCGACGGGGAGGTGGAGCAGGCCGCCCGCATCGCCCGCTGCGCCGAGTTCGTGGAGATGCTGCCCGGCGGCTACGACTTCCGCGTCAACGAGGAGGCCACCAACGTAAGCCAAGGCCAGCGCCAGCTGCTCACCATAGCCCGCGCCGTGCTGGCCGACCGGCCCGTGCTCATCTTGGACGAGGCCACCTCCAACGTGGACACGCGCACCGAGGTGCTCATCCAGGACGCCATGGACACCCTCATGGCCCAGCGCACGAGCTTCGTCATCGCCCACCGGCTCTCGACCATCAGGAAGGCCGACGTCATCCTGGTGCTGCGCGACGGCGACATCGTGGAGAAGGGCACCCACGAGCAGCTGCTGGCCCAAGACGGCTTCTACGCGCAGCTGTACAACTCCCAGTTCGAAGGCTGCGAGTAACGCTTGCCCGACGAACACGACAGTTTCGGGCCGGATTGAACGGTTTTGGCACCATCAACTCGGCGAAAACGGCTGTTTCGGGCCGGATTGAACGGTTTTGGTACTGTTAGCCGCAGACAACAGTACCAAAACCGTGCGATTCGGACGCAAACTGATGCGCCACCTCGCCCCTCATTGCCCGAAGCGCAACGAGCGCCCACGTCAAGAAATCCTGCAAATCCTTCGGAGCCGCGCCCCTTGGGCGTTCGTTGACGGATAATGGAACGCCGACCATTCGCCTCATGGCAGGCACCACGGCACGACATCGCGCACGACAGGAGAAGGGATTTCCCATGAACGACATCGACGAGCTGCTCTCCGACGGCATCAAGGCCACTCCCCCCTCCTTCGTCCGCAGCATCCTGAAGGCCGCCTCCGACCCGGAAGTCACCTCCTTCGCCGGAGGGCTTCCCAACCCCATCTCGTTCCCCCAGCAAAAGCTTCTGGAATCCATGGAGCGGGTCGTTGCCGAGCAGGGAGCCAAGGCCTTCCAGTACTCCGCCACCGCCGGCATCGACGAGCTGCGCCAGTGGGTGGCCGACCGTTACAACCACCGTTTCGGCACCGACTACGTAGCCGACGACGTGCTCATCACCACCGGGTCGCAGCAGATCTTGGATTTGCTGGGCAAGGTGCTGCTGGACAAGGGCGACGGCGTCATCGTGGAGAAGCCCACCTATCTTGCGGCCATCCAGGCCTTCGCCTTGAACCAGCCGGTGTTCTACGAAGTGGAGCTCACCGACGAGGGACTCGACATCGACGAGCTGAACGCCGCCCTCGACGCCGGGGCGAAGATGATCTACCTCATCCCCAACTTCCAGAACCCCACCGGCCTTACCTACACCGCCGAAGGGCGTCGCCAGGTGCGCGAGGCGCTGCGCGGGCGCAACATCGTGGTGGTGGAGGACGACCCCTACGGCGAGCTGCGCTTCGAGGGCGAGTCGCTTCCCTACATCGGCGGCACGAACCTGCCCCACGGCGTGGTCATGGGATCGTTCTCGAAGACGGTCACCCCGGGTTTCCGCATGGGTTACCTGCTCACCAAGGACCACGAGCTTCTGCGCAACGTCTCCATCGCCAAGGAGGCCGCCGACCTGCACACCAACGTGTTCTCCCAGTACGTGGTCTACGACTACCTCACCCACAACAGCCTGGACGAGCACCTGGTGAAGATCCGCGACCTGTACGGCGCCCAGGCCCGCGCCATGGTGGAGGCCATGGCCGAGTACTTCCCCGCCGACGTCTCCTACACCGTTCCCGAAGGCGGCATGTTCCTGTGGGTGACGCTGCCCGGATCCGTGGACACCATGGAGCTGTTCGACAAGGCGCTCGCGCGCAACGTGGCCTTCGTGCCGGGAGCGCCCTTCTACGCCGAGCCCGGCGCGCGCTCTACCATGCGCCTGAACTTCACCAACGCCGACGAGGACACCATCCGCGACGGCATCCGGCGTCTGGCCGAGTGCATCCGCGAGGAGCTGGGGGCCTAGCCATGGCCATGGACTACACCGCCGATGACTTCGACGGCGACGCCCACGTATCGCCCGATGCGGCCCTTCGGCGCCTGCGCGAGGGCAACCGCATCTACGTGGAGGCCCTCGACCACGAGCGCGACCTGTCGCCTGAGCGCATCCGGGATCTGTTCGAGAACGGCCAGCGGCCCTTCGCCACGGTGATCGCCTGCTCGGACTCGCGCGTGGTGCCCGAGCATATCTTCATGACCGGCCTGGGCGAGCTCTTCGTCGTGCGGGTAGCGGGCAACGTGGTGGGGCCCGTTGAGGCCGCCAGCGCCATCTACGCCTGCGAGCACCTGCACACCTCGCTTTTGCTGGTGCTGGGGCATACGCACTGCGGCGCCATCAAGGCGGCCTTGGACGGCGAGGCGGGCGACGTCGCCTCGGTCACGGGCCGCATCGCGGAGGCCATCGGGGCTGCGAGCGACCCCTACGAGGCCAGCGTGCTGAACACGCGGGCAGCCATAGCCGAACTGCGAGCATACCCTGCCCTCGCCCAGCTTGAGGACGTTGGCGCCCTGCGCATGGCCGGCGCCATCTACCATACCCACTGCGGCGTGGTGGACTTCCTCCAGATGCCCTAGCAGCCCAGCTCGTCGGCGAGCGATTTCAGGAACAACCCCACGTCGGTTATGATGCCGACGGTCTGGAAGCTGCCGCGGTCGGCCAGCTTCGTGACCACGGCCGGGTTGATGTCGACGCAGATGGTGGTGACCGAGGCCGGCAGCATGTTGCCCGTGGCGATGGAGTGCAGCATGGTGGACATCATCAGGCACGCCCCGGCCTTCTGGCACCACGGGCGCATTGCCTCCTGGGCGCGCACGGTGTCGGTGATGACGTCGGGCAGCGGGCCGTCGTCGCGGATGGAGCCCGCCAGCACGAAGGGGGTGCCCGTCTCCACGAGCGCGTGCATGAGCCCTTCGGTCAGCACGCCCTGCTCCACGGCGCCGGCGATGGAGCCGCAGGCGCGGATGCGGTTGATGGCCCGCAGGTGGTGCTCGTGTCCCGAGGGAACCGAAAGCCCCGTGGCCAGGTCGATGCCCAGGGACGTGCCGAAAAGCGCCGACTCGATGTCGTGGGTGGCGACGGCGTTGCCCCCGAAGAGCACGGTCACGTAGCCGCCGCGCACAAGGCGGATGAGGTCGCCGGCGGCTCCGGTGTGCACGATGGCCGGCCCCACCACGGCCACCACGTCGCGCCCTTGGTCGCGCACCTCGCGCAGAAGCGAGGCGACCTGGCGGATGATCTGGGACTTCGGCTTCTCGCTTGAAGCCGTGGAGTTCATGAACTCGAAGGCCTCCTTCTGGCGCGGGCGCTCCTGGAACGTCACGCGGATGCCGTCCTGGCCCACCACCACCGCATCCCCTGCGCGCACCTCGGCCACGGGCACGCCTGCGACCGACGCGCCGTCGGGGGCAACGACCAGCCCCAGGTCCATCTCCTCGTTGGGCACGTCGCGCCACTGGCCGCCCAGGCGCACCTGGGTAGGCAGGTTGGTGGTGGCGTAGAAGCCCTCGGGGAACACGCCGTCGGCAGGGGCCGGCTGCGTCGTCGCGTCGCACGAATGCACCGGCGCCACGCCCAGGCCGTGCAGCATCCCCAGCATGGAGGCCAGATGCGCATGATCGCGCCCGAAGACGCGCATGACCATGGTGGAGGGGTTCTCGTTGCCGCGGCCTATGTCCAGCGAGAGCACCTCGTACTCGCCGTCCAGCTCCACGATGCCGCCCATGATGCGCGACAGGATGTCCGAATCGATGAGGTGCCCATGGGCCCGTATGTCCTCGTAGACCTTGCGATTGTCCTGGTTGCCCATGGCGCCCTCCCGTTCGCGACCTGTCGAAGCCTTCCCTGCGCTTCGCTCGGTGGAACTATAGCACACGGCCGCGCAGGCCGCTGGGGACGCGAGGCGCCCTTATACCGCGTACAGACACCCCGCCAGCAGGAAAAGCGTCGCCACCACCGTGGCGCAGATGCGCTTGACATGCTCGGGCAAACGCAGGTAGGCCATGTGCAGCACCGGGAACGCCACCCAGGCCATGAGCGAGGACACCGCGCCGAAGGCCAGAGAGTTCTGCAGGCAGATCTGCCCCATGAAGTTGAAGGGCATGGACGTGTAGTCCCACAGCGGGTACACCCCGCTCGGGTCCGGCTGGTTCTGCAGCAGGCCCAGCCCAAGCTCAAGCCCCGAGCACACGAGCGTGTTCAGCGCGAAGCTCAGCAGCAGGGCGAGCCCGAAGCCGCCCACGGTTCGCCGAATCTTGGCCAGGGCTGGGAACAGCACCAGCGCGCAAGCCACCATCCCCACCCCGTAGATGGGAAACGGGTTCAGCAAGTTGCGCCACACCGCCGAGGCCGGGTCGTAGGTCCCCAGCAGGACGCCCCACTTCACCAGCAGGCAAAACCCCACTTCCATCCAGTGCCCCACGATGCTGAACAGGCAGAAGTACATCAGAAGCGACCGACGGAAGTCCCTGGTGGCCATACCGCCCGCCGCCAGCACGGCCACGAGCCCTTCCTGAAGGCGAGACAGCTGCCAGACGACGTAGGCACCCCGGCGAAGCGCTCGCTGCGCAAACAGGTGCGCGGCCAAGGCAACGGGAACCGCCGCCGCGGCAAGGTCGGCGCCACCTTCCCGCGCGCCGTCCGAAGGCATGCACAGCGCACGGCCGCCGGGACAAGCGAGCGACACCGCGGCGCATCGTAGCGCCGAAGCACCGCCGTCCGTTCCCACCCGTTCCCGCATCGTCTTCCTCCTGGCCCGAAGCACCAACCCGTCTCCCAACCGGCAGGCCAAGCGCTCGCCCAAGAGGGGCCGCCTTGGCTAAACCATCGGGAGCTTCGTCATCATTATGGGCTTATCCGCTGTTCAGCCCTCTGTTTGTCATCGCACTTCCCCTTGAAGCCCCGAAGGCTTAACGAACCGCAAGCTTTTCTCCATGCACCTTAAGAACCTTAAGGTGCCCCGCGAAAGGTCAGCAGAAACGCCAGTCGCTAAGAGGCAGGGAGGTGCCAGGTCTGCACCATGCACCTCCCCTCGCACGCCCCTGGCATCCCCGCCCCCCGACACGCGCTCCCGGCACCCATCCTCCGCCTGCTCTATGCGCGACGCCGACGCACGTGGCGCGTTTCATCTCGTCATCGCTTCGTCAATGACTTCGTACCCCCTGTGGAACCCTGCAGCCGGCTGGCCTAGCATCTTTTCCGGGGTAGGCCGGACGATTCGGAGCCCCCTCGTGCAGGAAAGACGGAAAGGAAGCGCTATGTACTATTCCAGCGGAAACTACGAGGCTTTCGCCCGTCCGGTGAAGCCGGAGGGCGTGGAGGACAAGCACGCCTACATCATAGGGTCGGGCCTGGCGGGGCTCACCGCCGCCTGCTACCTGGTGCGCGACGGCCAGATGCCGGGCGAGCACATCCATATCCTGGAGCGCGACCCGCGAGCCGGCGGCGCCTGCGACGGCTGGGACTACGCCAACCTGGGCTACACGATGCGCGGCGGCCGCGAGATGGACAACCACTTCGAGGTGATGTGGGACCTCTTCCGCGACATCCCCTCCATCGAGGATGAGAACCTAAGCGTGCTGGACTACTACTATCGGCTGAACAAGCAAGACCCCAACTACTCCCTGTGCCGCGCCACGGAAGACCGCGGGCAGGACGCCCATACCGACGGCACCTTCGGGCTGTCGGACGCCGGCTGCAAGGAGATACTCACCCTGTTCTACACCCCCGAGGAGGAGCTGCAGGACAAGAAGATCACCGAGTACTTCTCCGACGAGGTGCTGATGAGCAACTTCTGGCTGTACTGGCGCACCATGTTCGCCTTCGAGAACTGGCACAGCGCCCTTGAGATGAAGCGCTACATCAACCGCTTCGTGCACCATATCGGCGGCCTGCCCGACTTCTCGGCCCTGCGCTTCACCCGCTACAACCAGTACGAGTCCATGATATTGCCCATGCAGCGCTACCTGGAAGCGCACGGGGTCGACTTCCAGTTCGACACCCACGTGATCGACGTCTTCTTCTCGTGCAGCGAAGCGGCCGACAACGACCGCAAGCTTGCCACCCAGATCGTGTTCCGCCGCGAGGACGGCCAGGCATCCCGCGACCGGGCCACCGGCGTGCCCGCCGCAGCCGACGCGCCCTCACAAGCGAGCGCGCCCAGCCAGACCATAGACCTCACCGAGAACGACTTGGTGTTCATCACGCCGGGCAGCTGCGTTGCCCATTCAACCTTCGGCGACCAGGACACGCCTGCCGCCTTCGCACCCGAGCTCACCGACGGCGACGGCTGGGACCTGTGGAAGCGCATCGCCGCGCAAAGCCCCGCCTTCGGCCATCCCGAGAAGTTCTGCAGCACCCCCGAACTGAGCAACTGGGAAAGCGCCACCATCACCACGCTAGACGACAAGATCCTGCCCTACATCGAGCGCATCTGCCACCGCGACCCGCTCTCGGGCAAGGTGGTCACCGGCGGCATCGTGTCGGTGAAGGACTCCAGCTGGCTTCTGTCCTGGACCATCAACCGCCAGCCGCAGTTCCGCGACCAGAAGCCGGGCACCGTGTGCGTATGGGTGTACAGCCTGTTCACCGACAGGCCCGGCGACTACGTGAGAAAGCCCATGCGCGAGTGCACCGGCCGCGAGATCTGCGAGGAATGGCTCTACCACCTGGGCGTGCCCGAGGAGCAGATCGGCGAGCTGGCCGAGACGAGCGCCAGCACCGTGCCCTGCATGATGCCCTACATCACCGCCTTCTTCATGCCGCGCGCCGCAGGCGACCGCCCCGACGTGGTGCCGCAGGGGGCTGTGAACTTCGCCTTCATCGGCCAGTTCGCCGAAACGCCCCGCGACACCATCTTCACCACCGAGTACTCCATGCGCACGGGCATGGAGGCCGTCTACACGCTGCTTGACATCGACCGCGGCGTGCCCGAGGTATGGAACAGCTACTTCGACCTGCGCTCGCTGCTCAACGCCACGGTGCTGCTGCGCGACGGGAAGCCCGCCACCAGCATGAACATGAGCCTTATCGAGAAGCTGCTGATGAGCCAGGGGCTGAAGGCCATCGAGCACACCGACATCTACGGGCTGCTGAAGGCCTTCGGCGTGGTGGAGACCACCCCCGACAACGCCGACGTGCCCGAACCCGCCACCGGCGCCGTCTGGCCCGGCATCCACTAGGGGCGACCGTAATCGAGCGCGGAGGGCACCCGCAAGTGCGGATGAGCCTTGCGGGCGCCCCGCCCCCTCGCACGGGCCGATCCCCCGCGCTGCGCATTCGGCCGCTGGGAGGGCGCCTCGGCCTGCGGGCGCCCACCAGCGCTACACTGAGACAGTCCGAACGAAAACCGACCGAAGGAGCATCCATGGGCTTTCTGACAGGCAAGACTGCCATCATTACCGGGGCCGGCGCGGCCAAACTCAAGGACGGATCGCCCGGGGCCATCGGCTACGGCATCGCCATCGCCTACGCCAAGGAGGGCGCAAACCTTGTCATCACCGGCCGCAACGTCGCCAAGCTGCAGGGGGCCAAGGAGGAGCTCGAGACCGCCTACGGCATCAAGGTGCTCACCGTCCAGGCCGACGTGAACGCCGGCGCCGACAACAAGACCGTGGTGCAGAACGTGGTCGACCAGGCCATGGCGGAGTTCGGCCGCATCGACGTGCTGGTGAACAACGCCCAGGCCTCTGCGTCCGGCGTGACCCTGGCCGACCACAGCACCGACCAGTTCGACCTGGCCGTCTACTCCGGGCTCTACGCCACCTTCTACTACATGCAGGCCTGCTACCCGCACCTGAAAAAGACCAAGGGCTCCGTCATCAACTTCGCCAGCGGCGCCGGCCTCTTCGGCAACTACGGCCAGTGCGCCTACGCCGCCGCCAAGGAGGGCATCCGCGGCCTGTCCCGCGTGGCGGCCACCGAGTGGGGCCCCGACGGCATCAACGTGAACGTCGTCTGCCCTCTGGCCTGGACCAAGGCCCTGGAAGACTTCCAGGAGACCTACCCCGACGCTTTCAAGGCCAACGTGCACATGCCACCTATGGGCCATTACGGCGACGTGGAGAAGGAGATCGGGCGCGTGGTGGTGCAGCTGGCCAACCCCGACTTCAAGTTCATGAGCGGCGAGACCCTCACCTTGGAAGGCGGCATGGGCCAGCGCCCGTAAGCCCGCGGCAACAGGCGGGCGCTTGGGGGATAACCGAACGGTGACAGCGAACCTGCGGCGCTTCTCTTCGCCTGGGGGCTGACCTACTGTAGACGGGTCGGTCCCCGCGATTTCGAAGGAGCGTTGCCCATGCTTGCCATCGGATGCCATCTGTCCACAAGGGAAGGCTACCTGTTCATGGCCCGCGAGGCCGTCTCTATTGGGGCCAACACCTTCCAGTACTTCACCCGCAACCCCCGGGGTGGCGCCGTGCGCGCCATCGACCCGAAGGACATCGAGGCCTACAAAGCCTATGCCTCCCAGCACGGCATAGGTCGCATCTGCGGCTACGCCCCCTACGATGTCGAGCCCGCGAGCGCCGCCGCGAAACGGCGCGACTTCACCCTCATGGTGCTGGCCGAGGACCTGGCGCGCCTGGAGGACATACCCGGGCAGTACTACCTGGTGCGTCCCGGCAGCGCCCCCGAATGCAGCGCTGACGAGGCCGTAGCCAACGTGAGCGACGCGCTGAACAAAACCCTTGCGGCCACGCAGACAACCACCGTGCTGCTTGACACCATGGCCGGCGAGGGACACCAGGTAGGCTGGCGCTTCGAGCAGCTGGCCGCGATGATCGACGGCGTGAAGCTGAAGGATAAGCTGGGCGTATGCCTGGACGCAAGCGCCGTTTGGGCCGCCGGCTACGATATCGTCGGCAACCTGCAGGGGGTGCTCGACGACTTCGACCGCACCGTGGGCCTCGGGCGCTTGCTGGCCGTGCACCTGAACGACTCGAAGGAGGCGCTGGGCAGCCGAGTGGACCGGCACGCCCCCATCGGCGAAGGGTCGATCGGCTTCGACGCCCTGGCCGCCCTCGCTGCGGACCCGCGTCTAGCCCATGCCGCCTTCTACCTGGAGGAGCCCCGCTCGACCTTGGTTACCTACGAGCGCGACATCGCCCGCTTCCGGAAGGCCTACGACCAGGCGCGGGCCGGCGCGCGCTAGGGCTTGCAAGGTTCGGCTCGCGCTTGCGCGTCACGCGCGCCCGCAAACCCGCAGCCGAACCATCGCAGCCCGCACAATCGGCACCTTGCGTACGATTTTCTTCCCAAGGTGCCGATTGTGCGGGCTGCGGCGGCACGTGCCCATGAGTCCTTGCGCAGCCGCTGCGTTGCACGAGCCGCCGATTCGGCGATGCTCGGACGCGGAGATGGGCAGTTCTTGGGCGCGAGACGCCGCGCTGCGCGCCGGGACGGCCCTTGGCGTATACTTGGCGCCATGAACTCAGCAGCCAATAGAAACTCCGGCGAGCCGAAAGGCGTCGCCTTCGCAGGGAACCGCCCGCTCGACCCCATCCCCGACGAGAGCTTCGCCCAGTTCCGCGAGGCCGCCGACGGCAAGCCGGCGAGCGTTCGCTTCCTGGCGTTCAACACCGTGGTGGACGTGGAGGCCTACGGCGAACCCGAAGCCTGCAAAGCCGCTTTCCTCGAAGCGATTCGCCTCTGCCGATCCTACGAGCGCCTGTTCAGCCGCACGCTTCCCCATTCCGACATCTCGCGCATCAACGGCGCCGCCGGGCAGCCCGTGGCCGTCGACCCGCTCACCTACGACCTGGTGTCCAAGGCCCTGCGCTACTGCGAGCAGAGCGAGGGCGCCTTCGACATCACCGTGGGGCCGCTCGTGCGCCTGTGGGACTTCCACGCGGGCAAGGTGGCCGACACGGCGGCCCTAGCCGAAGCGGCCAGGCATGTGAACTGGCGAAACGTTGAGCTGTGGCAGGAACCCGCCGCAGAGCAGGGCGAGAAGGCGGACGGCGGGACGTGCCTTGTGCGCATGGCGGACCCGCAGGCCATGCTCGACGTGGGAGGCATCGCGAAGGGCTGGATCGCCGACGCCCTGGTGGAGTCGTTGGAGCCCTACGGCTTCGGCGGGCTCATCGTGAACCTGGGCGGCAACGTGGCGGTGCACGGCAGCAAGCCCTCCGGCGAGCCGTGGCGGGTGGGCGTGCGCGACCCGCGCAACCCCGAGCAGCTCATCGGCGCCGTGCCCCTTGCCAACGGCTCGGCGGTGACGAGCGGCATCTACGAGCGCACCTTCACCGGCAGCGACGGCCGAACCTACCACCACATCCTGAACCCCCGCACGGGCATGCCCGCCGACACCGACGTGGCCGGCGTCACCCTGCTGGCCGAGCGCTCCATCGACGCCGAGGGGTTCTCCACCACGCTGCTGGCCCTGGGCACGGAGCGCGGCATCGCCCTCGTGCGCCGCCATCCCGAAATCGACCAGGCGTTCTTCGTCGACCGCGACGGGCTCATTACCCCGGCCTGGTCCTGACGAGGCGGCAGCTTGACCTGAAAACCATGGGTTGTCGGCGCTTTCTCGGGCTTTCGCGGCAAACCAGGCGTATACTGCTTCTTACAGCAATGAACTATCATTCAGCCGATGCGCATCGGGTGCGAGCAAAGCGATCCGCCGCCCCGTGCTCGGCCTGAAGCGCAGATGAACGAGGCACCCATGGCATCCGTCCCCCCGAACCAGGCACCGTCGAAAGACCGGTTCAACCTTGACTCCACCTATTTCATCGCCTTCGAGATGGCCCACGAAGCCCTGGTGAAGGGGCTTACCGAGGCGAGCGAGCTCAACGTCACCCAGTACCGCATGCTCACGAAGCTGCTGCAGGCGGGCCGTCCCGTAGGCCAAGGCAAGCTCGGCGAGGTTCTGGGGCTCAAGCCCAACGTGGTCACCCAGGCAGCCGACGCCCTGCAGGCCCAAGGCTACATCCTGCGCCAAGTGGGCGAAGGCGACGGACGCACGCGCATGCTGTCGGTCACGGACGCCGGCGAAGCGCACGTGGCCTCCGTGAACGAGTCCATCGTGCGCAGCCTCTACGCAGGATTTCCCACCGAGAACCCCGCCTACCGCACCATCCTGGAAGCATCCATTTCGGCGGCGGCCCAGATAGAGCCGCCCCTGAACGCAGCCGCAGCGAAGCGCTTCCCCGCCACGCGCTCGCTCGTGGCCATCGAGCTGGTGCGGTCCGAGACCGAGCGCACGCTCAAGCAGGCCACCGGGGCGTCGTTCAACGAATGCCGCATCGTCCAGCGCCTGGGCGAGACCGACCGCCCCGAGCGCATAGGGGCACTGGCCGAATCGCTGCACCTCTCGCCGGTGAACGCCGCCAGGGCGGTGGACAGGCTCGCCGCCAAAGGCTGGGTAAGACGCCTGCGCTCGCCCAAGGACAAGAAAGCGGTGTACGTGGGTCTTACCGAGGAGGGCGTATACGAGAGCTTCCTCATCAGCGCCACCATCAACGAGCTAGCCGCCACGAAGCTGTGGGCCAACCTCACGCCCGAGCAGCGCGACGCCATCGAGCAGGTGGGCCATGTAGTGGTGGCCGACCTGGAGGCGCAGCGCCAGGCCCGGGAGCAGGAGACCTTCGACCTGCTGCAGGAAGCGTAGGCGGCCCCAACGCTTGCGCGCACGCGAAGAGGCGCTCCGAAACCGCAACGGCTTCGGAGCGCCTCGCTTCCACGGGGTGTCCGCGCGAAACCCTACGCAGAGGCGACCTTCGCACGGTTGGAAGCGCCTTCGGCCCCCACGGCATCGCGGGCCCTGGTGGCAAGGGCGCGGGCGCAAAAAAGCATGGCCAGGTTCGCCACCACGTCGGTCACAGCCCAACCGCCAAGCGCAGCCACGTCAACGGTGACGCCGTTCAGCGCGGAGAACGTTCCCAGCGTGAGTACCATCACCACGGCACCGCAGCCGGCGCAGGCGACGAGCAGGCGCCTACCCAAACCGCCCCGGGCGCGAGAGCGCTCGATGCAGGCGCACAGCACCATGGACGCAGCACCCAGAAGGGTCCCTAGAAACGCCGCGAAGACCACGGCCCCCAGCACGATGACCGCCGTCCCCGGCAGCTTGGAGCTCATGGACCCCACCTGCACCGGCGAGAGGATGCCCAGCGCCAGGATCACCAGGCACGCCAGCGCCGCAAGCGCTGTGGCCCAGCCCCACAGGAAGGCCGTCGAAGCCTTGGCAGGCGCGTCGCCGCGGGCGTAGAGCGCCCCGTAGAGCACAGGCCCCGCCGTGGAAACCACCAGCGCCAGCCCTGCCGCAAACAGGAAGGCCACGAAAGCCGAGCCGGTGAGGATGGAGCAGACGACGTCCAAGATGGCCACGCCGGAGGCGGAGATGTAGTCGAAGGCCAGCACGCCCGTGGCGGCCGCCACCCCCAGGCCGATGCGTCCGAGCAGGGCCACCACCAGCGCCAAGCCGAACAGGTACCCGAAGGGCCGCGCAATCTTTTCTATGCCGTTCATGCCACGCCTCCCATCTCGTTATCGACCGCGCTCGTTCCGCAGAGGTAGCCTCCGCAGAACGCCAGGCCCACGTCGCCCATGAGCGAGCCCAGGATGGGGTCGCCGATGTAGCTGTTCTCGCCGCACGCGCCGCCGGCCGTGTGCCACCCGGCGTACAGGCCCGGGATGACGCGCCCGTTCACGCCCACCACCTGCATCTGGTCGTTGATGAGCAGGCCGGCCTTGGTGCCGTAGAGGTTGCCTCCTATGCGGCAGCCGTAGAAGGGCGGCGTGGTGATGGCGTGCAGCCACTCCGGCGGCATGGGGTACAGAAAGTCGTCCTCGCCGCGCTCGCAGACCTCGTTCCACTTCGCCACGGCCTCGGTGAGCACGCCTTTGGCAAGGCCCAGGTCGGCCTCGAGCTCCTCCAGGGTGTCGCGGCGCTTCAGCACGTCGGCGTCTATGGCGTCCTGCACGCCGTGGTGCCAATCGCGGTAATGGGGCGGCACCTTGTCGATCTGCTCCAGGTCGGGCGTGATGAGCTTGCGGCAGTGCTCCTGGGCGAACCCGGCCAGATGGTCCTCGTAGTTCGCGTCGAAGACGATGTAGGAGCGGTGCCCCGGAGGCGTCATCTGGATGGTGGCCAGATCCCCCAGCGCGTAGATGGCGTTAGCCCCGTCCTCGCCCACGCGCGAGTCCATGTAGCGCAGGCGGTTGCCGCAGCGGTCGATGGTCAGCCACGGCTGGCGCGAGAGCTGGGTCATGCCGTCGTAGAGGAAGCGCGCCCAGGTGCCGCCTTCGGCCTGCCAGTCGACGCCCCCGTCGAAGGAGGCCGAGCTGTTGAAGCCGGATACGTCCGCACCCACGCCCAGCCCCATGCGGAAGCACTCGCCGGTCTCGCTGGCGGTCAGGTAGCTCGACGCGCAGCCCATGGCCGCCGTGGGGATGTACTTGTCAAGCAGGGCCTTGTTGTTGCAGAAGCCGCCGGCCGTGAGAATGACCGCGTTCTTCGCGTGGATGTAGCGCTCGTCGGCGAAGTCCTCGTTGACCACCACGCCCACCACGCGCCCGCCGTCGTCCTGCACCAGGGCCACGGCCGGGCTTTGGAACTTGTAGTCCACGCCGTGGCGCTGCCCGTAGGCGAACATGGCGTCGGTGGCGTCCTTCATCTTCAGCACATGGTGGTCCAAGGTGGAGTTCTTCGGCGCCACGTACACCGGCACCTCGCCCAGGCGCCACTGCACGCCGCAGTCGGCCATCCAGTCCAGGGATTTTCCGCCCTCGCAGGCAATCTTGTAGATGAGCTTGGGGTCGGCCGCGTAGTGGTACTCGTCCATGGCCCAGTCCGTGAGGGCCTTCGGGTCGAAGGGGTAGCTGGGGAACGCGAACTGCTTGGCGTTCTGCCCCGAGTACCCGCCCAGGATACCGCACATGCCCGCTTCCTGGGCATTGCCGCCATGCAGGCCCAGGGCCTCCACGCAGATGACGTCCGCCCCTAGCTCGGCAGCGCGAGCCGCAGCGTTAAGGCCGCCCCCGCCGGCGCCCACCACGCAGATGTCGCACTCGTAGTCCCAGTTCGCCGGTACCTTGCGCGGAGGGATGGGCGTTGCGTCGTCGGCGGGGAACGCCTCGGCGTTGTGTTCGCGGTAGGTACCGTCGGAAGCGCTGGCGTTGGTGGCCTCGCTTGCGGGCACAGACACTTCGCCGCCGACGCTTGACCAGTCGCCCAGCCGCCCCTCGGCAGCCGTTGCCGTCGCAGGTCCCAGCACCGTGGCTGCGGCGGCGCCGGCTGCCGCCAGCACGCCGCCCGCCAGGAAGTCGCGGCGACTCAGGCCGCCGGTTCGCTCGGTTTTGCTACTCATGGCTCGCTCCCTCCTTCGCGGCGCTGCCCGACGCCGCTTCGGCCTGGGCCAAGGCGTCGTCCACCGCCTGGCGCACGCCCGCCGTAGTGATGGTGGCCCCCGCTATGGCGTCGAAGTCCGAGCCCTGGGCCGCCTCGATCATCTGCGCGTACTTTCCGTCGCGGATGGCCTCGAAGCCGCCGCGGCTCTGGCTCTCGCCCTCCTGAGCGGTCTCCAGGCACGTGATGCGCCCGTCGTCCACCAGCAGCGTCACGGTGATGAGCCCCTCCATGCCCCGGCCCGTGCCGGTGTACACGCCGTCGCGCAGGTTGCCCTCGGCTTTGGCCTGCGAATCGGCAACTACCTCGACGGCCCAGGGGTCATCGGCATGCAGCGCCAGCTGCTCAGCCGACGCCGCGTCCTTCGATCCGGATCCCTCGAAGGATGCGCCGCATCCGGTCAGGCCCAGGGCAGCCGCGGCGAGCACGCTCAGAGCCGCCGCCCGCTTTTCCTTCCTCATGGTCTCCCCCTATCTGGTTGCCGGCTCGCTGGAGCGTGGCTCGGCCCACCCCTGCGGCACCGCGAAATCGTGGCAGGTGTTGCAGTACATAACCGACTGGCCGTGGGCCGTATGGCAGCTGCTGCAATCCAGCGCGTAGCCCTGGTGCGAGTCGTGGGGGTTCGCGCCCGCCTGACCGCCCCAGTCCGCGGTGGCCGCCGCCACCTGCTCCATGTCGTGGCAACCGGCTGTGGCACACATGGCCGCGTCGGAGCGCACGCCCACGCGGGTCAGATGCCCCTCTTCGTCGGTGTCGAAGTCGCCGGCAAGCCACACCGCCGCCTCGTGGATCTGCTCATCGACCTTGGCCTCATGACACTGAAGGCAGCTGGTGCCTGCCGCTTGGTGGGCGTAGGCCATCTGGCCAGCATCGCCGTAGTAGCCCTCCACGTAGGCGTCCATGGGCTCGTGGCAGACCGCGTTGCAGAACGACGGCTGCTCATGCCACACCCAGAACCCCGCGCCCGCGGCCACAAGCACCACGGCCACCGCGGCCACCACCACTGGCCACCGGCGCCGCTGCCGCCTCTCGCTGGACGCCTTTCCGTTTCCCGTCTCGTCCATCTTCCCTCCTTGCTCGCTTCGGTTTCCGTCGTTCGCTTCGATGTTCGGCACGCCCGTTCGGCTATTCTTGCGCCCCTGTCATCGTTACGTTTCTTTTTCCATGTTTAGTTTTATTTACTTCAGTGAACTTTCTATTTGCGCATCGTATCAACGTTTATCCCGAATATCAAGGACTTTTTTCTATGAGTTTCGCTTTCATGCTTTGCTATCAATCTGTTGATTATTATGTATTGACTGTGAATTCAATTACCTGTATGGTTGCCGATGTTGATTGCAGAGGGCAATCAGGCGAGCCGGAGCGCTTGGGGCACCGACCAACAGCGCCGCGAAGAGCCTGCACCGATCGGATGCGGAGCCGGAAAGCGGACGGGGCAGTGGTCCAATCGTTGCGAGCTTGCAGCCGGTCAGTTAAAGGAGGAGTCATGTTATTCGACGTATACGGCCCGAACGCGCTGTACCAGTGGCTTGGCTTGGCCATGGTGCTCGTCGCGCTCATCCTGCTCAACGAGTTCGCCCGCCGCACCAAGGCCGGCGGCATGATCATGTTCTTCGGCGTGGCCGGCGTCATGACCGTATACTGCATCGCCATCGCCGTGGGCGCGGGCATGGGCGCCGAATGGGCGCTTACCAACCCCACCCACACCGACATGAACAGCTGGTTCCACTACGCCAAGGTCTACGCGGCCCTTGCCGGCTGCATCGGCTTCATGGCTCTCAAGTACTCCTGGGGCAAGATCGGCCGCTCCCACTGGTTCAAGGCCTTCCCCTTCGTCATCGTGGCCATCAACATCTTGATCGCCGTGGTCAGCGACTTCGAGAGCGCCTTCCGCGCCTTCGGAACCACCTGGGTCTCCTCCGAGGGCGTCACCCTCTACGGCGGCTGGCACAACGTGTTCAACGGCATCGCCGGCATCCTGAACATCCTGTGCATGACCGGCTGGTTCGGCATCTACATCTCCAAGAAGCGCCAGGACATGATCTGGGCCGATATGACCTGGGTGTTCATCATCGCCTACGACCTGTGGAACTTCTGCTACACCTACAACTGCCTGCCCACCCACTCCTGGTACTGCGGCATCGCGCTGCTGCTCGCCCCCACCATCGCCGGTCTTCTGTGGAACAAGGGCGGCTGGATCCAGAACCGCGCGTTCACCCTGGCCATGTGGTGCATGTTCTGCCAGATGGTCCCCATGTTCGCCAACGACTCCATCTTCGCTGCGAACTCCGTGAACAACCCCAACGTGAACCTGGCCGTGTCGCTGGTGGCCCTTGTGGCCAACATCGCCGCGCTGGCCTACATCGTCTACCGCAGCAAGAAGCTGGGCGTGAACCCCTACAAGCAGGAGGTGTTCGTTGGCACCAAGGACTTCAAGGAGGCCATGGCCCGTCGCGCCGACACCGCCTACCTGCTTGAGACCGAGCCCAAGAGCGCCACTCCCGCCGAGATCGCCGAGATGGTTGCTTACAACGCCATCCCCGTGGAAGGCACCGTGGGCTACGTGTACGTGGCCAAGGACGCCGAGGGCACCGTGGTGGAAGTTGAGACCAACAAGCGCGAATAGCGCGCGAAGACCGCTGAGCGATTTCGATCGATCCATCGGGAAGGGGCTTGAGGGCCCCTTCTTTTTTTGCGCATCGCCGCCCCGGTCACCTAGTCGGCAGATAGTCCGCTTGTTGCAGCTTGACCAGGGGATGCAACCGCCGGGTGCGCTAGAATCCCCTTTTTAGCACCTGCTGGTTGGTGGCGGGCAACCGCTGCCTTGCCTATGGTTTGTGACGACCGGTAAAAAGACGTTCGCAAGAAACGAGGAGACCATGGCCTTCAGAGAGAACCTGCTGCACCTTCGCGCCGCCCACAAGCTCACCCAGGAGCAGCTAGCCATGAGGCTAGGGGTGAGCCGCCAATCGGTGGCGAAATGGGAGTCGGGCACCACCTATCCGGAGATGGACAAGCTCATAGCGCTTTGCCAGCTGTTCGAGTGCACCTTGGACGACCTGGTGACCGGCGACATGACCGACCAGGCGCCGCGCACCGTCTTCGAAACGGCACAAGCCCCGGTGGACCTGTTCGGCTACGACGAGACCATGCGCTCCCTGGGCCGCAAGATCCCCACGGGCGTCGCCGCCATCTGCTCGGGCGTCAGCGCCGGCTGCCTTCTGTTCGCCCTCGGGGAGAACAGCCTCTACATCCCCGAGAACATCGCGTGCGCTCTGGGCTTTCTGCTCATCATACTCGGCGTCGCTGCCGGGCTTTCCTTCCTGGTTCCGGCCGGCCTCACCTATTCGGCCTTCTGCAGGGCACACCCCTACCTGGAGGACTTCTACACCGAGCAGGACAAGCAGGAGGCTAGAAGTGAGTTCACCTGGCAGCTGCTCGTGGGCATCATCGTTCTCGCCATGGGTATAGGTGCAGCCATCGCGCTCGATCCCTATCCCGCGGTCGAGATCTTCGCCCCTACCATCATCCTTGGAACCGTAGCCGTAGGGGTATGGTTCATCATCCACGGCTCCATGAGCCTGGGGCGTGTGAACATCCAGGGCTACAACGAGGCCACCGCCGAGGAGATCACCCCCTCCGAGCTAGCCCGCGCCGACCTCACCGACGAGCAGCGGGCCCGCGCCAGCGCGCTGCAGCGCAAGAGCCGCATCACAGGTTCGCTCTGCGGCGCCATCATGCTGCTGGCCACCGCCATCGCGCTGTGCCTGCTGTTCGTGCCCATGGCCCAAGCCGACTTCAAGAACGTCTCTGACCACGTGCTGCCCTACTTCTGGCTCCCCTGGCCTATCGGAGGGCTAATCTGCGGCATTGTCGGCCTGCTCACGAGCGTTCTCCTAGACGAGCATGCCCCGGTGCCGGAAGCTGGGTCATCGCAAATCCGATTCTAGCCGTTGCGCACGGCGCTGCCCGGGTCGATGGTCATGCTCTGGAAGCGGTCGGCCATGAAGGCATCGTCGAAGTGCTCGGCGTAGAACTGCTGGATGGGCGTCTGCACCGGGTCGTGGGACAGGCGCATATACCAGCAGTCCAGGGCCTGCAGAGACATCACCGCGTCCACCAGCATGAGCGCCGCGGCCACGGTGGTGATGCCGTAGCGCCAATTCCAGGGGATCAGGTTCACCACGTGCAGCACGAAGGGCAGCAGCAGCCTGATCCACACGAGCCCCAAAAGACCCCACATGGCCATGAACAGCCCGCAGGTGCGCCCTCCGATGGAAAGCCACATGCCCGTGTAGTTCCAGGCCACGGCGCCGAACGCATACTGCATGAACAGGCTGGTGAAGTACTCGAAGGCCCCGCCGATGACCGCCGCAACGAAGAAGATGACGATGGGGTTGCTCTTGTGGAAGCGGTTCAGGAGCACGGTCATCAGCACCGCGCCGCAGCCGTAGATGGGCGAGAACGGCCCGAACAGCAGCCCCGCGCGGTCCTGCCACTGCCCCGGCACCACCACGAAGTAGTGGAACAGCTCCTCCACCAGAAGCCCCACCATGGAGGCCACCACGAAGATCCAGAACAGGTTGAAGAAGTTCAGGGCGATATACCCCTTGCCGGTGAGGTCGCGCCCGAGCACGCCCTCCTCGCCCTCCTTGCGCTCCTCCAGCTGGCGCCGCTTGCGATATCGGCGCCGCTCTTCCAGAAGGGTCGGGTCCAAGTAGGACTGCAGCGCGATCACCACCACGAGCGCCATCAGGTAGAACACCAGGTGCAGATCGATGCCGCGCAGCATGATGGAGCACAGGGCGCCCAGCACGATGAGCACGTAGAGCCCGTAGGACAGAACCGCGGCCCAGCGCCTCTGGTTGCGGATAAGGCGCGCGCCGAACACGATGAAGGTGACCGCCAGCAAGAGCATCGCGGCAAGGTGCAGAAACGTCACCACGATGGTGGAAATGCCGTCCTGGCTCATGGCGCCGCTTCGCAGCATGGCGGCGCTGTCCCAGATGGCGCGCCCGATGAACGGCAGCAGGTACACGCAGCCGGCGATGAGCAGGCCTCCGAGCACCTTCAGCACCACGGGCAGCCGCTTCGCATCGGAGGGGCTCGTAAGCTCAGAGGCTATCTCGGCCGAAGTCTCGGCGAAGCGCTCCTTGCGACGCAAGGCGGCTTCCTTGGCGTCGGCCACGAGCTCGGCGGGGTCCGCTGCCACCTTGGCGGCATGCTCCAGGCCCTCCCCTGCTTCGCGGAGATGCTCCTGCGCGGCTTTCGCCAGATGGCTGGGATGGCGAACGTCCTCTACCGCCTGGCGGGCCCGGGCCGCGTCGCGGGCGACGTCGACTTTGAGCTCCCGCGCATCGTTGGCCAGCTGGTCATGCCATTCGCGCTCGGTCTCCTGAAGGTCCGCCCGCTCGAAGGCCTGCGCCTCGTGCAACATCTCACCGGCCTTCGCTGCCGCTTCCTCGGCAAGCTTTTCCGCCGAGCGCTTCCCGCCTTCCATAGCTGCTCCTCCACCGTCGCCTTTCCTTTGGGAAGAGTATAGGAAGAGCCGCGGCTTTTCGTTGACCATCAGGCACAACGTCTACCAACCTGGAAAGGCGCCGTCACGAAGCGGTTGACTAGGCCGGCCTTCTACAGCTGGTCGAGCAGACCCTGCAGGTAGTCCTTGTACTCGCGAAGGACGCTTTCCGGGCCCACGATCCGCACCAGGCCCTCCATGCCGGCCACCCAGCCGAAGAACTGGGGGCTCACGCGCACGTGCACGAGCGCCCGCGCATGCCCGTCGTCCAGCGGCGAGAAGGCGGCCGCCTCCCCGAACCGGTCGGTCACAAGCTCAACCTTGTCCGAGCGCACCGCCAGCGTCACCCCGGCCGCCGGGCCTGCGAACTGGCCGAACCGCTCGTAGTCGCCAAGCTGCTCCCAGCTGCGGACCACCTCGCGGTCTACCGCCGCAGCCTCGTCGGCAACCGCCACCTTGCCCATGCGGTCGATACGGTACTGGCGGACCGGCCCCGACGCCTCCTCGACGGCCGCTAGATAGTAGAAGCCTTCGGAGAAGGACACCTGCACCGGCGAGACGACGCGGGCCGCCCCATCGCGCGTGGGGCGCCGCACGCCGTCGGTCCCCCGCCGGTAGTACACAAACGACAGCTTCCGCCCCGTGCGCAGCGCCTCGTGGACGAGATGGATGCTGCCGAAGACGCTCTCCTTGGCCGTGCGCGCCCGCCCGCTCACGTGGATGCTGCGGTCCAGCAGCGCGCGCTGGTGGTCGCTCGCGAACAGCTTCAGGTTGGTGGTCAGAAGTCGCGCCTGGCGCTCGGTGAGCGAGCGGCACGATTGCACGGCGTCCACCAGAAGCATGATGTCGTCGAAGTTGAGCGCGCGTTTCACCAGGGCGTACTCCACCGGGTTGCGCTGGTAGGTGCGAATGTCGGCCCCGGCCTCGCGCAGGGCGTCCAGGTCGCGGTACACGCTCTTGCGCTCGGCCTTGATGCCGTAGCCGTCCAGCCGCTCGATGAGCTGGCGCATGGAAAGCCCGTGCTCGGCGTCGGTCTCCTCCTCCAGGATGCGCTGCAGGTACAGCGTCTTCAGCTTCGCCTTGTTGTTGTAGGCCATGACCCTCCTCGTCCGCATGCGCTCCCAACGTCGAAGGCGCCCGCCGAAACCCCGGCGGACAGCTTCCCCATGGGTACGAATTGTACCCGCGCTCGGCGCTTGGTAAAGACGGCTCAGGGATTGTCAACCTTCAATGATGAATTTGGTTTACATTATCCGGGGACTCCTTTAAGGTTTGCAGCCCGACGCCGCACACAACGCGGCTCGAGCCGTCCGCAGACGCCCCGCAAGCCAGCACGAAGACAAGGAGCGCCCCATGAACGAAACCCCCGCACGCACCTCCGCGCCCACCCACGAGAGCTTGAAGGGCACGGTATACTGCGCCCTGTTCACCGCCCTCATCATCGTGGGCGGCTACATCAGCATACCCATCGGGCCCGTACCCATCGCCTTCGCCGACTTCTTCGTCATGATGGCCGCCCTGTTCCTGGGCCCGAAGCGCGCCCTGGCCTCCGTGGCGCTCTACATCGCCCTGGGCGCCCTGGGGCTTCCGGTGTTCGCCGGCGGAAAAGCAGGGCTGGCGGTGCTAGCGGGCCCCACGGGCGGCTTCCTGGTGGGCTACCTGCTCATGGCCCTGATCGCCGGAGCCATCGCGGTCAAGGCAGGGCGCAGGCCACTGGCCATGCTGCTCGCCCTGGTCGTCGGCAACGCGGCCCTCTACGCCTTCGGGGTGCCCTGGCTGAAGTTCCAGATGGGCATCGACTGGACCGCCGCCCTGGCGGGCGGGCTCACCCCCTTCGTCCCCGGAATCGTGGTGAAGATAGCGCTGGCGACCGCGCTGGCCGCCCCCCTTGTCTCCCGCGTTGCCCCCGCACTCCGGAAGGATGACGCCGATGTGCCGGCTGGAAACGCGTAACCTGCGCCACCGGTTCCCCGACGGCACCGAGGCGCTGCGCGGGGTCACCATTGCCTTCGAGCCCGGCAGCTTCACGGTGCTGGCGGGCGCCAACGGGTCGGGCAAGACGGTGTTCGCCCGGCATCTCAACGGGCTCTACCGTCCCACGGAGGGCGAGGTGCTGCTGGACGGCCGGTCCATCTTCGACGACCTTTCCGCGGCGCGCCAAGCCGTGGGGCTGGTGTTCCAGAACGCCGAGAGCCAGTTCGTCGGCCAGACCGTGGCCCAGGACACGGCCTTCGGGCCCGAGAACCTGAACCTTCCCGCCGCCGAGGTGGCCCGACGGGTCGAGGAGTCGCTGCGCACGGTGGGCCTGTGGGAGCGCCGCGACACGCCGCCCCACTCCCTCTCCGGAGGCCAGCGCCGCCGGGCGGCCATAGCGGGGGTGCTGGCCATGAACCCGCGGGTCGTCCTGTTCGACGAGCCGTTCTCGGGGCTCGACTACAGCGGCGTTCGCCAGGTGCTCGAGCAGCTGGTGCGGATGCGGGAACGCGGCACTACGGTCATCGTCATATCCCATCAGCTGGACAAGCTGCTCGCCCACGCCGACAGGCTCGTCCTGTTCCACCGGGGCGCCGTGGTAGCCGACGGGAGCCCGCAGGACGTCGCACCGTGCCTGGAGCGCTACGACGTGCGCAACCCCCTGTCCGGCGGGCTGCGGCTCGAGCAGCTCAGCTGGCTCTGCTGCGGGGAGGACAGCCGCCATGGCTAGAACGGCGGCCCCCGCCCTCTTCCACTACCTTCCGAGCGACTCCCCGGTGCACGCCATGGATCCGCGCCTCAAGGTGGGATGCCTTGCCTGCCTCGGCGTCGCCGCAGCCCTGGCAAGCACCTGGTGGCAGTTCGCGCTGCTTCTGGCCGCAACGGCAGGGGCCTTCGCCCTTGCCAGCATCCCGTCAGGCGCGCTGCTGGCGCGGTCGGCGCCCTTCGCCGTGCTCGTCGCCGTGGTTTTCGCCACGAAGCTCTTCGTCACGCCGGGCACCCCTCTTCCCGTCGCGGGAGCGCTGGGGGCCACGGTGGAGGGGGCCTTGGACGGCGGTGCCTTCGCGCTGAGGATGCTGCTCGTGCTGGCGCTGTGCACGCTCATGATGGCCACCACCACCCTGCTCTCCCTCAAGCAGGCCATAGAATGGCTGCTGCGCCCGGTGCCCTTCGTCGCCGAAGCCCGCGTGGCCACCGCCGTTGAGCTGACCTTCACCATGCTGCCGCTGCTGTTCGACAGCTACCGCGAGATCGCCGATGCCCAAGCCGCCCGCTGCGCCCAGGTGCGGCGAAACCCGCTGCCCCGCATGCTCGGGCTGCTGCGGACGCTGCTCGAGACCACCCTGCGCCGGGCCGACGACATCGTCTACGCCATGGAGTCGCGCTGCTATTCCGACGTGCGGACAGCTCCGGCGTTCGCTACGGCCGCCTTCGACAAGATAGCGCTTCTAACTGCGGCGACGCTGCTGGCCGCGTGCTGCCTTCCCTAGGGCGCGAAAACGCTAACGGAACGACAACGGGGCCCGAACGACTCGGAAAACAATGGCGGGACGCTCATCGTCGAGCCCGTGGCACGGATATGATTGGTCCAACAGCATGGGTGCGCAAGCGTGTGCCGCCCCTGCAACCCGGACTCAGGAGGACACTATGACTACCGAAACCGATCAGGCGAAGGCCGAGGCCGCCAAGGCCGCAGAGAGCGCAAAAGCCGCAGCCCAGTCCGCAGCCGCTTCCGCCAAGGACGCCGCAGGGGACGCTGCCGAGCAGGTGAAGCAGGCCGCCACCGACGCAGCCGCCAAGGCCAAGGACATGGCCCAGGGCGCCGTCGACGCCGCCAAGAAGTCGCTCGATACCGACGGCGACGGCAAGGTGACCGTCGACGAGGTGGCCGGCAAGGCCAAGGAGGGCCTCGAGCATCTGAAGGAAGGATTCCTCGGCGCCGTGCACGATGTGGCCGAGAAGGTGGAGCGCAAGACCGACAAGTAGGCCCCTCCCACCTGCAGGCAGGTGCGTGAACCGCGGCCCGGCTACCACTGGCAGCCGGGCCGCTTCGCGTCGGTTGACAGGCGACCGAGCGGCTGCCCTATAATACGCGCTTATGAAAACCGGCCGAAACATACCGCCTTTCGTCTACAAGCTCATGCTGCTGGCAGCCACCATCATCTGGGGGTTCGCCTTCGTGGTGATGAAGGATTCCGTGGACGTGCTGGCACCGGCCCAGCTCATCGGCGTGCGCTTCACGCTCACCGCCCTGCTCATGGCCGCAGTGTTCCACAAGCATCTCGAGGGCGCCTTCAACAAGGAGTGCCTGAAGGCCGGCTTCGTGCTGGCGCTTGTCACCTTCCTGGCGTTCTGGGTGCAGACCGTCGGGCTTACCGACACCTCGGCCGGCAAGAACGCCTTCCTCACCGCCACCTACTGCGTCATCGTGCCGTTCATGATGTGGGCGCTCGGGCAGAACCGCCCCACCGCGGCCAACCTGGGCGCCGCCGTGCTGTGCGTCGTCGGCATCGGCTGCGTCTCCCTTTCCGCCGAGACGCTTTCCGTTGGCTTCGGCGACGCCATGACGCTGCTGTGCGCCTTCTTCTTCGCGGCGCAGATCATCGCCATCTCGCGCTATTCGAAGCGCCACGACGTGCTGGCCCTCACCGTCTACCAGTTCCTCTTCGGCGGCCTCATGGGGCTGGCGCTGGGCTTCGCCACCGAACCCGCACCCGCGCTCTCGGCCGTGACCAGCCCCGACTTCCTGCTGAACCTGGCCTACCTGGTGGTGTTCGCCTCGGCTTTGTGCTACGTGCTCCAAAACGTCGGCCTGGCCCACGTGCCCCCGGCCCAGGGATCGCTTCTGCTGTGCCTGGAGTCGGTGTTCGGAGTGGTGGCCTCGGTGCTGCTGCAGGGCGAGCTGCTGACGGCGCGCATGGTGTTCGGCTTCGCGCTCATCTTCTGCGCCGTGGTGCTGAGCGAGCTCGGCCCGCAGATCGCCGCCAAGCTGAGCCGACGCCGCAACCCCGACGCGGCGGCCGCCCTCGACGACGAGGCCGACACCGCTTCGGCCTAGGCCCCTCCCCGCCCCCCCGGAAAGCAATGCGGCCGTTTCTGTTAAGGCCAGGCGCGCAAGCGCCCCCGCGCCACCTGCTTCCGGAAGGCATCGCGGCCGCTTCTGCCGAGACCAGGCGGGGAAACACCCCCACGCTACTTCTCCGCCCCTTAAAAAGAAATGCGGCCGCCCGATGCAGGCGACCGCATGCTGTCACTTCGCTTCGGGAGGGGCTCGGCTGCCGCGCGCCGTTCGCGTGCTACTCGGCGGGAAGCACCTCGATGGCGGGCTCGGCGGCAGGCGCCGGGGCGGGCTTCAGGGCCGAGGCCAGGAAGCGCACGTAATGCCCGAACACGAAGAACACCATGGCGGCGGCGAACAGGGTCTCCGCGCCCGCCAGCACCCGCAGCGCCTCGACCAAGGGAAGCGCCACCCCGGCCGCGGCCATGGCGTCCAGTACCATTCCCAAGGCCGTCGCGGTGATGACGAAGGGGAAGGTCATGGCGGCGAAGCTGGGGTAGAACCCGCCCGCGACGAACTTGGGCAGCTGGGTGAGCACCACGGCGAACAGCACCTGGGCCAGCACCGCCAACACCGTCAGGAACACCAGGTTGGGGTCGGCCGTGACCGACAGGTAGCCGGCGATGGACAGGCTCATGGGCGCCGCGTAGATGCAGAACAGCGGACGCGCCGGCTCGGGGATGCTGTGCTTGACGTAGCGCAGCGTGATCACGGCGAAGAGCACTGCGTAGCAGGCGAACCCGAACCAGAACAGCACGCGGCCCAAATCCTGCATGCCGAAGACCGGCGAGGTGACCGACGCCACGATGATGCCCACGTAGCAGATGAAGTAAGTTGGGAACACCTCGGCCAGCTTGAACCGCCCGATGAAGCGAACGCTGAACCAGGTCATGAGCGCAAGATGGCCCACCACAGCGGCGCACCACAGCGCGAAGGCCGGAACCTGCGCGGCAGGGGCCAGGTAGCCGGCCAGCTGCATGAGAGCCATGAAGAAGGTGGCCGACACGCTCGCGAAGATGGAGTTCTCCATGTCCTTGCGAATCAACGACGGGTACAGCACCAGCTTGGCCGCAAGCAGCCCCACCAGGCTCAAGGACAGGGCGCCGCACAGGATGCGCACCACCTCGCCGTAGGGCGCCAGCAGGTTGCCCAGCGCCGCAAGCCCCAACGCCACGCCGGCTGCGGGAATCGGAAGCTTCTTGATGATCGAGTCCATGGGATTCCTCTCGTCTCTCGTCTCAGATTGCGGCTGCCCGCAACGTCCCTCTCGCTGCTTCGACCGCGGGACGCCGGAGTGGTCGCAGCGTCCCGCAGGAGCAACGGGTCGAAAGTATGCCGCAAGGTTGGCGAAGTGTGAACTTATCATTTCTTGGAAATGCATAAGCATGTGTTATGGTTATCCGACTCGTGTTATGGTAAGGAGGACCGCCCGTGCTCGACTTCCGCGTGAAGACGTTTCTGACCGTATGCCGCACGCTGAACTACACGCGCGCGGCCGAGGAGCTGTCGCTGACCCAGCCCGCCGTCACCCAGCAGATCGCCAACCTCGAGCGCAGCTACGGCGTCAAGCTGTTCAGCTACCGCCATCGCAAGCTCTCGCTCACGGCTGCGGGACGCATCGCCTACCAGGGGCTTTCCGCCATCGCCCACGACGAGGAGCTGCTGCGCCACAAGATGAGCGCCTCCACTAGCGGCTCGGCCATCCCGCTGCGCATCGGCATGACGCTCACCGCCGGCGAGTACCTGGTTGCCGCGCCGCTGGGACGCTACCTGCGCGAGCATCCGGAAATCTCCGTCACCGTGCGCTCGGGGGGCACCCGGGCCGTGCTGGACATGCTCGACGCCAACGAGATCGACTGCGCCTTCACCGAAGGCTTCTTCGACAAATCGTCATATCTGTGGCAGAACCTCTGCACCGAGCGCTTCGTGGCCGTCTGCGCCGGCAACCACCGCTTCGCCCGGGAGCCAAGACGGCTGGAAGACCTGCTGGGCGAGACGCTCATCCTGCGCGAGGCGGGAAGCGGCAGCCGGGAGGTGCTCGTCCACGCCCTGGCCGCGCGCAACCTCTCCACCGACGCCTTCGCCGGCACCTGCACCGTGGAGAGCCTGGACATCATCAAGATATTCGTCGCCGAGGACCTGGGCATCTCCTTCGTCTACGAGGCGGCCGTGGAGCAGGAGTGCATCGACGGCTCGCTGCGCGTCGTCGAGCTGCCCGACACCCCCATGAGTCACGACGTGTGCTTCGTGCGCTTGAAGGGGTCGCTTCACGAGAAGGAGATGAACGAGCTGTTCCGTGCCGTGAGCAGGCAGCGACTAAGCGCCTAAGTGCCCGGGGGCCCGCCCTGCCCTGCCACCGCCCGCCTGCGGCGATGCCGTGGACTTCGCGAACGGCCACTCCCCTTTCGCTATAATCGCCGAAGCAGAGCAAACCCGCATCCGAGGAGGCCCCATGGATCCCAACGTCCGTCCCGACGACATGCAGCGCATCAACACCCCCGAGCTGGCAACCGCGTTCATCGAAGAGCAGGTTGCGGCCATCCGCGAGCAGGTCGGCGACGGCAAGGTGCTGCTGGCGCTTTCCGGCGGCGTGGACTCCAGCGTGGTGGCGGCCCTGCTCATCAAGGCCATCGGCAAGAACCTGGTATGCGTGCACGTGAACCACGGACTCATGCGCAAGGGCGAGTCCGAGCAAGTCATCGACGTGTTCGAAAACCAGATGGACGCGAACCTGATCTACGTGGACGCCACCGACCGCTTCCTGAACCTGCTGGCCGGCGTAGACGAGCCCGAAGCCAAGCGCAAGATCATCGGCGGCGAGTTCATCCGCGTGTTCGAGGAAGAGGCCCGCAAGGTAGGCGACGAGGTGGACTTCCTGGCCCAGGGCACCATCTACCCCGACATCCTGGAGTCCAAGGACGGCGTGAAGGCGCACCACAATGTGGGAGGCCTGCCCGACGACCTGCAGTTTAAGCTAGTCGAGCCCGTGAAGCTGCTGTACAAGGACGAGGTCCGCGAGGTAGGTCGCGCTCTCGGGCTGCCCGAGTCCATGGTCGAGCGCCAGCCCTTCCCCGGCCCGGGCCTGGGGGTGCGCTGCCTGGGAGCCATCACGGCCGACCGCCTGGAGGCGCTGCGCGAGGCCGACGCCATCGTGCGCGAGGAGATGGAGGCGGCGGGCGTGGGGGCTTGGCAGTACTTCGCCGTGGTTCCCGACATGCGCGCCACGGGCGTGCGCGACGGCGTGCGCGCCTACGAGTGGCCGGCCATCATCCGCGCCATCAACACCGTGGACGTCATGACCGCCGAGGTGCCCGAGCTGGACTGGGCGCTGCTCAGGCGCATGACCGACCGCATCACCCACGAGGTCCCCGGCATCTGCCGCGTCGCCTACGACCTCACCCCCAAGCCCGTGGGTACCGTGGAGTGGGAATAGGGTGCAATCACGCTGAATTACTTGTAAAAAAAAAACAGCGTGATTGTAAAATGATTACCAGATGCGACAAGACACTCGACGCCATCCTCGAAAGCAACGCGGGGATCATCACTTCGGCGGAGGCGCAGGAGGCGGGAGCTACGCGCCCTGCGTTCTCAGACTATGTCCGCAGGCGCGGTCTTGAGCGGACGTCGCGTGGGGTCTACGTCGACCCCGATGTCTTCCCAGACGAGATGGCGCTCCTCCAGAAGCGCTTCCCGAAGGCCGTTTTCTCGCACGATTCGGCTCTCTATCTCCATGACCTGACCGACCGGGAGCCGATGCCGATCTCTGGCACCGTGGATTCCAACTACAACGCTGGCCCTTTGAGGGACCAGAGCGTGCGCATCTACTACGTGAAGCCGGAGTGGTACGAGCTCGGGCTCACGGAGGTGGAGACGCCGGGCGGGATCAAGGTGCGGGCGTACGACAAGGAGCGCACCATCTGCGACCTCGTTCGCAAGAGAGCGACCGTCGACTCTGCGGTGTTCAGGCAGGCCATACGCGACTACACACGTTCCAAGGACAAGGACCTCGCTCGCCTGTCGTCCTGCGCTCGCGCGATGAACATGGAGTCCCGCGTATTCGAGGTTATGGAGGTGGCGCTGTGATAACCGGCGCAAGAAGGATCAAGGACCTCATCCGAAACCGTGCCGAGGGCGATAGCGCCAAGTCGCAGATGCGGTGCCGCTCGACCGGAGCGACGAGGTGATCGGCCTGCTTGAGAGAAGCGAGATGATGGAGGGCCGCTGGAGCCGGTATCAGGCGACAAGCCCCTTCGCCGAATCCGTCAGTTGGCAAGACGCGCTTGCGTCTCTTCGCATTATGGTCAATGCGGTCAAGGACGCCAAAACCGCCGACTAGCCGTTTTCACGATGAAATGCCAGCTCAGAGCAACCGGAATAATTTGTCTCGGTGAAACGAGGAAAGAATAGGATGCCCATTAACGAGCACATTGCCAAGCAGTTCGCCAACCCCCGTGGGATAGGCGGGCGCATCGTGATGGCCGTCATGAACCGTCAGAACGCGCGGATGTACGAAGCGACAGAGAGGCTCCTTCATCCTCGAAACGACGACACCGTACTTGACATAGGCTGTGGCAACGGAATCATGTTGGAGCGGATCGCCCATGCGTGTGATTGCCGCTTGATAGGAACCGACATCTCGGAAGATGCGCTTGAGATCGCGAAGCGTCGGCTTGTGGGAACGAACGTGGAGCTCCTTCGCTGTCCGGCTGACGATATGCCACTCGAAGACGCGACAGTCGACAAGGCTCTAACCATCAACACGATTTACTTCTGGGAGGAGCTGGCGTCTGGCTTCGAGGAGGCTGCTCGCGTGCTCAAACCTGAAGGCATCTTCATCGGCACCCATTACACGAACCAAGCCCTTGAATCCTACCCTCACACCCAGTTCGGCTATAAGATGCGCACAGAACAAGAGGTTGTTTCGGCGGCAGAGAACGCGGGCTTTACAGTTCAAATCAAGCCCATTATGGATGGAAGGGCGTATTGCCTTGTAGGCAGGAGGCAAGCATGAGCGGGGAATTGCGATTCGCCGACAGGGGCGAATTCAGAAAATGGCTGCAAGGCAATGCATCTTCCGACGATGGTGTCTGGCTCGTCTTCGGCAAACCCGGAGGCCCCAAGACGCTCAAGGCGTCCGAAGCGCTTGAGGAGGCGCTGTGCTTCGGCTGGATCGACGGGCAGATGCAGAAAATCGACGATATCTCCTATCGCAAGTACTTCTCGCAACGGAGACCCAACAGCAAGTGGTCCGAGAAGAACAAGAAGCTCGTAGCCGAGCTTGAGAAGCGCGGGCTCATGACAGAGCATGGGCGCGCGAAGATCGAGGAGGCGAAGGCCAACGGACAGTGGGATGCCCCGAAGGCTCCCGGCATCACCGAAGAGGATATCGAGCGCATAGCGCAGATACTCGAACCCTATGAGACGGCGCACGCGAACTTCCTCGGCATGTCGCCTTCTGTGATGAAGACCTACACGAGGGCCTACCTTGATGCCAAGACCGACGCCGGTCGCGAGAAGCGCCTTGCGTGGATGGTGGAGAGGCTGAACCAGAACCTGAAGCCGATGTAATCGGCAAAGAAATACCGGTTCAAAAACACTGGGACAATTTGTCTCAGTGAAGCAAGGGGGGAGAAGAGATGGATGCTGTAAGAGGACAGCGATTGAGCTTGATCGGCTTCTGCACGCTGGGTCTCGCTTTCTACACCTATGGCGTAGTCTCCGCTCCATACATACCAAGTCACATCGAGAGCATCGCTTTGCCGCTCGACTTCATGGTCGGGATACCTCTCGGCTTCTATCTTTTCGTCATAAGGCCGCGAAGGCTCACGCTGCTCTCAGTCATACCCGTCATCTGGGTCGGGTACGGGTTGAGCGTCTTCGCGCTCGGGTCTACCGATGCTGGTGTGCTGCCGTATCTGCTCGCTGCGTTGGTGCCTTTCGAGATTGCCATCGCGGTCAAGGAGTGTCTGAAGGTGGGTAATGCCTACAAGTCGGCGAGAAAAGCCAGCGCAGACCCCATGGTCTGGTTCAAAGAGACGATGCTCTATCTCGTGAGGAAGGATGCACCCGCGAGCATGGCGGCAGCCGAGCTCAGCGTCTGGTACTACGCATTGCTCTCGTGGCGAAAGAAGCCCTACGTGCTGCCAAGAGAGAAGTCTTTCAGCTACCACAACGCCGGTGGCTATATGAGCATGATGCTCGGCCTCGCGCTCGCGTTCCCGGTGGAGATTGTCGGCGTTCATATCCTCGTATCACAGTGGAGCGTCGTCGCTGCGTCTATCGTGACGGTGCTTTCGATCTACGCGGCAATCTGGCTCATAGGCGATGCGCGGGCGCGCGTGATGCGTCCTGCCGCAATAGGCACTGGTTGCGTTCGTCTGGAATGCGGCATCCAGATGGAAGCAGTGATTCCGCTTTCCGATATCGAGAAGGTGTGCCTTTCTGAAAGCGACACCGGCGTTCTTGATAAAGCGGACAAGCTCAACTACGGGACCTTCTATCAGGCGAACGCCTGGGTCGTGGCCAAACGGCCCTTCGAGGTTCGCACGATGCTCGGCAAGAAGCGCGTTCGGGCCGTTGGCCTGAGTCTCGACGATCCGCAAATGTTCGTCCAGGCAATGCAGGAAAGCGTTAATCCGTGAGATGAAGAAGAAAACGATACTTTCTATTCTCTTCTGGATCGCGGTTATCGCTGCTCCAGCTCTTGCGTGTCTTTTCGTTGTCGCGCAATTTCCGCCAGATGTAGAAGTGCCGTTGCATTGGAATGCCTCGGGGCAAATCGATAGGTGGGGCTCTTCGATAACCATGCTTCCTGCCAGTTTGATTATGTGCGGAGCGAACGCGCTGATGGGACTGATGTATTGCTTCAGCGACAAGCTGTACAACATGGGGCTCGTTCATGGCGTGAGTCGAAAAGCAGTTCGTCCGTTTCTGTGCGGCACAGCAGTGGTGCTGGCAGCCGCCATGGTAATAATCCTCGTTTGCTGGGCGGCTAACGCACAAGCCGCTCTTTCCTGAATCACAAATGCCTCAGATTCGATCTGTAGCTCCGCAGTCTCTCTTCGCCGATGTCGTTGATGATGGAATCGAGCGCAGAGGTTATCTGCTCTTTGCGTTCGGGTAGCCTCCCTCTCAGCATCACGGGGTTCGATGCGCCCAACATTGCGAACTCGGTCTCGATGGTGAGGTTCGCAACGAGCTCCTTCACCTCTTCGTACTTCTCGACCTCCATTTCCTCCTGCCAGCTCCCAGCGACGATCTCTTCATAGAGTTCCGAGCTTGGGTAGATGGTGAGCATATTCACCCCCACAAGCCAAGGGTTGGTCTGGTTCACAACGGCGGCGGTCCTTCGAGCCCCCTCGATGCCCCGTCCTTTCCCTGATATGCCAGCCAGATAGAAGAACGCATAGCTGATCCCAGCCGCATCAAGGCGTGCGCACTGCTCGACGATGTCCTTCGCCTCGTACCCTTTGTTCATGAACGCGAGCGCGTCATCATCGCCGGTCTCAATTCCGAGGGTAAGGCCGTCATATCCAGCAGCAGCAAGCTCGCGCAGCTCTGCATCGGACTTGCACGTCACGTCGGTCACGCGCGAGAAACACCCAATGCTTTCGCATTCTGGGAAGTATTCGTGGACAAGGTCGGCGATCTCAAGCAGATGCTTCGCTTTGAGTCCAAAGGGGTTTGCCCCAGACAGAAACACGCGATTGTAGCTCGCTTTGTCGATCTCGAACAGCCGCTCTTCCGCCTTGCGGAGCGGGTCGTGATACCACGCCTGCGCCTCTAGCAAGTCGGCCTCGATGTGCTCCATTGGGGCTGGCTTGAACTTGAAGGGCAGATCCTCGTAAAGCGTGCAGAACTTGCACTTGTGGTGGGTGCATCCCGCCGTCGCCTCGACTATGAGAGAGCCCGTCTCGTAAGGCGGCCTCCAGATCGTTCCGGTGTAGTGCATGTCTGTCCTCCTTGCATTCGTGGCTTTTGCACAAGGATGACCAAGTAGCGTTTGAATTGCTAGTACTGATCTTATATGGTTGTAGTACGCAAAATTGCACTAATGGAATCATGCGGGGTGTTTGCAGATGGCCGATAACAAGTTCACTGACGAGAGGGCGATGGCTCGCTGCGAGTCCATGAGCCGGATGCAAGCCGTGCTCGGCGGGAAGTGGAAGATACTCATCCTCTGGTATGTCGCCACTTATAAAGTGCAGCGCTTCGGCGAGCTCATGCGAAGGATAGACGGCATATCCCAATCCACCCTTACCAAGCAGTTGCGCGAGCTGGAGGCTGACGGGTTGATCCATCGTGAGATATATCGAGAGATTCCCCCGAGGGTCGAATACACCCTCACCGATCTCGGCCAGAGCTTCGTGCCCATCCTCGCTGACATGATGCTCTGGAGCCAGCAGTGGCTCTGCGACAAGCGAGATACCCGCGAATGTTAGCATTTAAAGTATAACGGCAGCTCAGGCCTAACTGGGGCAATTTGCCTCAGTTAGGCCTGAGCTGCCGTTTGAGTCTTGATGTGCATACTTTGCAGCTTCGAACGATCCCCAAAATACTCGAATGCTATAATCCTTAGCATCAGTCAATCAGCGGAGCCTTTGGCAAGCGACGCTTCGAGTTAGGTCGGGTTTGATGAGGAACTAGCGATGCCCGTAAGGGTGCCCATACGACCATTCCATACGACGGTCGCGCTTCGGGGTGCCGCATCGCTTCAGTGTCTTCTCGTTCCGAATCCATACATCGCGTGCCTGGCCCCTGCGCGACCTCCTCTCGAAGGAGCTCGCCATGCAACTGAATCTCACTCGCATCAACTATACCTACCCCGGGGCGGTATCGCCCACCATCGATGGCGTCAGCGCCACGTTCCCGTCGGGATGGACGGGCATCATCGGTGACAACGGATGCGGGAAGAGCACGCTCGCGCATATTGCCGCCCGCATCGTTGTGCCGGATTCCGGAACGGTGAACCCAACCCTGTTCTCGTCGTATTGTCAGCAGGACTCAACCCAGGAGCCGGAGAACCTCTTCGGTCTCGCATCGGATTGGGGTAAAGAGGCGCAACGGGCAAGAACGCTACTTCGCATCGAGGACGACTGGTTCTGGCGCTATGACACGCTCTCGGGCGGTCAGCAGAAGCGGATTCAGATTGCATGCGCTCTCTATGCGCGTCCCGACGTCCTCGTCATGGACGAGCCGACGAACGACCTCGATGGCGCTACGCGTGACATCGTAAAGGAGGCGCTGGCCTCGTTCGACGGCATCGGCATCCTCATTTCGCACGACAGAGATCTGCTGGACGGTCTCGTGGGCCAGAGCCTGATGTGCGAGGGCACGCGTTGGACTATGCGACCCGGTGGGTACTCAAAGGCGTGCGATCAGGCAGCGAGTGAACGTGCCTCTGCGATCAAGGAACGCGAAAAGGCTGCTCATGAAGCGAAGCGCCTGAAGGCGGAAGCCCAGCGTCGGAGCGAAGAGGCGGCGCGTCAGAAGGGAAAGCGCAGCAAGCACGGTTTGAGCAAAGGGGACAGCGACGCTCGCGAGAGAATCGGACGCGCCATAGTTTCTGGAAAGGATGGCGTTGCGGGGAAGCTCTCGTCCAATATGAGCGCACGACTCGCTAAGGCCGAGGACGAGCTTTCGAGAAGGGCCGTCGCAAAGCGATACGATCATCGCATCGGCGAGTTCGGAGACGTCGCTCGTTCAAGCTACGTGGCGCACCTGGAGGCGGCGCGACTATCTGCTGGCGAGTTCTCGATCGACGTGCCGGAGATTTGGATCGCGCCAACGGAGCACGTGGTGCTGACCGGCGCGAACGGAACAGGAAAGAGCCTCGTCGTGAAGAGCGTCGTTGAGTCTGCTCCCGAAACCGTGAAGACAGCGTTCATTCCCCAGAGTGTCGGGCCCGAGGAACGAGAGCGGGCCTTGAAGCATCTCCGAGATCAGGATCAGGGGATGAAAGGGCGCATCCTCTCCATTGTAGCGAGGTTGAACTCCGATCCCGACAAGCTGCTCGATGGTGATGACCTGAGCCCAGGCGAGCTCCGCAAGCTCATGCTCGCCGAGCAGCTTGTCATGAACCCTCATTTTCTTGTGCTCGACGAACCGACGAATCATCTCGATTTGGGCTCCATCGAAGCGTTGCAAGAGTCGCTAATCGACTTTCCTGGCGCGTTGCTATTGGTAACGCACGATAGGCTGCTGTCGGAGGCAGTCACGCAGATTGCATGGGAGACGATTCAGGGCGAGAGACTGGCTAGATTGCAGATCATCTAAGTCTTGGGGCTTGAAGAAGAGCCTTCTTGTCATGGCGGAAATGACGCTTTTGCTCACAATCGTTGATTTACTCCGCGTGGATCGTTCCGAGAGGCTTGCAGGTGATGACGTGCCGGATTTGACGGACGGCTACGCATGCTTCGGCGCCATCTCGAGCAGAACCACTCCCCCGACGTGTGTCAGGGGGACGGGGATGATGGCATAATTCCGACGCGTGGCATGTCGGGGGGCAGCGCATAGGCTATATGTACTACTACGATGCTCAAGGTAAGCGTCGCCAGGTGTCGAAGACCGCAATGGCGAAGAAGAAGCGCGATGCCGTGAAGGAGCTTCGCGGCTGGGGGGCTCAGACGAAGCGTGGCGCGGCAACGCGTCCGATGGGCCACGGAAAGACCCAACAGTCAAAGAAGTAGTGACCTCGTTTCTCGAAGAGCAGTTAAGCAGGGGGTTCCTTGAGAAATCCACCCACTACACCCAAATCACCAGCGCTAAGCGGAGCATCTTCCCCTACATAGGGACTACGTATTCACGGGCGTTGACAACCTTGTCATAGTTTTCTCTCCGGCCACAGTCTCCCTTTTCTGGAATAACACCTATGCTCGATTCATGAATCCCAGCGCCAGTACCTCCATATCGCTTTCAATCGCATGGCTATCGCTTAAGTCGTATATATTGTTGACATCGTTAATACTGAGCACTGCCAAGCGGTTTCCGTTCACCAAGAGGCATGCTTCCTGGGGCGTTCCGTCGGGGTTTACAACATAATAAACATCCCAACGCGACCCATTTATTGTGACGAAGGGCGTTAGCTCAGATTTCTTCCATGTCCACGTTGTCACTTCATTATCAATTGCGATAAGAGTGCCGTCTTCGCTGACTTGCATTTTTTCTGCGCCGTCCTCACGCTCCCAATTCCCCACTATTGGCTCTTGCGAACATCCCGCCATACAAAACGCTAGCGCAACTATTGCCGCAAGTATTCCAGCTTTGAGCAGCTTTGATTTCATCTTGCTTCCTTTCAATGCGGTGATCACCTCGCTCGATTATCCCAAATGTTTTGCGAAATCCATTGCGCAACATTTGGAGCAACCTCTGAGCTAGCACAGGGCGCAGCACAGGGGACGGTTCTCTGTGTTCTTCCTGGCGCTCTAGAAATAACCTTTCGAGATGTCCGCCGCCTCCCAAGGCTGCTGAGCCGCCGTCGTCCCATGTCAGCGGGACGGGGATGATGGCATGGTCTTCTGCAAATCGCAAGTCCGCTTGTCGTTCTCGGCGCCCTAACGGCTACTCCCTGAAAGACATATCGCCCTACCTTTCAAGACCGTTAGCAAGCGGTAAGGCAAATCGATGGCTGCCGCAGCGTCCGAGCGGCATCATCGTCTCATAGCCAAAAGCAACCGAGAGGAACACCCCATGAGCAAAAGGAAAGCGATAACGATTGCGGCAATTGCCGTCATTGGATTGACGGCGGCTCTTCTTTTCGCCGCTTCGACGGCGAATCTACTCTTGGCCGGAGACTACTATGTCAAGATTGATAATGCTCATGTTTCCAAGAACGAACCGGACGGCGGAGTCATCAATTTTGGATCAAGCGAGCCGTACCTGTACAAACTTGAGGCGATCAACGCGAAGGGCGATAGAGCTGAGATAGAGTTCGGCACCTATAGAGAGTTGCGGCAAAATGCCTTCCTGAGGCTGGATCTTCAGCCGATTCGCGGGGTTGTCGGATGGTCGGAGGTTCCGGAAGACGCGCTTCCGGCCAAGGTCGCAGCAACCCTCAGCTAGACAATATGCCATCATCCCCGTCCCCCTGACATGCGTCTGCCATCATCCCCGTCCCCCTGACATGCCCTGACTTGCGTCCGTTTTTTGCTGCGGCACTCCGCGAAGCCGCCGGTTCTCTTCTATAATTGCGAAATCACCAAGAAAACGGCTCATGTAGAGAAGGGATCATTCGGTGCCAGGCATAGGAACCCTTATCAACGTCGTCGCAATCGTCGCGGCCGGGCTTCTGGGCATGGTCGGCGGACGGCTCGTGGGCGAGCGCATGCAAGACGGGCTCGAGAAGGCCTGCGGCGTCTGCGTGATGTTCATCGGCATCGCGGGCGCCCTCTCGGGGATGCTAACCGTAACCGACGGGTCGCTTGCCTCGGGCATGTCGCTGTTCATCGTCATCAGCATCGTCGTCGGCACCTTCATCGGCGAGGCCGTGGACATCGACGGACTGGTGAGGCGATTCGGCGAATGGCTGAAACGTAAGACGGGAAACGAAGGCGACCGCTCCTTCGTCCAGGCGTTCGTCGCGGCGTCGGTCACGGTATGCATCGGTGCCATGGCCGTCGTCGGGTCGGTCGAGGACGGCCTGACGGGCGATTACTCCATCCTCGCGACGAAAGCGGTCCTCGACTTCGTAATCATCTTGGCCATGACCTGTTCGCTCGGCAAGGGATGCGCGTTCTCCGCCATCCCCGTCGGGCTGTTCCAGGGGTCCATCACGGCGCTGTCCGTGTTCATCAGCCCGCTTGTGACCGATCAGGCGCTCGCGTCGCTGTCGCTGGTCGGCGGCATCCTCATCTTCTGCGTCGGCGTGAACCTGGTATGGGGGCAGAAGATTCGCGTGGCGAACATGCTGCCGGCGATCCTGGTCGCGCCGCTCCTCACGTTCCTGCCTATCGCCTGGTAAGGCCGCCGCAGATTGGCAGCAGCTAGCGAGCGGCTTTCAGCTGCGCGATTGCCTCGCAGAGTGCCAAAGGGCCACACCAGATGGCACCTTGTGGTATCCTGTGACCTATGCAGGCTTTGATCGACGGATACATCGGCTCTTTCAGCGGCAGCTTCAGCGCGGCCGTGCTGGTGTGGCCGCTGTTCTCGCTGCTGTGCTGCCTGCCCGTCCTGGTTATCCTCTACCGTCGCGACGGATGGCTGCCGCTTTCCACCATCTTCGCCGTCTACGCGAGCGTGCTCTACGCCGCCGGGCTTGTCTGCTTCACGCTGTACCCGCTCCCCACCGGCGATTCGGGCCCGGGCATCACCTACGGCATCCCGCCGATCCTCGACCCGCTGAACTTCATCGGCGATATCCAACGCGACGGAGCCTACGCCATCTCCCAGCTGCTGCTCAACGTGGTGCTGTTTGTGCCGCTGGGGTTCATCGCTAAAACGTTGCTGCGGCTTGGGTTCCCCGCATCGCTTGCGCTTTCCGCCGCCGTCACGCTTCTTATCGAGACAGCGCAGCTCACAGGCCTTTTCGGCATTTACCCCTTCGCCTACCGAACTTTCGAGGTGGACGACCTCATCTGCAACACGCTGGGCGGCGTCGTCGGCTGGGGACTGGGGCAGCTGGCCGTAAGGCTTGTGGGCCGCGAGGACACCGAGCTGCCGCCCGTCACCCGCAATCCCGGTTTCGCAAGGCGGTTCGTGGCGCTGCTGACGGACTTCGTGATCATCGACGTCTGCTCAGTGGCTCCGCGCATCGTCATCGCCACGGGCATGAAGGTGGCGCTGGGGGACGGGTTCGCCCCCGACGACCCCCTCCTCCACCAGCTCAACTTCGCCATATCCACCGTCTGCTTCGTCATCGCCTTCGCCGTCGTGGAGGTTGTCGTTCCCTGGAGGCACGACGGATGCACCCCGGCCGGCATGTTCTACCGGATGTCCTGCGAATCGACGGCGCGAGCGGGCAGCTGCCGCGCCACCTTCTACGTCGCCCGCGCCGCGGTTCTCTTCGCGCTGATGGCCTTCCTGCGTTACACCGCGCTGCCGCTTGCCCTCTTCTACCTGGTCGCCCGCAAGATGCCCTACGACCTCGTCCCAGCAACGGAAGCCGAGCCAGACCCCGCCCCCGAACCGACGGACCTCGGGTCCGAGCAGGAGCCGGCATAAAAGACGTGACCCTTTGTCACCCTTGCCGCCCCTTGCCTGACCTCTAGCGGCCCATGCGCTCGTGGTACTTGCGCAGCGCTGCGTCGAAGCTGCCCACCGTGGCTTTGAAGTACACCTGGTAGATAACGCAGATCACCCCAAGGATCGCCAGGAAGATGGCGGCGAAGCTCGCCCAGGCCCAGACGTTGTCCATCGGGAACCACCCGCCCAACCACGCGCACAGGCAAAGCACCGCAAACGCCGTCAGCCCGAACCCAAGGATGCGCGCCGGATAGGCCAGCCTGCGGATAATCCCGTCGGTGAACCACAGACCCCGCAGAGCCGAAAGCGCCACCGAGGCCGCAAGCAGCGTCAGCGTCATCACCAGCCCGTATTGGGGCCCGACAAAGGCCATGGCCGCAACGCAGCCAGCAACCATGCAGATGGTGAACATCACGCAAGCGGAGAGAGCGATCTTCTTAACGAACCCGTTCATGCCGGTTCCTTTCCTAGAATCCGATGCGCGTCTTGACGGAAGGCGCGAACTGCCTGGAGACCACAAGCCGCTCGCCGTTGGAAAGCAGCAGCTCCAGCCGTGCGTTGAGGTACGGGCGAATTCCCCGCACATGGGCCAGGTTCACAAGCACCTGGCGCGAGGCGCGCACGAACTCCGTACCCGCCAAGCCCTCTTCGAGCTGCGCCAGCGAAAGCCCCGTTTCGCCCACGTCGCGCTCAAGGTAGAGAAAGGTTCGCCCGTCCACCGTCTCTGCGTAGAGCACATGACCGACATCGACCATGCGCATGTACCCGTCAACCGTGCAGGCAAGGCGCATGCCGTCCATCTCGACCGCCTCGACGATGCGCCTCACGCGGCGGTCCACCTGCGGGCACGCGATGGTCACCTCGATGTCGTCCAGGGCGGGATCTTCCCTAACGCTCAGCCTCATAGGCCACGCTCCTTTCTTGCGACCAGTATGGAAGGAGCGCGCCGCAGGCACAAGGGCATAGGAGACAAGTTGCAATTCGAAGGCTCCGGCCTGCACAGGCACGCGCCCCGACGCCCACTCTCCCGCGCGAAAGCCCTAGCGGTTCTCGATGGCGCCGATGTTCTTGAGGGCTATCTCTATGCGGCCGTCGGGGGTGCTGAAGAACTCGATGAAGTCGGAGTTGTCGCCGTACTCGGCCGGGAACGTCACCTCGATGCCGGTGTCGGTGCGGATCTTGTGGTTGCGGGTCACCTTGCGAGCCACCTCGCGCTCCACGGACACCTGCTCGGGCATTGCCTTCTCCTCGATGGCCCGCTCGAAGCTCTCGCGCACCTGGGGGCGATCGGCGAACACGCGCTCGCCCAGCTCCCGCACGTCCAGCTCCTCGTCGTCGGAAGCGCTCTCGGCCACGTAGGCCTTCGCCTTCGAAAGGGCCACGGCACTGTTCGCACCGAACTGCTCGGCCACCTCCTCGACCACGCTGGTCACCGCCTGGATGACCTCCTTGCTCGACGCCTGGGACGTGCACTGCAGCAGCCCGTCGGGCAGAAGGAGCCGCTTCTCCCCCGCTATCTCGCGCACCTTGTCCACGAACCAGACGCTCATGGCGTCAAGCTCAACCAGCGCAAACGACGCCACCTTCTGGGAAGGGTTCGGCAGGATGGCGTGATGGCGGGCGACGGTGGTGGCCACGTCGCCGAAATCGTTCGAGCCCACCTCGTGCATGTAGGCCGGATGGCTCTCCAGCAAGATGACGGCAAAGTACCGAGGACCGACGCCCTCGCTCGCGCGGGCGGCCGCCTCGCGCACATCCGACGCCCCGCCGTCTGCGGCATCCTGCGGCTCAACCTCTTCCGGCTCGTCCTCCCACGGCAGCGCCTCGCAGACCGCGTCGCCCGTGAAGTCGACGACCAGCACGTCGGTGGACGGGGTCTTCTCCATGGACCCCAGCTCGCGGGCTAGAAACTGCGCGATGTCGGTGGACAGCCCCACGAAGTCGCGCTCACCCCGCAGGTAGGCCCGAAGCTGCGCCTCGAAGCTGCTCCCCTCCTCGAAGGTTCCCCGACGCCGGTCCATGTTCGACAGCGTCCGCTTCGCTTGGGACGTCACGTAGCGCTTGGCGGTCTTGTTCGCCAGGGAAAGCGGCGTCTGCGCGAACACGTTGGCGCAGGACTCGAAGTCCAGCACGTGAAGGATGGCGTTGTTGATGTTCATGGGGCCCTTCCGACGAAAACGCGGCTGCCCAAAAAGGCGCAACCGCGAACGTACGCTGCAGCCATTATAGGGCAACCGACGGCAAACACAGGCCCTCGCCCGAAAGCCACAGGAGCACGACAGCCCATGCCATCATCCCCGTCCCCTTGGCATGTCCGGCATGCCGCATGCCAAGGGCGCATGTCAAGGGGACGGGGATGATGGCATCTACCGCTCGTAGTCGCGCTCCAGCTGCACGTTGAAGTCGAAGCCCGGATACGCCTTGGCCATGGCGCCCACCACCCGGTTGCGAACAGCCTGCTCGTCGGTCTTGAAATCGACCACCAGGTCGAAGTAGCAGCGCTTCTCCTGCTCGTCGACGTAGAACCCATGGGCCGACAGGATGGAGGGGTCCTCGGCCACCGTCTTGCGCAGCAGGGCGCGCATGGGCTCGAAGGCGTCGGTGGTGTTCTTCGCGTAGATGGCCACCGCCGCCAGGATGCCGAACTTCTCCTTCAGACCCTCGGCTATGGCGCGCGTGATGCCGTGGATCTGCCGCGCGGTCAGATTGTCGGGCACCTCCACGGTAAGCAGCCCCAACGTCTCGCGGGGGCCGAAGTCGTCGAGCACCACGTCGTGGACGCCGAGCACAGGGGGAAAGCTGCGGGCGAAGTCCCCTATCTGGTCCACCAGCTTGCTGCTCTCTGGCAAGCCGATGATAGGGCCGAGCGCGTCGCGCAGCACGTCCACGCCGGCCTTGCACACCACCAGCGATATGACCACGCCCACGATGCCGTCGATGTTGACGTCCCAAACGTTCTGCACGACGGCCACCACCAGCGTGCCCGCCGAAAGCACCGCGTCGTAGTTCGAATCGATGCCCGAGGCGATGAGCGCCTCGCTGTTCGTCCTCTCGCCGTAGCGCTTGAAGCAGATGCCCAGGGCGATCTTGCCGATAATGGCCACCACGACGACCGCGATGGTGACGGCGGAGTAGCTGGGCTCGCCCGGGTCGACGATCTTCACGACCGATTCGCGCAGGGACACAAGGCCCGCCACCAGGATGACGACCGCGATCACCACCGAGGTCAGGTACTCGATGCGCCCGTAGCCGAAGGGATGCTTGCGGTCAGGCTGGCGCAGCGAGAGCTTCGTGCCCACGATGGTGACGATGGACGACAGCGCGTCGGTGGCGTTGTTGACGCCGTCGAGCACGATGGCGATGGAATGGGATGCGAAGCCCACCACCAGCTTGAAGGCCACCAGCACCATGTTGCCGGCGATGCCGATGAGGCTGCCCTTGACGATCTGCCGCTCCCTGTCCATGCTCCCACCTCCCGACGAATCACCCGGGCGCGCCGATGCGCCGCCCTGCCGCCTTCAGCTCGATTATAGCCACGAGGGCGCCGCCGTAGGTTCAAGGTTCGTTTCCCTTCCGTTGCGCTTCGGCAACCAAGCCTCCGCAGCGCCGCCCGGCACAGGCCCACCGAACCGCCAGAAACGGCCGCGCTTCCCGCCCCCCGCAACAGACGCCGAGCGGAATGCCAGATCAACGCCGTGTCAAAACCTTTCGGCAGCGACTTTTCTGCCACCGCGACCACCGCCGGCCCCAAGCGATGGTAGGATTGCGCCGAAAGAGCGGCCCGGATCGCCCGGCCGCAGCACGAGACGAGCACCGGAGGACCGATGGAGGTTTCCAAGCAGATACGGCTGAAGCGGACGGCGAAGCAGCTCTCGCAAGACCAGCTGGCCGAGGCGATCTACGCATCTCGGCAAACCATCTCGAACTGGGAGACGGGCAAGACCTACCCCGACGTGCAGAGCCTCATCCTGCTGAGCGAGGCGCTGGACACCACGGTGGAAGAGCTCGTGCAGGGAGACATGGCCGAAATGCGAGCCTCCGCCCTCGCCGACTCCCGGGCTATGAACATCTACGCCTGGGTCATGGCGGGAGGCGTCGCGCTGGGAGCGCTGTTCGCCTTAGGCCTATCCCTTGCATGGCAGGAGCCCTCGGGCATCGGCCGCATGAGCATGGGCAACATCGCCGCCGTGGCCGTCTTCGTGCCGCTCTACGCCGCAAGCCTGGGGGCCGCCTGCGCCGTCGAGCGCATAAAGCGCCGCAACAACGTGGTCACCTACCGCGAGATCAGCGAGTTCATGGAAGGCAGGACCGGCTCGCAGATCGAGCGCCGCTCCACCGACTTCTCGCGCAAGCATCCTTGGGCCGACATGGCCCTCAAAGCCACCGTGTCGGCAGGCATCGCGCTCGCGTTCTTCCTGGTAGCCGATGCGGTCGTGCAGCATCTCGGTTAACGGCCGCCGCATGGCGCATTCCCACCGCTAGGAAACGAACCGGCAGCCCCGCGCCGAAAGGGCTATGATGACCTTGCTCACGAAGCGCCCGCCGTGAACCGGGAGAGACGCCATGACCGACCTTCGCCCCCGCACCCGAAACAGCGTCCTCGGCCTCTTGGCCGCGCTCGTCCTATGCCTGGGCATCGGATTCGGCACCGCCGGCATCCCCCAGGCGGACAGCCCCGACCAAGGCGGCACCAGCGCGAGCATAGGCGGCGAGAATCAGCCGCAGCTTGCCTTCCGCAGCGCCTCGAAGCTACAGGACCACTTCGAGAAGCACGGCGCCGAGGTGGGATGTTCCACCGCCGAGGAGTACCTGGCAGCCGCGAACGACCTGGTGGCGAACGAGCAGGCCCTCAGCAAGACCCAGGCAGACGGCGACACCGCCTACTTCCTGGAGCGCACCGGGGAGTTCGCCGTGGTGTCCCCCGACGGACACCTGCGCACCTACTACCTCGCCGACCGCGACTACTTCGACCGCCAGTAAGGCCGCCGGGAAGACAACGCCCGCCGGACGAGAACCGGTGCGCTCCCGCAAACCACTTTCCTGCTAGGGCAGGCTCTTCTCCGCTTCGGGGTTCTCGCTGGCGCCCATGTCCTCGGGGATGGTCTCCTCGTCGAACTGCACCTGGGCCTGGCGCTCGGCGGCCGACGGCGTCATCCAGTCGCCCAGAGCCATCATCCCGAAGATGAGCGCCGCCACGGCCACGGCGGCCAGCAACAGCCAGATGAGCCCGGGATGCTTGCTCGTGCTGCCCTCAGGGCCGCCGCTGTCTACCTCGAACTCCTGCATGGCGGGGAATTCCGGATCGCTTGCCGACGACTCCAGCACGTCGGGCTGCTCGGCGGCCAGAGGGTCGCGCTCGGCGAAGGACTCGTGCGCCCTGCGCTCCCTGCGCGACTCCTGCTTGCTTTGGGCCATGGCTGCACCCTCCTTTCTCCTGCGGGCCGCAAGGGATTGGGCCCGCTTCCTCGACTGCGCCCATCATAGACCCGCACCGTCCGCCGGCACCGTATCGTCAGCCAAGCGCAACCTTGGCAGCCGCTGCCGGGTCAACGCCTTCGCAACGCACCGACCCGCGCCTTCCGCCTCGCAGGCGCTTTGCTATACTCGAACGGTCCGCGAACTGCGACTTCGCAGTTCGAACACCCGCTACAGCCAGGAGCCGCCGTGAGCAAGCGCACCGAGACCGAGGCATACGAGACGCCTGCCGCCGCAAAACCCCCGCAGGCGCCCGTCGCAGCGCTTCCGGCAGCCCCTGCCGCTTCTGCCGACAAGCAGTCCGCCCGCAAGACGGGCAAACGCGCCCCGAACATCGTGGACTACGTGCAGACCGAGTTCGCCATGTTTAGCCAGAAGCCTCTCTCCGACGTTGACAGCCTGGTGCTGTCCGTCCTCTCCTACTTCCACCTGCCGAAACGCCTCGCTCGGACCAACAGCTGGGAGGGCATGCGCCTGGTGGAGCTTTACCGGGCCGACTGCTTCGACGACATGTACGGTATGCTGTGGGACCCGGATTCCAGCGCCCGGCTGCTAGCCGCCCTGGCCGCCAGCCCGCGCTTCCGCGACATCCGCGTCATGGGCTACCGCGTGCGCAGCGACCCTGCCCAGGAGAAGCAGTTCGGCGCGCTTACCCTGCAGCTTTCCGACGAGGAGGCATTCGTGGCGTTTCGCGGCACCGACAACACCATCCTGGGGTGGAAGGAGGACTTCAACATGGCCTTCCGCTACCCGGTGCCCTCCCAGGAAGAGGCCTGCCGCTACCTCGAGGAAGCCGCGGGGCACGCGCGCGGGCGTCTGATGCTGGGCGGCCACTCCAAGGGCGGCAACCTCGCCGTCTACGCCGCCTTCTCCTGCAACGAGCCCGTGCGCGCCCGGATCGAGCGCGTGTTCTCCCACGACGGACCCGGCTTTCCCGAATCCGTCTTCCAGGACGGCTCGATCGAGCGCGTGCGCAATCGGGTGCGCAAGACGCTGCCCCAGTCGTCCATCGTGGGCATGCTGCTGGAGCATCAGGAGGACTACCAGGTGGTCCGCAGCTCCACCTTCAGCGCTTTCCAGCATGACCCCTACTCCTGGGTGGTCGAAGACGGCGCCTTCGTGGCGGAAGGCTCGCTCACCCCGGCGGCGAAGTACCTGGACCTCACGCTCAACGAATGGGTGCAGTCGCTTTCCGCCCGGGAGCGCGAGCAGGTGGTCGACTCGGTCTACGCCCTGGTGGAATCTGCCGGCCAGACCACCATGGCCGGCATGCGGGACAACTGGCAGAAGGCCGTGCCCGAGATCATCTCAAGCGCCATCCGCATGGACGACGAGCCGCGCGCGCTCATCCTGCAGGCGGTGAAGGAGCTCGTGGTGCTGGGAGGCAAGAAGGTGCCCGAGATGTTCGCGCGCAAAGCAGTCTCGGACAGCAGCGAGTAGAGGGCTAGCGGCTCTCCGAAGAGGGCCGCCTCCCGTTCGTACCGGGTGCTCCGACCCTTACGCCGCCCGGAGGTCCAGCAGCTGCTCGTAGATCGCCTCCAGCTCGTCGGCACTCATGAGCACGGGCACCGGGTAGAGCGGGTTCGCCTCCGCTGCCGCGATGCGCGCGAGCTTCGGGATGTCCTCGCGGCGAAGCTCGGGGAAGGTGTCCCCTATGGCGAAACGGTGCTTCATAGCGTCGATGGCGTCGACGAAGGCCCGGGCTGCGAACCCGTCGCCAACGCGCTGTGTCGCCACGCCCGCCGCCCGCGCAAGATCGGCCAGGGGCTTCTCGACCGCCTTGCCGTAGCGGCGCAGCATAAGCGGCAGGATGACTGCGTTGGCGTAGCCGTGGGGCACGTTGTAGGCGCCGCCCAGGGAATGGGCCACGGCATGGACGTATCCCACATAGGACTTCGTGAAGGCGCAGCCGGCCTTGAACGACGCGACCAGCATGTTGCGCCTGGCCTGCTCGTTCAATCCGTCGCGATAGGCCGTATCCAGGTTCTCGAAGATGAGCCGTACGGCCTCGAGCGCGTCGGCGCGAGTGTCCTTGGTGGTGGAGCGGCCTACGTAGGCCTCCACCGCGTGAGTGAGCGCGTCCATGCCCGTGGAGGCGGTAAGCGCCGGCGGCAGGCTCAAGGTGACGTCCGGGTCCAGCACCGCGTAGCGCGGGATGAGCGGGAAATCGTTGATGGCGTACTTGTGGCGCGTTTCGACGTCGGTGATGACCGCAGCCAGCGTGGTTTCGCTGCCGGTGCCGGCGGTGGTGGGCACCGCCATGAGCAGCGGCAGGCGGCAGTGCACCCGCAGGATGCCCTTCACCTGCCCCAGCGTCTTCTTCGGCTTGGCCGCGCGCACGGCCCGCCCTGGGATTTCGCCGGCGATACGTCGAACTCCCCTTCTAGAACATCTTCCATCTTCAGCCTTTCTCCTTATATTGTTGAGCTGTCAACAATATAAGGAACATGACCAAACCGATAAAGAATGGGCGGCAAAGAACACAAGCCGAGCATGGCTGCAACATGCAACGAAAAAGCCCGGCGGGTAACCGTCGGGCTGTCTTCTCGTGGTGCTCCGTCGGCGACTCGAACGCCGGACCTTGGGATTAAGAGTCCCCTGCTCTACCAACTAAGCTAACGGAGCGATTCGCTTGCTCAAGCAGCGGTTGACTAGTATAGCCAACATGCAATGCCTTCGCAAGATGAATTGTCAAAAAAGCTGGGGTGGGTGAAGGGACTTGAACCCTCGATCTCCAGAGCCACAATCTGGCGCCTTAGCCAACTAGGCCACACCCACCATAACGCAAGGAGATAGTATATGGCATCCTGAAAGCCTGCACAAGATGCAATTTTCCGAAGATGCCATATTCCCTCAACGTTTCACTACGCCGCCTACATCTTCTCCGGAGCCGACACGCCCAGCAGGTTCAGGCTGAGGGCCAGCACGATGCGGGTGGCGTCGGCCAGGGCCAAGCGGGCGCCGCGCACGGGCTCCTCCTCGCTTAGGATATGGCAGCTGGTGTAGAAGGAGTGGAACAGGGCTGCCAGGTCCTGGGCGTAGTGGGTCAGGCGGAAGGGCGCGCGGTCGCGGGCGGCCTGGGCCACCAGCGCGGCGAACTCGTCCATCTTGCGCATAAGGGCAAGCTCGGCCGGATGGGTGAGGCTGGACAGGTCGGCCCCTTCGGGAACCAGCTTCTTAGCCAGCTCGTTCATGGAAAGTTCGCCGGCTTCCACGGCGCGGGCGTCGGCCGGGTCGGCGGCCTTGCGCAGCAGCGAGCAGATGCGCGCATGGGCGTACTGCACGTAGTACACCGGGTTGGAGTTGTCCTTCTTCTTCGCCACCTCGATGTCGAAGTCGATGGGCTGGTCGGAGCTGCGGGAGAGCATGAGGTAGCGGGTGGCGTCCACGCCCACCTCGTCCACGAGCTCCTCCAGCGTGACCATCTCGCCGGTACGCTTGGACATGCGCACGGCCTCGCCGTCGCGGTACAGGTTCACCAGCTGGCCCAGCACCACTTCCAGGGCCCCGGGCCATCCCCAGGCCTCCAGCATGCACTCGCAGCGCTTGATGTAGCCGTGGTGGTCGGCGCCCCACAGGTCGATCAGATGGTCGAAGCCGCGCTGCATCTTGTCGTAGTGGTAGGCCACGTCGCTCATGAAGTAGGTCATCTCGCCGTTGGCCTTGATGAGCACGCGGTCCTTCTCGTCGCCGAGCGCGCTGGACTTGAACCAGGTGGCACCGTCCTTCTCGTAGACGTAGCCCTTGTCGGCCATGGCGGCCAGGCTGCGCGACACGGCCGTCTCGCCGGTCTCGTCGGGCACGTAGAGGCTGCGCTCCGAGAACCAGCGGTCGAAGGTGGTGCCCATGCGGCCCAGGATGTTCTTCTGCAGGTCCAGCATCTCCCGGTAGGCGATCTCGCGGAAGGCCCCCATGCGCTCTTGGTCGGACATCGACTCGTACTTGTCGCCGTCGCGCTGGATGATCTCGGCGGCGATGTCGCCCACGTAGCTGCCGCCGTAGCACTGCTCGGGCATCTCCACGTCATGGCCGAGCTGCTGCATGTAGCGCACCGACACGGAGTTGCCGAACACGTCCATCTGGGTGCCGTGGTCGTTGATGTAGAACTCCTCGTACACGTCGTAGCCAGCGTGGCGCATGACGCGGGCCATGGCATCGCCCAGGGCGGCCCAGCGGCCATGGCCCACGTGCAAGGGCCCGGTGGGGTTGGCGGAAACGTACTCCAGGTTCACCTTGCGCATCCCCTCGTCCACGGTGCCGCGGCCGTAGCCCTCGGCTTCCTCGCGCACGGTGCGCACGACGGTTTGCAGCACGCTGTCGCTCAGGCGGAAGTTGATGAAGCCGGGGCCGGCGATCTCGGTGGAGGCGATCACGGTATTGGCCGGGATATGCTCCACGATAACCTGGGCGATGTCGCGCGGGGCCTTGTGGGCCTGCTTGGCCAGGCGCAGCGCCACGGTGGACGCCCAGTCGCCGTTGCTCTCGTCGCGGGGGCGCTCCAGCGAGGGATCGGGAATCTCCTGGACGGCAAGGGAGCCATCCTCCACGGCGGCGGTCAGGGCCGCGCCGACCAACGACTCGAGTTGCTCGCGAATTTCCATAGTGTCTCTCATCCTTCCATGCAGGCTCAGCAGAGCCAGAATCCGTCTGGCAGGCGCACGGGCGCCCCTGTGCATATCCGCGGATTGTACCACCGTCGCAGCTTTTCCGTCACCACCTGCACCTACTCCACACGTGGATGCGCAGGGCGGCAGGGGCGGCCGACGCCGGCTCAGCGGGCGGGCTTGGCGCGGCGGCGCAACAGCGCGCCGCAGGCGATGGCCAGTGCCGACAGCAGCGCGGTGACACCCACCCAGATAGCGCCCATGCCCATCCAAAAGGCGATGGGGTACATGGTGATGAGCAGGCTCTCCCAGGAAAACGTCCAGGTGCCCGCCGTGAAGAACAGCCCGTGGAAGGCGGCGAACAAGCCGCCGAAGTCAAGGGCCGCCCACAGCCCCAACGCCAGGAAGATCGCAAGCACCGCGGATCCGGCCGCAACGGCCATGGCGCCCACGCGCCGCCGCCCCCCGGTCGCGCCGGCAAGCGCCAGACAGACCACGGCCCCTATCAGACACGCGAGCAGCACCGTGCGCGCCGTCGACGCCACGGCGTAGCAGTCATCCAGATGGGACAGGGCGTCCGGCGTCAGCACGTAGGCCTCGTCAGCCGAGGCCAGGGCGGCATCGGCCGAGCCGGAACTTTCCGCGAAGTCTGGTGCGCCCTCCCCGGCGCGTCCGTCCGCGGCAGCGGCCTCGTTGATCGAGCGCTGGACCGCATCCAGGGCCGCGCGGTCGTTGTCGTCGAAGGAGTAGCGCTTCCCCGCCACGGCCATGGAAACCAGCTCGTCCTTGCTGAAGGGCGTGTGCGGGTTGTCGTTGCCCGAGAACGCCGTGGAAAGCAGCACGGTGGGCCCGTCGGTCATGGCCACGACGGCATAGCCGCCGCCCACCAGGCACACGGCCAGAAGCACCGTCCCCACCACCGCAGCTATTCGTCCTGCAACGCCCATAGGGCACCTTCCCTTCGACATCCGCCCGCCAAGCGAGCCCTACCCTTTTCGCTTACGACGCCTCGGAGGCGCCCTTGCACCTGTCCACCCATAGCGTGGCCGCCGTCATGTTCCCCGTGATGATGGGGCGCGGCCCCTGGCGGCTGAACACCCCCGCGAACTCGCCGTTGTACAGGTACAACCCGCTCAGGTTGTTCCAAAGCTGCGGGCAGACGCGGGCCGCCTGCGCCTCGTCGGCCTCCAGGATGCCCGCGTCGGGGGGCAGCACCTCGGTCTTGAAGGGCGTCACGAACTCCTGCAGCAGGAAGGGGACGCCCGAAGCGCCGTCGGCAAAGCGGTCAACCAGCGCCTCCCACGTCTTCTGGTCCTGCATGCAGCCCAGAAACACGTCTGTGGCATCGAACAGGTCGCTCGGCTTGATCACCCATCGGTCCTTGCTCGCCTTCACTGCGGCAAGGTCCACCGAATCCGCAGCCAGAAACGCCGTGAAGGGCACCGTGGCTTCCACGAAGGCGCGCTCCTCGTCGGTGAGGATGGCCTTAGCCCGCGGGTCGTGCAGCACCCGGAACACCTGCTTGTCGTGGGTAAGGCTGCCGGCGAAGCTGCCGATCAGGCACACGGCGTCGGAGGTTGCGGCCTCAAGCAGCGCACGGGACTCGTCCCAGCGGGCCAGCACGTCGGACGTGACCGCGCGCCGCCATACCGCGTCCACCACGCCGCCCTCGGCGTCCAGCAGCCGCCCGCCCTCGAAGCGAAGATCGCGGATATCGCAGATGACGCAGGAAAACCCCGCTTCGCGAAACGCCTGGCGGTACACTTCGAACTCCGAAAGCGTGGCCTTCTCCAGGTAGTCGCAGATGGCGATGGCGGGCACCGCGGGCGCCCCCTCGTGGCTCACCGCCCACTGCCGGTAGTCCTCCGCAAACGCGCGGACCCATGAATCCACCAGCTCGCAAGGCTCCACCCTGTGGCGCCTTGCGAACTCGCGCAGACTCTCCGAAGGCAGTATCGAGAGCGTGATCTCGCGGTTCTCGTTCATGCCGGAGGTGCCGTCGGTGTTCAGCTCGCAGAACTTCACCGTACCCGCGTCCTCGTCGAAGAACACGTCCACCCGGCAGACAGGGATAACCGCGTCGTAGCCCCGGGGAAGCGCGATCAGCTCCTCCAGGCGCGCGTCCAGCCGGAAGAGCTCCCGGAAGGACGGGTCGTCCACGTAGCGACGGGTCACCTTCGCCATGATCGAGTACATGGTCGCAGCAGCGTGCTGCAGAATGCGGAAGGAGGCGTCGTCGAAGAGCTTCGGCAGAAACGAGCTCTCCACAACCGTCCCGTGCACCACCGCCGTGGACGCTTCCATGAACGCCGCAGCTGCGCGCCGGCCTGGCACGTCCCCGCCGAGGCTGCGGACGACGTCCAGGTACTCCGCAGTCAATCGTCGATTGCCGGTAGCCGTACCGGCCCCGCTTTCGGTTCCGCCAGTCATCGCACCGCCCTTCCGCTTCGCATCACTGCACATCGTCCACCCACAGGCTCGCCGCCGTCAGCCCCCCGTGGGAGCCCAGGATGATGGGCTCGGGCCCCAAACGGCTGAACACCCCCGAGAAGCGCCCGTCGATCACGTAGAGGCCGCTTAGGTTGTTGTACAACTCCACCGGCGCCGTCGCATCGCCCGGCTCGCCCCGCAGGGCCACGGCCGGACTCTTCCACGGGGTCACGAACTCCTGCACCAGGTAGGGCTTCTCCACACGCTCCCGCACATGGGACCTCACCACCGCCTCCCAGGCCGCAGGGTCGCGGGCGTAGTCGGGCCCGGCGAACACGTCCAGCGACCCGTACATGTCCGTGGGCTTCACGATCCACCGCGCCGGGTTCGCCACTATGTCGCCGAAGTTGGGCAGGTCGTCGGAAAGCACCGCGGTGAAGGGCACCGTGCGCTCCACGAAGTCGCGCTCCGCCGGTGTGAGCAGCTCCTGGGTGGCGGGATGGCGCAACAGCGCGAAGATCTGCTTGTCGTGGGCGACGTTGGTGGCGAAGGGCCCGATCAGGCACACGGCGCCCGCCCGCACCGCGTCCAGGTAGGCGCGGCTCTCGTCCCAATGGGCCAGCACGTCGGAGGCCACACTGCGCCGCCAGATGGCGTCGACGGGCAGCCCCTCGTGGCCCAGATGAGCCTTCGGGCAGCTCAAGCGCTGCCCGTCGAATCGCAGGTCGCGTATGTCGTAGACGCTAAAGGCGCAACCGGCGTCTTCGAACAGGCGCGCGTAGATGGCAAGCTCGGTGACCACCGAGTTCTCCAGGTAGTCCACCACCGCCACATGGGGGCGCTCGGCAGCATCAACACCCGCCGCCTTGTCCGCAGGCTGCGAGAGCGCCCGAGCATCGCCTGCGGCCGCCTGCTCGGCTACGCGGCGCAACCGAGCGGCGTAGTCGGAGCCGCGGTAGATGCGCAAAAACTCCTCCACCCATCCCTCGAAGAGCCGGCGGCTGCAATCGCGCACCATGTGCCGCTCGCTGAAGCGGCGCAGTGGCTCGCAGCCTGAAAGCGAGTTGGTGGCCTCGCGGTTCTCGTTCATGCCCGAGGAGCCGTCGGTGTTGAACTCGCAGAAGCGCACCTCGCCGGTGTCCTCGTTCACGAAGGCGTCGTAGCGAGCGAAGGGAATGGGCTGGGCGTAGCCGCTCGGAAGCATCATGAGCGCCTCCAAACGCTCGTCCATGTCGAACAGCGCGCGGTAGCCCGCATCGGCGCGGTAGTGCTCCACCACCTTGCAGAGTATGCCGTGCATAGTCTCGGCAGCCTGGCGCATCACCTCGCGGGTGCGCAGGTCGAACAGCTTCGGGATGTAGGAGGTGTTCACCACCTTGCCGGCATAGGTGGCCGTGGAATGGTCCATGTAGTCGCGCGCGTCGGCACGGCCTTGGCTATCGCCCCCAAGCTCGGCGATGTAGCCCAGGTACTCCTCGGTAAGATCGACGTCTTTCGCCATGCTCAACTCCCGACCGCTCGATTCGCTGATGATTCAGCCCATAGTGACATAAAAGCCCGAAGCGCTCTAGGAACGGCGCTCATTCTTCAGACGAACTATGCCCCTAAAGGCCCCATGCCCGTAGATGCCCGCATCGGCGCCGCACAGAAACGCCACGGCCACCGCCACGACCAGATACGGGGCCGCCAGCCACCCGAACACCTCGCAACCGATGAGGAAGGCCGCAAGCGGGCAGCGGCTCGCAGCAGAGAAGAACCCGGCCAAGCCCGCAGCGGCCAGCAGCGGTGCGTCAAGCCCCACGGCGGCCCCCAAAGCGCACCCCAGCAGCGACCCGATGCAGAACATGGGCATGATCTCGCCGCCCTTGAACCCGAAGCCCAGCGCCACCACCGTCAGCAGCAGCTTCACCGCGAAATCCCAGCCGGCGACGTCGCCGGCCAGCGCCCGGCCCATGAGCGCGTCCCCCGTGCCCATGTAACCGAACCACCTGAAGGCGAACACCAAGGCGGCGAACAGCGCACCTCCGGCGAACACCGCCAGGTAGGGGTTTCCCACCCGCGAGCGAAGAAATCGCTTCACGCCCTTGATGCCCCAGGAGAACGCCGTGCCGGCCACGCCGCAGGCAAGCCCCACGAGCACGCATCCGCCCAGCAGCTCCACCGACACCTCCGGCACGGCCACGGCGGGGATGACGTCCCCGATACCCGCAGCCCGCGCGATGGCGCAGCCGATGAACGCCCCCACCAGCATGGTGGGCAGCCGATGGACCACAGTGCGGTCGAAGCGCGACAGCTCCAACACGAACATGGTGGCCCCCAGGGGCGAGAAGAACAGGGCGCTGAAGCACGAGGCCATGCCGCAGGCGGCCGCGTAGCCGTTCAGGCGCGCCCGGCTTTCCCGATGCAGTGCCCGCAAGCCGAACGGACGCGAGACGAGCTCGCCCAGCGATGCGCCCATCTGCAGCGCGCCGGCCTCCTTGCCCACCGACCCGCCGCCCAGCACCGTGAGCGCGGTGCCCGCCAGGATGCCCGGGGCAAGCTTCGCGCTCACGGGCCGGTTCTCCCGAAACGTTCGCACCACGTCGTCGGTGGACTCGTGGGCGGGTATCTTGAGCGCTTTGTACAGCAAAAGCCCCAGCACGCCCAGAACCGGCAGCGCGAAGAGCACGAATCTATGGGAGAGCGCAAATCGGTCGGCTGCATCCACCACCAGGCACAGCACGATTGAGCCGGCAGCCCCCGCAACACCTACCACCAGGGCGAAAAGGCAGTGGCGGGCCACCTGGCCCCAGTCGAGAGTGCCGATCCACTGCCCGAAGGTGGAGAAGGTGACCGGCGACGGTTCGTCGTCCAAGGAACCGTCCGATCCCTTGCGATCTTCGCCCATAGCCACCTGCCTTCCGCCTCATCGGTCCGCTGCTGCAACCATGGTAGTTTCCAATCACGCCGAAGCTGCGGGGCCCAAGCCCCCTGTAACGGACATGCTAACGGGGCGTAACGCGAAAGCAGCGCCCGTAGGCGCTGCTCGCAAAGGGAAAACGCTTCGTGCCGCCGACGGACATCCCCTACTCCTGCTTGCCGAAGGGAAAGTCCTTCAAAGCCGCGAAGGGGTTCGGGCGGCCGTCGGCCATGATGTAGGGCGCGTCGTCGGCGACGGCCGTGCCGCAAGCGCACTGCTCGACGTTTCGGTTAGCGCCGCATTCCGGGCAAATGCCCTTGCAGTCGTCGGAGCACAGGGGAACCAGCGGCACCTCCACCAGCAGCGCGGCCACGATGAGCGGCTCCAGGTCGATCACCTTGTCGGCGGGCAGCACGTCGAACTCGTCACCCTCCATGCCCTCCTGGGACGCCGCGTCGGGCGCCAGCAGGAAATACCCTTCGACGCTTCCGCGCAGGGACACCTCCACAGGTTCGAGGCAGCGGGCGCAGGCGGTCGTCGCCACCCCGTCCACGGTGCCGGCGACCAAAACGGCGTCGCCGGTGTTGGTGAAGTCCACCGCGTAGGAAAGCGGTTCTGCGAACACGTACTCGTCGGGGCCGGCGGCAAGCACGCCCAAGTCCGCATGGCCTTCGAAATGCGCGGTCTCCGTCGGGGAGAACAGCTCGTAGGGAACGGGGATTCGAAGCGTCGTGTCCATGGCACGGGCCTCCTTTCGTAGAGGTTGGCCGAATCGGAAGGGCCGGTAGGAAAAAGCGCGCCCGGCGATGAGCTGGGCGCGCTTCGGGGTGCAGGTTGGCGAAGGGCCGACGCCGTGACTAGCGCCCGGCCGCCATGGAGTTGGCGTTCAGGCGGTCGCGGCAGCGGCGCACGTTGTTCAGCAGCGTGTCCAGGCTCTGCTCCACATGGCCGAACACCTCGTCGGCGTAGTCCTCGGCACCGGCGCGGGTCATGAGCTCGGTCTCGCGCGCATCGGCAATCAGCTGGTCGGCCTGCTGTTGGGAGATGCGGACGATCTCCTGTTCGGAGGCGATGATGAGCGCCTGGCTGCGCGCATCCTCGATCATGCGGTTGGCCTCGGCCTGGGCGTCGTCGAGCAGCACCTGGCGCTCGCGGACGATCTGGCGGCTCTGGGCGAATTCAGAGGGGAACGTCTCGCGCATCTCGTCGATGATCTCGAAGACCTGGGAGATGTCCACTTGGCGCATGTTGCTCTTGCCAAAAACCGGCTTAGAGTCTTCCAGCAGAATGGTGAGCTCCTCGAGCAGACCCAAGACTCCTGTTTCGTCCATGTTGTTCCTTCCAACCGACCTTGCTGCGTTTGTGCTGTGTGTGGCGGCGTTTTTAGGCGCGCATAAGTCGCATTATTGTATCATGGGCGCCTTGTTTGCAAGCACCGTTCGTACAATGACCAAAACCCGTTACGAAAGCTTTGCCGAAAGCAGCTCGTTGAGCAACTTGGGATTGGCCTGGCCGCCGGTCTGGCGCATGCACTGCCCCACGAAAAATCCCATGAGGCCCGTCTTGCCGCCCCGGTACTGCTCCGCCTTGTCGGGGTTCTGGGCGATCACCGCATCCACCACGGCCTCGAGCGCGCCTGCATCGGACACCTGGCGCATGCCCTTGGCCTCCACGATGGCCTCCGGCTCGGCATCCTCGGCCATCACGGCGGCGAACACCTGCTTGGCCTGCTTCGACGAGATGGCGTCGCTGGCCACCAGGCGCACCAAGGACAAACAGCGCTCGGGCGTGAAGGGGCTCTCGTTCACATTGAAGCCCTCGTGGCTGTTCATGTAGGCGCTCACTTCGTTGATGATCAGGTTGGCCACCGGCTTGGCCAGCGACGCGGCGTCGCCGCCCGCATCGGCCATGACCGCCTCGAAGAAGGTGGCAGTGCTGCGATGGTCCACCAGATGGCGCGCGTCGTAGGCGGACAGCCCGAACTGCTCGCCGAAGCGCGCCGCCTTCTGATGGGGCAGCTCCGGCAGCTTGGTCCGAACGCGCTCCACGAACTCGTCGGACAGGTCGAAGGGCGCCAGGTCGGGGTCGGGGAACAGCCGGTAGTCGTCGGCGGTCTCCTTCACGCGCATGACGATGGTGCGCTTGGCGGAGGGGTCCCAGTGGCGGGTCTCCTGGTACACCTGGCCCCCCTCCTCCAGCACCTCGGCCTGGCGGCAGATCTCGTAGGCCAGCCCGTCGTGAAGGCTCTTGAAGGAATTCAGGTTCTTGAGCTCGGTCTTCACGCCCAGCGTCTTCGACCCGCGCCGGCGAAGGGATATGTTGCCGTCGCAGCGCATGGAGCCCTCCTCCATGGAGCAGTCGGAGATGCCTATGGCCAAATAGATCTGGCGCAGGGTCTGCATGAACAGACGCGCCTCCTCGGGCGTGCGCAGGTCGGGCTCGGTCACCAGCTCGATGAGCGGAGTGCCGGCGCGGTTGTAGTCCACCAGGCTGTGGGTGGCGCCGGCGATGCGGCCCTCCTCGCCGCCGATGTGCACCATCTTGCCCGCGTCCTCCTCCATGTGGATGCGGGTGATGCCCACGTGGGCCTTGTAGCCGGCCTCGGTGCGCTCGATGTTCTCGAAGGCCTCCCCCACCGACAGCGCCCCCAGGTTGTAGCGCTCCTTGGCTGCGTTGCCGTCCACGTCCAAATCCAGCCAGCCGCGCATGCAGAAGGCCACCGGCCCCTGGGTGGTCTGGAAGTTCTTGGCCATGTCGGGGTACATGTAGGTCTTGCGGTAGAACATCGAGTGCTTCTCGATGTCGCAGTTGGTGGCAAGACCCGCCAGCACGATGGACTCGATGGCGGCCTTGTTCGGCACTGGCAAGGCGCCGGGAAGCCCCAGGCACACCGGGCAGGTATGGGTGTTGGGGGCGGCGCCGAACTCCAGCTTGCAGCCGCAGAACATCTTGGTGTTCAAGGTGGTCAACTCGGCATGCACCTCCAGGCCGATGACCGCCTCCCAGTCTTTGAGCACCTCTTCCAGGGAGCGCATATCAGTTCCCCACCTTTCCGTCGGCGAAGGCCGGGGCCACGGGAGCCGGGCCGTACACCGTTTCCAAAGCCGCGGCAACCCGCAGCATGTTTTCGTCTTTGAACTGCGGGGCTATCAGCTGAACGCCCACGGGCAGCTTCGAGTCGGCGCCCAGGCCCACCGGCATGGACATGCCGCCGTTGCCGGCGATGTTGATGGAGATGGTAAACATATCGGACAAGTACATCTCGGTAGGGTCGGTCACCTCGCCGAAGCGGAAAGCCGTGCGCGGACTCACCGGAGCCACGATACAGTCCACCTGCTCGTAGGCGTGCTGGTAATCACGGGTGATCAGGGTGCGCACCTGCTGCGCCGGGTAGTAGTAGGTGTCGTAGACGCCGGCGGACAGCAGGTAGCTTCCCAGCATGATGCGGCGACGCGCCTCGGGGCCGAAGCCCTTGGCGCGGCTGGCCTCGTACTGGCCGTTCAGGTCGCCGTGGCCCGCGTCGCAGTAACCGTAGCGCACGGAATCGAAGCGCGCCAGGTTCGAGAACGCCTCGCAGGGGCCCAGCACGTAGTAGGCGCTCATGGCCGCCTGGGCGTTGGGCAGGTCCACCTCCACGATCTGCGCCCCCAGGCGGCGCAGCTGCTCGATGGCCTCCTGCACCTTGACCTTCACCTCGGGCTGCAGGCCCTCGGCCTCCATGAAGGCGGGCACCACGCCCAAGCGCATGCCGGAAACGCCCTCGGCCAGGTTGGCGGTGAAATCGGTGGTGACGGCCTGGCTCGTGCAGTCCATGGGGTCGTGGCCGGCCATGGCGTTCAAGGCTAAGGCCGCGTCCTCGACGCTTCGGGTGAAGGGTCCCACCTGGTCAAGGGAACTGCCGAAGGCCACCACGCCATAGCGGGACACCACGCCGTAGGTGGGCTTCACGGCCACCAGTCCGCAGAAACTGCCGGGCTGACGGATCGATCCGCCCGTGTCCGACCCCAGGCTTACCGTAGCAAGGCCGGCGGCAACTGCAGCGGCGCTTCCGCCCGAGGAGCCTCCGGGCACGCGCTCGGCGTCCCACGGGTTGCAGGTGGGTCCGAAAGCGGAAGTCTCCGTGGAGCTTCCGAAGGCGAACTCGTCCATGTTCAGCTTGCCCAGGGGAATGCCGCCCGCGTCGATGATGCGCTTGACGCAGGTGGCCGTGTAGGCCGACCGGTAGTTCTCCAGCATCTGAGAACTGCAGGTGGTGCGGGTGCCAACCAGGTTCATGTTGTCCTTGAACGCCGCGGGGACGCCGGCCAGCGCACCCGCCGACGCCAGGTTCCCGGCAGCCACGGCCGCATCAACGCGGTCGGCGGCCTTGAGGGCCAGCTCCTCGGTAACCTCCAAGAACGCATGCACCTTGGGATCGGCCAGGCTTATGCGGGCAAGGGAGCCCTCGGCCACCTCGCGGGCGCTGAACTCCTTGGCGGCCAAGCCGCGCTGCAGCTCGGCCACGCCCATCTCCGCAAAGGCTTTGCTCGTCATTATCTGTCGCCCCCCTCTCCCAGGATCGACGGGATGAGGAAGCTGCCGTCCTGCTGACGCGGCGCGTTGGCCAGCGCCTCGGCCTGGGTGAAGCCGGGCACTTCGGCATCGTCGCGCATGACGTTGGAGAGGCTTCCGATGGGATGGAACGTCGGCTCCACCCCTTCCAGGTCGTACTCGGTGATGGGCGAGAGGCTCTCGATGATGGCGTTGAGGTCCCGCGTCATGGCGGCCACCTCCTCGTCGGTCAATCCGATGCGCACGTACTCCGCGATACCGCGGACGTCGTGGGCGGTTAGCTGGTCGGCCATGGGGTTCGCTTTCCTTCCGGTTGGACGGGCGAGGACAATGCGCTTGCCTGCGCCCCAGACGAAGTCAGGCACCATGATAGCTCATGCGCTGCAATGCGGCCGCCTTCGCGCCGCCCCTCCCCCCTAAGAGCAGAATTGCGGCACTTCGCCGCATGGGCGCCGGTGCGCATCCGCAGGTAGCCGTCTCGCACAGGTCCTCCCGCGTCGGCTCGCAGCCTGCCTTCAGCAAGTACCTAGTAGTGCGTCACCACCACGTCCCCCGGCTCCAACATCCCGTAGAGCTCGGCGGCCTTCTCCGTGGGAAGGTTCACGCATCCGCCGCTGCCAAAGTAGCCGTCCTTGTACAGCTCGCCCCCGAACTCGGTCTGCCACCAGGCGTCGTGCAATCCGATGAACGTGCCTATGAAGGGCATCCAGTAGTCCACGTCGCGCCCGAACAGGTGGTCCTCCTCCACCTGCAGATTCCCGTTCTCGTCGATGTACTCCAAGGTGCCCACGCTTCGCAGCTGGGCGGGGCTGAGCTTCTCGGTAACGGTGTACACCCCGGTGGGGGTTTCGTACTGCGTGCCCCATACGCCCGTGATGATGTCGCTCTCCCACACCAGATCGCCGCCGTCGTCGTAGAAGCGCGCATGCTGCTCGGTCATGTCGACGTCGACGTAGCGGGGACCCCAGTCCGCTCCGGGAATTCCCAGGAAGCCGTTGCCGACGACGCTGCAGGGGATGCTCGTATCCGAAGCGTCCCCCTCAAGCGCCGCCCGCACGGCCTCCACGGCCCCGTCGGCGTCCTGGGCGCGCCAGAGGTAGTCGCCTCCCTCCACCGTGCACACCTTGCCGTCGGGCCGCACGTAGGTGCGCGTGCTCGCTCCCGACAGCAGCCCCCTCAGGGTGTCCAGCCATTCGTCGACCTTGCCCTGGTCGATGCTCGCCTCGTAGTCCTCGCCGAAGGTTATCCACTGCGCCGCCTGAGCAGCCCCCACGCGAAACGATGCGGAGTCCCCCAACGTGAAGCTCACATCGTAGGCGGCGCACAGCTCGTTGGCGCGCTGCGCGGCCTGCCGCTTCTTCTCGGCATCGGCGGAAAGCTCCGATTGCGCGACGCATTCCGCTGGGACGGCAAGCTCGGGCTGGTAGGACGAGATCGCGCCCTCGCACGCCGCGGCCAACGCGTCGGCGTCTATCACGGCACCGGCCTCGGCCGGTTCGTACACCCACTGGCCCCGGGCCTTGTCGAACGCGATGTCCGGGTCTGCGGCCTGCTGCGCCGCCTCGTTTCCCGAGGCGACGGCCTCGCGCAGGATGTCCAGCAGCGCTTCGCGGTCGTAAACCACCTCGAAGAACTCGGAGGCGTCATGGGGCAGCAGGGCCGACACGGGCCAGAGGAGCGTCCCCTGGGCGTCGAGAACGTCCTGTCCGATGTCGTCCGAGGCGAACGCCAAGGAGATGTCGCTGCCCGGGATAGTCAGGTCGAGCCCCTGCCCGCTCACGTGGAGGGAGTACGCCGAAAGCGCCTCCTGCGCAAGCGGATGCACCTGCTGCACGTCCACGCTGCCGAAGCCCACCCCGTAAGCGCTGGTCGCAGGATAGAAGCTGCCGCGATACTTCGCCGTCCCCCACCCGTAGCCGGCGATCAGCAGCACGGCGGCCGCAACGACTGCCACGATGCGCAGCGTGTACATCCTGCTCGCGCGCCGCATGCGCAGGATTGCTTCCTCCCGGTCGGCGCGGGAGGAGCCGTGGGCACGGCCTCGGGCGCCCGCTACCGGCCCCGGGCCGCCCCGGCGGGCACCCGCCGCATCGGCGGCTCGTCCCACCGTGGGCGCGGCGACAGCCCGCCCTGGCGCAGGCGCACCGCCGGGCCTCCTCGGGGTCCCGCTGCCCGCAGCCGCTACGGGTGAGCGGCGACCGCGGTCGTTGACCGAGGGGCGCCGATGAACCTGCCCAGCGCCGGCGCGCCCGGGCTCGCGCTGCGGATAGCGCGCACGCGGTGCGCTGCCATTCCCCTGCTCGTTCGTGTACAAGATGCCGTCCGTTTCCCCTCGCATATACCTTATCCGCGCATTATAGCCCGTGCGCGCGGAAACGCCATTCCTCCTACCGCCGTTTCCGCTCGCTCGAACCGAAAAAGGGCCCCGCCGAACTCGGCAGGGCCCCAACGTCAGCGCGGTATGTCGCTTGCCGCCTTCTCTAGCTGGCAAACAGCTCGATGGTATCGCCATCCTTGAGCGTAACCATGGCCTTCTTCCAGGTACGGGTGCGACCCAGCTGGTAGCGCACGCGCTTGGGCTTCGACTTCACGTTCAGCGTGTTGACCTTCTCGACCTTCACGCCGAAGATCGCCTCGATAGCCTGGCGCACCTCGATCTTGTTTGCGTCCTTGGCCACCTCGAAGGTGTAGACGTTGTGCTCCATCATGTCGTAGCTGTGCTCGGTGATGATGGGGCGGATGATGACCTCGCGGGGATCCTTCTGCATTTTAAGCAAGCACCTCCTCGATGTAGCTCAGGCAAGACTCGCAGATGACCAGAGCCTTGTTGTCGATCAGCTCGTAGGTGTTGATGGCCGACACAGGCATCACATTCACCGTAGGGATGTTGCGGAAGGACAGGAAGGTCTCCACCGCGTCGTCGGGGATGATCACCGTGGTGCGGCGGTCCAGCCCCAGAGCCTTCAAAGCGGCCACGGCGTCCTTGGTGCGGGGCTTCTCGAAGTCGAAGTCCTTCACCACCACCAGCTGACCGTCAGCCAGCTTGGCGGACAGGGCGCTGCGCATGGCGAGCTTCACTTCCTTGTTGTTCACGCGGAAGGCGTAGGAGCGGGGATGCGGGCCGAAGACCACACCGCCGCCGGTCCAGTGGGGAGCGCGGATGGTACCCTGGCGGGCACGGCCGGTGCCCTTCTGGCGCCACGGCTTCTTGCCGCCGCCGCGCACTTCGCCGCGGGTGCGGGTGTCATGGGTGCCGGCACGCCAGGAAGCGCGCTGGGAACGCACCACCTGGTGCATGACCGGCACGTTCGGCTCGATGCCGTACACGGAGGCGGGAAGCTCGAGCGTACCCGCAGCCTCGCCCTTCGCGTCTTTGATCTCGATAGTCGTCATGAAAGTAACTCCTTACAGGTCCTGCCGGCGCTTAGGCCATGCGGACGCGGACGATGCCGTTCTTGCCGCCGGGTACGGCGCCCTTCACCAGGATGAGGTTCTGATCCTCGTCGATGCGAACCACTTCCAGGTTCTTCACCGTCACGGTGTCGCAGCCCATGTGGCCGGGAAGGCGCAGGCCCTTGAACACGCGGGAGGGCGTGGCGCACTGGCCGATGGAGCCGGGAGCGCGGTGGAAGTGCGCGCCATGGCCGCCGGGGCCGCCGGCGAAGCCGTAGCGCTTCATGACGCCGGCGAAGCCCTTGCCCTTGGAAGTGCCGGTCACGTCGACCTTCTTCACGTCGGCGAAGGCCGCCACGGTCTGCAGGTCGCCCACGGAGTGCTCCGAGGCGTTCTCCACGCGCACCTCGCGCAGGTAGCGGGTAGGCTCGGTGCCGAGCTTGGCGAAGTGGCCCGCCATGGGCTTGTTCACCTTCTTGGGCTTCACGGCGCCGAAGCCCATCTGAACGGCCTCGTAGCCGTCGGTCTCCTTGGTCTTCACCTGGCAGACCTTGTTGGGCTCGGCCTGGATGACGGTGACCGGGATCACGCGGTCGTTCTCGTCGAAGATCTGCGTCATGCCGATCTTCTTACCGAAAATGGCGTTAATCATATCTACTACACCCCTTACAGCTTGATCTCGATGTCGACGCCGGCCGGCAGGTCGAGGCGCATAAGGGAATCAACCGTGTTCGGCGTGGGCTCCAGGATGTCGATGAGGCGCTTGTGGGTGCGCATCTCGAACTGCTCGCGGGAGTCCTTGTTCACATGGGGCCCGCGGATGACGCAGTACATGTTGCGCTCCGTAGGCAGCGGGATAGGTCCGGAAACCTTGGCACCCGTCTTTTGGGCGGTGTCCACGATGAGCTTCGTGGACTGGTCCACGATCTCGTGATCATAGCCCTTCAAGCGGATGCGAATCTTTTGACTAGCCACTTGTCATACCTCCAAATTTCGCCTGCGCGCTTACGCGTTGCCGCCGGCCTTGCTGATGATCTCTTCGGACACGCTCTTGGGAACCGGCTCGTAGGAGTCGAACTGCATGGTGTAGGTCGCACGACCCTGCGTACCGCTGCGAAGGTCGGTCGCGTAGCCGAACATGTTGCCCAGGGGCACCTTGGCCTGGATGGCGATAGCGTTGCCCTGCTTCTCCTGGCCCTGGATCATGCCGCGGCGGCTGGGGATGTCGCCCATGACGAAGCCGGTGTACTCCTCGGGAGTCTCCACCTCGACGGCCATCACAGGCTCCAGGATGACCGGGTTGGACTTGCGCAGCGCGTCCTTGATGGCCATGGAACCGGCCACCTTGAACGCCGCCTCGGAGGAGTCGACGTCGTGGTAGCTGCCGTCGATCAGCTCGACGCGCACGTCCTCGACCGGGTAGCCGGCCAGAACGCCGGAGTTCAGCGCCTCCTGAATGCCCTTGTCGATGGACGGGATGTACTCCTTGGGAACCACGCCGCCCACGATCTTGTTCTCGAAGAGGTAGCCGGCGCCGGGCTCCTGCGGGTACATGTTGATGACCGCATGGCCGTACTGGCCGCGACCACCGGTCTGGCGGACGAACTTGCCCTCGGCGCCCAGCACCTCGTGGCCCGGACGCTCGCGATAGGCTACCTGGGGCTTGCCCACGTTGGCCTCCACCTTGAACTCGCGCAGCAGGCGGTCGATGATGATCTCGAGGTGCAGCTCGCCCATGCCGGCGATGATGGTCTGGCCGGTCTCGTGGTTGGTGGACACGCGGAAGGTGGGGTCCTCCTCGGCCAGCTTCTGCAGCGCCACGGCCATCTTGTCCTGCTCGGCCTTGGTCTTCGGCTCCACGGCGATGTCGATAACCGGGTCGGCGAACTCCATGGACTCCAGGATGACCGGCGCGTTCTCGGCGCACAGGGTGTCGCCGGTGGTGGTGTCCTTCAGGCCCACGACGGCAACGATGTCGCCGGCGGAGCAGGAATCCACGTCCACGCGCTGGTTGGAGTGCATCTGCAGCAAACGGCCGATGCGCTCCTTCTTGTCCTTCACCGCGTTGAGCACGTAGCTGCCGGCGTCAAGCGAGCCGGAGTACACGCGCAGGTAGGTGAGCTTGCCCACGTAGGGGTCGGTCATGATCTTGAACGCCAGCGAGGAGAACGGCCCCTTCGGATCGGCGGGACGCTCTTCCTCGGCGCCGGTCTCGGGGTTCACGCCCTTGATGGCAGGGATGTCCAGCGGGCTGGGCAGGTAGTCCACCACGGCGTCGAGAAGCTCCTGCACGCCCTTGTTCTTGTAGGCGCTGCCCACGAACACGGGGTTGATCTTGCAGTCGATGACGCCCTTGCGAAGGGCGGCCTTCAGCTCCTCGACCGAAACCTCCTCCTCCATGAGCACCTTCTCCATGAGGTCGTCGTCGCAGTCGGCGGCGGCCTCCAGCAGCTCCTGGTGGTACAGGGCGGCATCCTCGGCGAACTCGGCCGGGATGGCGTCCATGGGCTCGGGGTAGGTCATGCCCTTGTCGTCGGCCTTGAAGTCCCAGGCGGTCATGGTCACCAGGTCCACGATGCCCCAGAAGCGGTCCTCGGAGCCCATGGGGATCTGGGCGGCCACGGCGTTGGCGCCCAGGCGGTCGCGCATGGTCTGGATAGCGTGGAAGAAGTCGGCGCCCACGCGGTCGTACTTGTTGATGAAGGCGATGCGGGGCACGCCGTAGCGCTCGGCCTGGCGCCACACGGTCTCGGACTGGGGCTGCACGCCGGCCACGGCGTCGAACACCGCCACGGTGCCGTCGAGCACGCGCAGCGAGCGCTCCACCTCGGCGGTGAAGTCCACGTGGCCGGGGGTGTCGATGATCTGGAAGCGGTACTCAACACCGTCCTTCTTCCAGAAGCAGGTGGTGGCAGCAGCCGTGATGGTCACGCCGCGCTCCTGCTCCTGAACCATCCAGTCCATGGTGGCCGCACCGTCGTGCACCTCGCCGATCTTGTGCGTCTTGCCCGTGTAGTACAGGATGCGCTCGGTCGTGGTGGTCTTGCCGGCATCGATGTGGGCCATGATGCCGAAGTTACGGGTTTGGCTCAAAGGGGTCTTTGCCATTGTAGCGTCTGCCCTCCTTTAGAAACGATAGTGCGAGAACGCACGGTTGGACTCGGCCATCTTGTACAGGTCTTCGCGCTTCTTCACCGAGGCGCCGGTGTTCTCGGAAGCGTCGATGATCTCCTGGGCAAGGCGCGCCTTCATGGTGTGCTCCTTGCGCTTGCGGGAGAAGTCCACGATCCAGCGGATGGCCAGCGTGGTGGCGCGGCGGGCGTTGACCTCCATGGGCACCTGGTAGGTGGCGCCGCCGACGCGCTTGGGCTTGACCTCCAGCGTGGGGCGGACGTTGTCCATGGCCTTCTTGAACACGGTCAGGGGGTCCTGGCCGGTCTTCTCCTCCACGATCTGGAAGGCGCCGTAGACGATGTCTTCGGCCTTGGACTTCTTGCCGTCAAGCAGGATCTTGTTGATCAGCTGCGTGACAAGGCGGTTGTTGTACTTCGCGTCCGGCTGAACCTCGCGACGGACTGCTGCTGCACGACGGGACATTTACGTCTCCTTCTTCTCCTGCGCGCTTCGAGGCGGCTCTCACCCGCCCATTAGGCTTGCCGTGGTTCGCATTCCTTCAGCGAACCGCGTCGCGCAAGCCCGCGCGGCTTAACGGCTTACTTACTTCGGGCGCTTGGCACCGTAGCGGCTGCGGGCCTGCTTGCGGTTGTTCACCGGCGAGCAGTCCAGAGCGGCGCGGATCACCTTGTAGCGCACACCGGGGAGGTCCTTCACACGACCGCCGCGGATGAGCACCATGGAGTGCTCCTGCAGGTTGTGGCCCTCGCCGGGGATGTAGGCGGTGACCTCCATGCCGTTCACGAGGCGAACACGGCACACCTTGCGCAGGGCCGAGTTCGGCTTCTTCGGCGTGGTGGTGTACACGCGGGTGCACACGCCGCGCTTCTGCGGGTTGCCCTTCAGAGCCGGCGTCTTCTTCTTGTCCACCGACCGCTTGCGGCCCTTGCGGACCAACTGGTTGATAGTAGGCAAAGCTCTATCTCCTTCTTCGTACCTCGGTGCCGGCCGCCGCGTGAGATTGGCGACGACACCATTGCCTTACCGCTGACAAGGTCAGCATTCGCGCGTGTGCGTCCAGCTGAAACGCGCACGAGCAATGCACCTCGGTTTCAAGGCGCGAGGTGGAACTATACCAGCGCTCACCAGGGGTGTCAAACGCCACGCATCCGGGCGTATCTATACTTGCACTCCTTAGAAAAATACAGGTTGAGCTGGGATTTCTACAAGCGTCCGGTTCGGTCGCAACGTGCGTCGCCGAAACCTCCACAGCTTCTCGATAATTGAGGAGGCCCGAAGGCCGGCGCCGAACGGAAGCCCGCAAAATCGGCAGGTTCGCGCGTTTTTCCTCCCCAACCTGCCGATTATGCGGGCTTCTCAAGCCTTCGAAGCGATGCGCACCTGCAACACGCTCGTGCATGCAAGCGCACGAACCTGGTTACACGCCCAGGATGCGGGCCGCCACCTGCTTCTTGCGCGACAGGATGCCGGGCATCCAAGTGCCGCCTTCCCCCTTGCAGTCGATTCCGAAGACGCGGTTGACGATGCGGCGGTTCCCCTCGCAGAGGAACTGGCTGCCCTCGGCCATGATGTCGGTGACCATGAACAGCACGAACTCGTAGCCGTGGTCGGCAAGCAGCCGGCGCATGTGCTCGCGGATCTCGGCCTCGCGATGCATGACCGCCGGCAGGTCCACCGTCTCGCGCTGGGCGATGAGCACGGTGGCATCCCCGATGATGAATTCCTTGGCATCGGCGCCCACCAGCTTCTCCACCGGGACGTCGTCCTCGCCGCCGCGGCATTTGAACACCGCCAGACCGAATTCCATGGGGTCGACGCCCGCGATGCGCGACAGGCGCTCGACCTGGTCGCGGTCCACGTAGGTGGTGGTGGGCGACTTCAGGATGACGGTGTCGGTCATGATGGCCGACAGAAGAACGCTGGCGATGTTCGGAGGCAGCTCCACCCCGTGGCGGTCGAACTCCATGGCCACGATGGTGGCGGTGGAGCCCACGGGCAGGTTCAGGAACTTGATGGGATTGGCCGTCATGACATCGGCTATGCGGTGATGGTCCACGATCTCCACCACCTCGGCCTCCTCGATGCCGTTGGCCGCCTGGCGCGTCTCGTTGTGGTCGACGAGGATCACCTTGCGATGGGGATGCACCGCCACGTCGGAGCGCGTGACGATGCCGATGGCGTGCCCTTCGTCGTCGAGGACCACCGCTTCGCGCAGCGCGCTGGCCATAAGGTCCTCCACAGCCTCTTTGAGCAGGCCCTCCTTGTCCAGCACCAGCACGTCGGTCTCGGTGATCTCGCTCACCTTCTGGCCCAGCGACGCGATGAGGTTGCCGGCCACCGCCATCTCGTTGGCGGCGCCCTCCTCCAGCATGTCGGTGGCCGAGATGTAGCGCTCGGCGATCATGCGCGTGGTGATGAGCCCGCGGTAGGCGCCGTCGTCGTCGGTGACCACGAGCGCCCGCACGTTGTGCTGCCGCAGCAGCCGACCCGCCGACAGCAACGTGTCGTCATGGCCGATGGAAATAGGATCGCACGTCATGACGTCGGAGACCCGCGCGTGGACGTGGGCCAGCACTTCGGGCGCCGGTATGCCGTTTTGCTGGAGCACCCAGGCGCTTTCCGGGGGCAGAGGCCCCAACCGCGCCGGCACGTAGACCGCCGCCGGCTCGCCGCCTTCCGCCTCGCGCTCGGCCAGGCGGTTCTTCAGGTACGCGTAGCCCACGGCGGCGCAGATGGAATCGTTGTCCGGGTTCTTGTGCCCTACGACGATGATGGGTGCCGCCATGAAAGCTCCTTCGCCAAAGGACCTGCACAGGGCAGGTCCTTTCGTAATCTATGGGTGTGCTGAAAACCAGCGAACAAGTATAGCGTCCCCGAAACGATTCGCCGACAGGCGCCGTGCCTTATCGCCGAAACCCCAGAAAGCACCCGCAAGCGGCTTTTTGCGGCCTAGCCCACCTTCACGATGGGCGCATAGTCGCGCAAAAGCTTCTTGGTCTGGCCCGACTTCTCGAAGCGCACATGCAGCGTGTCGCCGTCCACCTTCACCACCAGCCCGCGGCCGAAGGTCTTGTGGTCCACCTTGTCGCCCGCAGCGAAGGTTGCCGATGCCTGCTTGGGCGGCTGCGGCCGCGAACGGGCGGCTGCCTTCGAGCCCAAGCCGCTGCCGAAGCCAGCTGCAAACGATCCGCTGCGTTCGGATGCGGAAGCGCCCTCACGCCCCGACGAGCCGAACACGCGGCCGGAGTCCTCCTCCATGAAGCTGGCGAACGACCCTCCCCTCTTGCCAGCCGCGCCCGACCGGCGTCCGTCGGCCCGGCCGGCGGTGAACGCGTTGCTGGAGCGGTCGAACACGCGCCCGCCGCCGGCTTCCGACCCGCTGCCCGAGATGCCCCGGCGGCTGCCGCGCTTCTCCCAGCCGGTGCCCTCGAAGCCGGCCGAGCCCAAACCGGTGGTCTGGCGCAGCTCGGAGGGGATCTCGCGAATAAAGCGCGAGACGGGGTTCGACGAGGTCTGTCCGTACAGTTGGCGGGTGTTCGCGCAGGTGAGATACAGCTTCTTGCGCGCACGGGTGATAGCCACGTAGGCAAGGCGTCGCTCCTCCTCCACCGAGGAGGGGTCGCTGTTGAAGGTAAGGTGCGGGAAGATCGTCTCCTCCATGCCGGCTACGAACACGCAGTCGAACTCCAGGCCCTTGCTGGCGTGCACGGTCATGAGCGTGACCGCCTGGCCGTCCTCGGACACGGTGTCAAGGTCGGTGCGCAGGCGCACCCACTCGATGAAGTCCGCAAGCGAGTCGCCCCGCAGCACGCGCACGGGCGGCTGCCCCCCGTCGGCGTCCGCGTCCTGCTCGGCCCCATCCGACGCGGTCGGCGCGGCGAACTCGGTATCGGAGGCGCTGTGGGTGTCGGTGAACTCGTCGACGACGCCCATGAACTCCTGGATGTTCTCGATGCGCCCGCGGGCCTCGTCGGTGCCCTGGGCCCGCAGCTCCTCGAGAAGACCGCTCTTGTCCACGATGGTCTCCACCACACGCCGCAGGTCCCCGCCGTAGTCGTGGGCTTCCTTGATCAGCTGCACGAACGACGCCACGGCGTTTCGGGTGGCAGGCCGGATCTCCGGATCCACGATCGCCTGCTCGGCGGCCTGCAGGAAGGTCATGTTCCACTCGGTCGCGTTCTGTGCTATGCGCTCGATGGTGGTTTTGCCGATTCCGCGCTTGGGCACGTTGATCACCCGGGTGGCGGCCATGTCGTCGGCCGGGTTCACCGCCAAGGTCAGATACGCCATGACGTTGCGGATCTCGGCGCGCTCGAAGAAGCGGGTGCCCCCCACGATGCGATAGGGAACCCCGGCGCGCAGCAGCATGTCCTCCAGCATGCGCGACTGGGCGTTGGTGCGGTAGAACACCGCCATGTCGTTGTAGCTGAAGCCAGCGCCGGTGAGCTTCTCTATCTCGCCGGCGATCCAGCGGCCCTCGTCCCGCTCGTCGGAAGCCGCGTACACCTGAAGCTTCTCGCCGTCCTCGCGGGTGGCAACGAGCTTCTTCTGCTTGCGCTGGCGGTTGTTGGCGATGACGGCGTTGGCCGCGGCCAGCACGTTGCCCACGCTGCGGTAGTTCTCCTCCAGCTTCACCGTGTGGGCCTGCGGGTAGTCCTGCTCGAACTCCAGGATGTTTCGCAGGTCGGCGCCGCGCCAGCTGTAGATGGACTGGTCGTCGTCGCCCACTACCATGATGTTCTTGTACTTATCGGCCAGAAGCTGGGTGATGGCGTACTGGGCGCGGTTGGTGTCCTGGTACTCGTCCACCAGCAGATAGCGGAAGCGCTCCTGGTAGGCCTCGAGCACGTCCGGATGGTGCTTCAGCAGCAGAAACGCGTACAGCAGCAGATCGTCGAAGTCGAAGGCGTTGGCCGCCTTCAGGCGCTCCTGCAGCTTCGCGTACACCCGAGCGGCCGCCTTGCCCAAAGGGTCGGTTGCCTTCTCGGCGAAGCGCGCCGGGGTCAGCAGCTCGTTTTTCGCCTGGGAGATGCGGCCCATGACGGCGTTGAGTTGGAACACCTTGGGGTTGATGTCAAGCTCGGCCATGATCTCGCGGTACAGGCGCTTCTGGTCGTCGGTGTCGTAGATGGTAAACGACGGCGAGAAGCCCAGCCGATCGGCATCGGCGCGCAGCATGCGCACGCACATGCTGTGGAAAGTTGACACCCACATGCCGCGCGAGCGCGGCCCCACCAGGCTGCTCAGACGCTCGCGCATCTCGGCGGCGGCCTTGTTGGTGAAGGTGATGGCCAGGATCTGCCAGGGTGCCACGCCCTTGTTCTCTATGAGGTTCGCGATGCGGTAGGTGAGCACGCGCGTCTTGCCGCTGCCGGCCCCAGCCAGCACCAGAAGCGGGCCCTCGGTACATTCCACGGCCTCGCGCTGGGCAGTGTTGAGCCCTTCCAGGTCGATGGCCATTATCGGCTGCGCTCCAGGAACTCGGCGATGCGCTCGGAGTACTCCAGGTTGTCGAAGCCCTCCTCGGCGGCCAAATCGACGATGGGGGCGTCGTTCCACAGCTGCTCCAGGCGGTAGTAGTCGCGGGTTTCGGGCTGGAACACATGCACGACGAAGCTGCCGTAATCCAGAAGGGACCAGGTGCCGTCCTTGGAGATCTCGCGGTGCACGGGCTTCATGTGGCCCTTCACGCGGCACTGCTCCTCGATCTCGTCGATGATGGCGTCGACCTGGCGGTTGTTGGCCGCCGTGGCGATAACGAAGTAATCGGTCACGCCGATGAGCTCGCGCACCTCCTGCACCATGATGTCGGTAGCCTTCTTGGAATCGGCCGCACGGGCGGCGATGAGCGCGCACTCCCTCGACGTCAGTGGACGGACGTCGGTCGCCTCCTCCAGGATATCCTCAGCCATAGCTCTCTCCTATCGTGTTCTTTCGGACTGCACAGTTTAGTACGCAGACGCCCTTCGCGCCCGCTCGATGTAGCGATTCCACACGTTCACGCTCGCCGGATGCACGCGGTTGCTGCGAAGCACCAGCGAGCTGAGCACCTCGCGCATGGTCATGACGAAAAGCTCCTCCAGGCTCGCACGCCCCACGGCATCCCGTATCTCCTGCACTCCGGGATAGTCGCGCCCCGGCTCGATGGCGTCGGCCACGTAGACCACCATGTCAAGGTCGGTCATGTCGCAGGCACCCTCGGTATGGCGGCTCACCGCCTGGATGACGTCGGCGGGAATCTGGGGGTAGCTGCGGGCCAGGGCCGCGGCGGCGGTCTTGCCGTGCAGCACCTTGGGCATCGACTCCAAGACGTAGGGGTCGACGTCCACCGCCAGGTCGCGCGCCCGCTGGGTCACCTCCTCGTCGGAGTAGCCCTTGTCCCAATCGTGCAGGATGCCGGCAAGCCGCGCCTTGGCGACATCGGCCCCGTACGCGCGCGCCAGCTGCACGGCCGTACCCGACACGCCCTCGCTATGGCGGAAGCGCCGCTTGCCCACGCGGCGGGACAGGTCATCCTTGCGCGCGCGGAAGAACTCGTCGGACAGCGCATCCGCGTCATCGAGGGTGAAGAGGTCCTTCTCCTGCCAGCCCATCATGCATCTCCTTCGCTTCGGTACAAGCCCCGGTCTTCGATGTAGGCGATAACATCGTCGGGCACCAGGAAGCGCACGGTCCTGCCTTCGGCCAAGCGCTGCCTCACCTGGCTCGACGAAACGTCAACGGTACTTGCCGGCACCACGGACACGCGAAAGCCCGCGGCCTCCAAGCTTTCGGCCACTTCCTGGGCGTCGGCCTGGCCCGGGCGTTGCACCAGGGCGACCTCGGCCAGCTGCGCCACGGCCTCCGGCTCCTTCCACTGCGGCATGGAGGCGGCCGCGTCGGTTCCCACGATGAAGAACAGGCGCGCGTCGGCGGGCAACGTCTGTCGCAGCTGGCGCAGGGTGTCGGCCGTGTAGGTGATGCCGGGACGGGCGACCTCGATATCGCTTGCCTCCCAGCCCTCCACGTCCCTCACGGCCAGGCGCGTCATAACCAGGCGGTCGTCAGCGGGAACGCGGCAGCTGTCCTGCTTGAAGGACGGCGTGCCTGCCGGCATGAAGACCACCCGATCGAGCCCGAGTGCCTGCTGCGCCTGGTCGGCGGCGAGCATATGCCCCAGATGCGGAGGATCGAAGGTACCCCCCATGATGCCCAGGCGAAGCGGGCGGTCGGCTAGAGGGGCGCCGGACGCCTTGGTCGAAGCCTCCCCCATCAGGAGCGCACCTGCCCGCTGCCACGCAGCACGTACTTGTAGGAGGTGAGGGCCTCGGCAGCGAAGGGGCCGCGCGCATGGAGCTTCTGAGTAGAAATGCCGATTTCCGCGCCCAAGCCGAACTGGCCGCCGTCAGTGAAGGCGGTGGAAGCGTTGGCGTAGACGGCAGCAGCATCCACTTGGGCGAGGAAGGCGTCGATGGCCGCCTCGTCCATAGCCACGATGGCTTCGGAGTGCTTGGTCCCGTAGCGGTTCACGTGCGCGATGGCCTCGTCCGCCGACCCGACGCAGCGCACCGCAAGCTCCGGGCCCAGGTACTCGGTGGCCCAGTCCGCCTCGGTAGCGGAAACCGCCTGGGCACGCTCGCCGGTCACCGCCAGCCCCGCCTGCTCGGCTACGGCCAAGGCCAGCGGGTCGCAATGGAGCAGCACCCCTTCGTCGGCCATGTCGCGAAGGACGGGCGGCAGCAGCTCGGCGGCCACCGACTCGTCCACGAGCAGCGTCTCCGCAGCATTGCATACGCCGTAGCGGCGGCATTTGGCGTTGCGGATGATGGCCCGCGCCATCTCGCGGTCGGCCGAGGCGTGCACGTACACGTGGCAATTGCCGGTACCGGTCTCGATGACGGGCACCTTCGCATGCTCCACGCAATGCTGGATGAGCCCGGCTCCTCCGCGGGGAACGAGCACGTCAACCAAACCGCGCAAGCCCATGAGCTCGTCGGTGGCGGCACGGTCGGCGAAGGGCACGCAGCTCACGCAGGCACGGGGAAGCCCGACGGAGGCCACGGCGTCGGCCAGCACGCCGGCGACGGCCTCGTTGCTGCAGCCTGCCATGGAACCGCCGCGCAGAATGGCGGCGTTGCCGGACTTCAGGCAGATGCCGGCCGCGTCGGCGGTGACGTTGGGCCGCGCCTCGTAGATGACAGCGACCACGCCCAAGGGCACGCTCACCTTCTCGAGCTCGATGCCGCTTTCCAGCGTGCGTCGCTCGAGAGTGCGCCCCACCGCATCGGGCAGCGCCGCCACGTCGTCCAGCGCGTCGGCCATGGCGGCGATGCGGTCCGAATCAAGCGACAGCCTGTCGATCAGGCTCTCCTTGGTGCCCGCCTCGCGAGCGGAGGCCACATCTGCCTCGTTGGCCTCCACGATGGCCGAGGCGTTGTCGCGCAGTGCCTGGGCCATGGCGCGCAAAGCCGCGTTGCGCTGCTCGCCGGACGCGCCGGCCAGGGCGACCGAGGCCTCCTTGGCCCGCTCGGCGATGGCGCGCACCTCTTCCTGCAAAGACATAGCGAACCTCCTATTCGAAGAGCACGAGCTCGTCGCGGTGGATGACGGGGCCGTCCGCCAAGGGGGCCAGGATGGCGTTGGCGGCGATCTCCTCCCGGGTGCGCCCGGCCGCAAGCTCCAGCAAATCGCTTCCCGCCGATGCCCGGCCGCGGGCGAACACATGCCCGGAGAAGTCTGCCACGTCCACGATATCGTCCAGCCCGAAGCTTCCCTCCACGGACCGAACGCCTACAGCCAGAAGGGACTTCCCGTGCTCCACCAGGGCATTCTTTGCCCCCTCGTCCACCTTCACAGTACCGCGGGCGGAATCGCCAAGAGCGATCCACAGCTTGCGCGGCGTTATCTCGTGAGGCCGCTCGGGGGCGGCGAACAGCGTGCCGACACCTTTGCCTGCAGCGGCATCGACGACGACGTTCGGACGGCGACCGTAGGCGATGACCATGGGAATGCCGGCCGCCATGAGCACCCGTGCAGCCTTGACCTTGGTCTGCATGCCGCCCGACCCCACCGACGAGCCCGCGCCGCCGGCCGACGCCAAAATGGCGCCGTCTATGCGGTCGACCCGCTCCACCAGCCTGGCATCGGGGTCGCGGGCAGGGTTGGCCGTGTACAGGCCGTCGATGTCCGAGAGGATCACCATGAGGTCGGCGTCGATGAGGCAGGCCGCAAGGGCCGCCAAGGTGTCGTTGTCGCCGAAGCGAATCTGCTCGACGGAAACGGTGTCGTTCTCGTTGACGACGGGAACAACGCCCCAGTCCAGAAGCTTGCCGAAGGTGTCCCGCGCATGCAGGTAGGCCGTGCGGTCGGCGGTATCGCGCCGGGTGAGCAGCACCGTGGAGGTGACGATGCCCTGCTTGGCGAAGGCCTCGGCGTAGGCGGTGGCGAGCGCGCTCTGCCCCACCGAAGCCGCCGCCTGCAGGCTGGGCATGTCGGTCGGGCGCTTCGCCACGCCCAAGGCCTCCAACCCGCAGGCGATGGCGGCCGACGTCACGATAACCGGCTGCCAGCCCGCTTCGCGCACCGCGGCCACCTGCGCCGCCAGGTCGTCCAGAAAAGCGTAGTCGATGGAGCTTTCAGAGGTGGTAAGCGTGGACGAGCCGATCTTCACCACCAAGCGGCGCCCAGCAGCGCCTTCGCCCGTCATAGGTCGAGCTCCTGATAAACGTCCTCGTGGGCCGTAGGCGATTCGAACTGGAAGGCCCGGCCCACGATGCGGATCTCGTCACCGTCCTTGGCGCCGGCCTTCTCGATGGCGGTGTCGATGCCCGCCCGCTTGAAGCGGTGCTGCAGGAAGGTGACCGCCTCCTCGTTCTCCCAGTCGGTTTGCACCACCCAGCGCTCCACCTGGGCGCCCTCCACGCGAAACACCCCGCCGCCCAAGGGGGTGACGGTAAAGCGCTTGTCGCGCTCCTCGCGTTTGAGCTCCCACACGTGCTCGTACTGCACGTTTGCAGCCTCGCGGTCGCGCGCCTCTTCGCGAAGCTCGTGCACCTTGGTGGCTATGGCGGCCTTCAAACCTTCCACTCCCTCGCCCGTAAGGGCGCTGATGCGGTAGAGCTTCGGGTCGATGGGGCTCGGAGCGAACTCGTCGCCGCCGGCTGCCGCCACCGAATCGGCCTTCACGCGCTCGGCCAGCTTGCGGGCCACCTCCTCGGTGCCGGCCACGTCTATCTTGTTCGCCACCACGATACGGGGGCGCTTCGCCAGTGCGTCGTCGTACAGGGCCAGCTCGCGGTTGATGATCTCGTAGTCCTGCAGCGGGTCGCGGCCCTCCCAGTCGCCGGTCAGGTCAACCACGTGCACGATAAGAGCCGTGCGCTCGATGTGCCGCAAAAACTCATGGCCCAATCCGCGGCCCTCGTGGGCCCCTTCGATGAGCCCGGGCACGTCTGCGATGACGAAGGACAAATCCCCCGACCGCGCCACGCCCAGATTCGGCACCAAGGTGGTGAACGGGTAGTCGGCGATCTTGGGACGCGCGGCGCTCACCTTCGCGATCAGCGACGACTTGCCCGCCGAGGGCATGCCTACCAGCGCCGCGTCGGCCATGAGCTTCATCTCGAGCTCAACCCAGCCCTCCTGAGCCGGCTCTCCCAGCTCGGCGAAGGCCGGGGCACGCCGCGTGGAGGTGACGAAGTGGATGTTGCCGCGCCCGCCGTGGCCGCCTTCGGCCACCACCACGCGCTCGCCGTCCCGCGTCAGATCGGCTACAAGCTCGCCAACTTCGCCCGTCTCCTCGAAGTACTCGCGCACCACGGTGCCCACAGGCACCTTCAGCACCAGGTCCTCGCCGGTGGCGCCGTGCATGCGGCTGCCTTTGCCGTGGGTGCCGCGGGCCGCCTTGAAGTGATGCTTGAAACGGTAGTCGATCAGCGACGACAGGCTGGCGTCAGCCTCGATCACCACGTTGCCGCCGTGACCGCCATCGCCGCCGTCGGGACCGCCCTTGGGCACGTGGGCCTCGCGGCGAAACGACATGCAGCCGGCACCGCCGTCGCCGCCCTTCACATGGATGCGTACCTTGTCGATGAACATAGCCTCACCACCTATACAAAAGTGCCCTCTGGCAATCAGAGGGCACCATGGCTGCGTATCCGGGCACCCGGCCGAAGCCGAGCGATGAATACGTCTTCCCTACTCCTCGGGCAGGACGTGAATCTTGCGCTTCACGCCGCGGGTGAACTTCAGCGTGCCGTCGCACAGGGCGAACAGGGTGTCGTCCTTGCCGCGACCGACGTTCTCGCCGGGGTGGAAGTGGGTGCCGCGCTGACGGACGATGACGTTGCCCGTGCGGACCTTCTGGCCGGCGAACATCTTCACGCCCAGTCGCTGCGCGTGGGAATCGCGGCCGTTACGAGTAGATCCGAGACCTTTTTTGTGTGCCATTGAAGCTCCTCCTTCGTTCTACTCGGCGTCGGCGGCGACAACCGCGTCGGCGGCAGGCTTCTCGGCAGCCTTCTTCTTGGAGGCCTTCTTGCCGATGGAATCGATCTGAATGCGGGTCAGCTGCTGGCGATGACCGCGCAGGCGCTTGTAGTTCTTGCGCTTCTTGAACTTGAAGACAATCTGCTTGGGGCCCTTGAACTGCTCGACGACGGTAGCCGTCACGACCGTCTTGGCCGCCTTCTCGGGATCGGCCTCCACCTTGTCGCCGTCCACCACGCAGATGGCGGTGAGCTCGACCTTCTGGCCAACCTCGACGGGAAGCTTCTCCACGTTGAGCTTGTCCCCGACGGCAACCTTGTACTGTTTGCCGCCCGTTTTCACGATTGCGTACATGCTTGCTCTCCTATGAATAAACGTAAGGCGATAGCTTGTAGGCGTGGTCATGGCGCTTATCCGCACGACCGACGCGTATCATCGCGCTTATTCCTGAGTCACGCCCTTTTGGGCGCAACTTGATACATGGTATCAGAACCCGTTCGCGAATCAAGCGTTTGCTTTTCCCATGGGCGCGCACTCACAAATCGTCCACGGAGCCGCCGCGAGCACGCACCCGGCGCCTAATGGGCCTGAGCCCAGTTGTCGCCCCAGTTCACATCAACCACAAGCGGAACCTTCAACTCCACGACGCCCTCCATGACCTCGCGCACCATGGCGGAAAGCCGCTCGATCTCGGCCTCGGGGACGCTGAAGTCAAGCTCGTCGTGCACCTGCAGGAGCAACTTGGCCTCAAAGCCCTCGGACAGGAGCCGCCGCTGCACCTCGCTCATAGCCAACTTGATGATGTCGGCGGCGCTTCCCTGCATGGGATGGTTCATGGCGGTGCGCTCGCCAAAGCCACGGGTGGCGCTGTTCTTCGAGCGGATGTCGGGCACGTGGCGCTTTCGGCCGAACATGGTGAGCGCGTATCCGGTCTCGCGGGCCTGCTCCACCGTGGAGTCCAGGTAGGCGCGCACGCCGGGGTACGCTTCGAAGTAGCGCTCGATCATCTCCTTGGCCTCGGGGTACGGAATGCCCAGGCTCTGGGCCAGCCCATAGGCCTGCTGACCGTAGACGATGCCGAAGTTCACCGCCTTGGCGCGGCTGCGCAGCTGGGGCGTAACCTCGTCCACCGGGATGCCGAACACGTGCGAGGCCGTGGCCGCATGGAAGTCGGCACCGGAGTTGAAGGCGGCCACCAGATGCTCGTCGCCGGAGAGGTGCGCGAGCAGCCGCAGCTCGATCTGGGAGTAATCGGCCCCCAAGAACTTCTCGCCCTCCGCCAGAGGCACGAAGCACTCGCGGATATGGCGCCCGAAGTCGGTACGTACCGGGATGTTCTGCAGGTTCGGATCGGACGACGACAGGCGCCCGGTGGTGGTGACGGTCTCGTTGAAGGTGGTGTGCACCCGCCCGTCGCCCGCCTTCATGCGCGGCAGCGCGTCTATGTAGGTGGACGAGATCTTCGCGAGCTCTCGGTACTTCAGCACCAGGTCGCAGATGGGGTTGTCGGAAGCTAGCTCCTTGAGCACGGCGGCGTTGGTGGAGTAGCCGCGCTGGTTCTTCTTGAGGGGCTTGAGCCCCAGCTTCTCGAACAGGATGACGGCCAGCTGCTTAGGGCTGTCAAGGTTGAACTCCTCGCCGGCGATGGCGAAGATCTGGCTGCGCAGCTCGGCCAAGTCCGCCTGGGTGGACTCGCCGATGCGCTTCAGGTGCGCAAAATCGATGGCGGCGCCCACGCGCTCCATAAGGCAGAGCACCCCCACCAGGGGAAGGTCGATGCCGAAGTAGGGCTTATGCGCCCCGTCCGCCTCGAGGGCCGCGCGCAACGGCTCTGCCAGGGCGAAAGCCGCCGCAGCCTGAGCGATAGCAGCCTGCGGGGCGTCGGCGGCCTCGGGCAGGACCCCTCCCACGTAGCGGTCGAGCAGCACGTCGTAGCTGTACTCGGACACCGACGAGTCCAGCACGTAGCCGGCCAGCGACAGGTCGAGCACGTCCGCGCCCAGCACCTCTTCGGGCTTCACCAAGGCATCAAGGGACGTATCGTTCGGGAACACGTGCCGTATCAGGGCCTTCGCATCCAGCGTAGCGATGGACCCCGCAGCCACGAGGCGGGCAAGAGCGCCTTTGGCCTCGTCACCCTGGAACAGCAGCACTCCCTCTTCGGAGGCCACGGCCAGGAACAGCTCGGGCTCGAACAGCGACTGCTGGGCCGGGGCCGCGGCGGATACACCCACCCGCGTGCCCGAGGCAAGCAGCCCCTCGAAGGATGCCGCAGCCTCGGCGCCGTCGAGCACCGGATCGAGCACCAGCTTCGCCTCCTCGCGCACGGCCTGGGCGCCCTGCAGCGCCAGCACCCGCGCAAGATGGGAATCGAAGCGGATGCGCTTGAAGGCGGCTTCCACGTTCACCGGGTCGAAGTCGGGGAAGCTCGCGTCCTCCAAATCGAGGGGGAAATCCAGGTCGCGCACGATGGTGGCCACCTTCTTGCTGAGGTAGGCCGACTCCTTGTTCTCCTCGATGTTGACCTTCTGCTTGCCCTTCAGCTCGTCGGTGTGGGCGTAGAGGCTATCCAGCGTGCCGTAGGTGGCCAGCAGCTTGGCGGCGGTCTTCTCCCCCACCCCGGGGACGCCGGGGATGTTGTCGGAAGGGTCGCCTTTAAGCCCTAGGAAGTCGGTCACCTGGTCGGGCCGCACGCCGTAGCGCTCCTGGACCTCGGCCGGGCCCATGATGGCCACATCGGTGATCCCCTTCTTGGTGGTGACGATCTTCGTAAGGTCGCTCGCCAGCTGATAGGCATCCTTGTCGCCGGTCACCAGCAGCGTCTCGAAGCCCAACTCCTCGTCGCGCGCGGCGATGGTGCCCAGGATGTCGTCGCCCTCCCAGCCGGGGATGCGGATGACGGGCACGTTCATGGATTCCAGCAGCTCCTCGATGATGGGAAATTGCGCCTTCAGGTCGGGGTCCATGGGCGGACGCTGGGCCTTGTACTGCTCGAGCGCCTCCATGCGAAACGCCGGGCGCCCCGCGTCGAAGGCGCAGATGACCGCGTCGGGATGGGCCGTATCGACAAACTTCATGAACATGGACATGAAGCCGAACACGGCGTTGGTGGGCGTGCCGTCCGGTGCGTTCATGGTGGGGGGCACCGCATGGAACGCCCGGTGCATAAGCGAGTTTCCGTCGATAACGGCGATCTTCTTGGTCATAGGTGCTTCCTTGCCTACGCGTCGGCACGGCCGCCGCCCCTCGCAAGGAGCCCGGCAACCAGCCTTTCACACTTTCCGCCCATGATAGCGGGCACGGCTATCCCAGGTGCCCCAAAGCCCGAATACCCTTGCAATTTCCTTGGTCACCCGAAGCGCTCAGAACGCGGCGCGCTGATGGACGAGGGCCTCGATGTAAGCCGTATCGCTTTCGGGGTAGTAGGTGTAGACAAGGTCGAAGGGATTCACCGCGATTTTGCGCACATTGCTCCCGAAGTCCCTCTTGATGGATTTCGGAACGAGGCTCGACCCGATATCGCTGAAGCGCTCGATGTTCTTCAGGTTCTCTAGAACGCGCTGCTCCAGCTTCGCGGTCTCCACTCGGGACAGATCGTCGGCGAACCGCTCCGAGAAAAGCAGCCTAGCCACGGGAGGCGCGTTTCTTCTCGACAGCGCTCAGCAGCCCCTCGAGCGAGTCATAGCTGCGCCCTGCCTCGAAATCCGCCCGCGACTGCGCAAGCGCCTCGTGCATGCGGGCTTCGTAGAGCGCCTCCTCCACCGCATCGGCGACATAGCGGTCGAGCACCGCTTCGGACATGAACGCATAGGCGCCATGGCCGTTCTCGGTGATGTAAACGATCTGTTCGTCGGCAAGCGCCTTCATCTCGCGTTGCCTCGTCTTCAAAGCGGTCGACGGATATATTGCCTTCATGGCTACCTCTTTCTAGTACCGAATTAGGTGCTTTATTAGGGTAGAATAGCACGAGTCCCCCGCATGTACAACCCGACTCGCAGACACGAAACCCATGCGTTCTCCCAGAAGGAGTCTTGCATGGCGCCAAAGAGAGCCCCCTACATCAAAGGGGCAATGGAATTCAAAGGACGGCCGTCCGCAGCAAGCCCCCAATCCTGCATGAGCTCGTCCTTGTGCAGCTTCGCCCATGCCAGCACGTACTTAAACTGCCTGTTTGAGAGAATACCCTCGAACAGGCAGCCGCACATGATGTCGACGAGCGCCCTGCACCTGGCGCACTCGGCATGGAAACGGAGCGGACCACAGTTGCCGTAACACATGGCCACACGAACGCCCACGAAAAGGGCGTCTCCAGCACATCGCCCTCCGGCAATCGGTTGCTTGCCTCAATCATACCAGACCGACGCAACAGACGCGAAAGCAACGAGATGCCAGCGACCACAGAAGCGAAAGCAATGACAGCCTGCTTTGGTTAATGTGTCGGCAAGAAAAGACAGCTGAAAACAACACACCGCACATGCACTGCTCTGTCGGGAAGCAACGCCAGACGAGCTCCTCCAGCCAGATCCGAGCGCGATGGTGCGGCACAAGGAGCCGCAAAAAGCGGGTCAATTGCTAGGGACAACCGCTCCCACAAAAGAACCTGCAGCGCAAACCGTAGAGGAGCAACCCGATCAGAGAAACACAAGACACGGTCGCCCCCATACCGAACCATCGAGGAAGGTACCGAACCCGAATGACGTGCTCGCCAGAATCAACGGCAACGCCGAGAAGCCCACAATCAACGCAAATCGCCTCCGCAGGTTCACTATCGACCAGTATCGACCAATTGTCCTTTTCATAGGGAGTCGCGACGAGCAGGACGCCCCTGCTGGGAGCATCGAGATCGACGACGTAGTCGCCTTCGGTTAGCATTTCTATTTTCACGATGTCGTTCTGCTTTATAGCACTGTCGACGACATCCCGATCAGACAGATCACCCTCGCCAGCTTGCTGCAGCTCCGAAAGAAGCGCGGCGTTATCCTCAAGTACGACGGACGAAAGGAGCGCGTCGTCCTTTTCCTCGTAGGACATCATCCTGTAATCAGATTCCAAAATCGCACTTTCGAAGAAGGATGCAAAGGGATAGGACCCCTTGTTTCTCCACACAGAGCGCGATTCGCTCGAGAGGTCTTCGTCGAAAGCAAAGTAATCGGGCAGATCAGGCGCGCCGCCTATGGTAATGTAGTACTTGACGCCCAGCAGAGCCATAAGCTTATAACGATTCCCAACCCCATTGATGTAGTTTAGATTCGGACCGCTTACGTCGTAGGGCGATTCGCACAAAGAGAGGTCTGCTGCAGGAAACGCAACGAAGACGCCCGCTGCACGCAAGAAGTCTATAGCGCCTGATGAGTTCATGGAATTGTAACTATGCGTTCCAAAATAGTTTTGAACCATGGAGTCGTTGTCTGATTCGTACGGTACGCCCCAATCGACAACAACCGAACCGTGGTCCTTTTCGATTCGGTAAAACGAATCATCGGCAAGGCGTATGCCACGAACAGTCTCCAAATCCGAGTCGAAAAAACCCGTCCCGTTCTCGACCATGTTGGAAAACTGCTCCGAATAGCTTCTCGAATCGGGCCAGTTCCTGTACGCAACGCCCATCTCAAGGACAAACAAAAGGGCTGCAAAGGAGAGAAGCGCCGCTTTGGCAAAATGACACGCCGCCAAACTACCCCTTCGGGCATGCGAGCCCGTCTGTTTTCGCGTAAAAATCAACCCACTGAGAAGAAGCGCATAGGAGACCACCACGAGCAGCGCAAATGTTACCCTTTTCGCCCGCCCGAAGACGGAGTCGTCCCCTACAGGCAAAAAGACAGGAAGCGTCGCCACGCTTGCAAGGGCGAACAGGGAGCACACGCAGGCCGTAGCCTTCCAGCTCCATCGCTTTTTGGTTAAAACAAGATCAAGGCCCATGCCTGTCGCCAGCGAAACTATGGGAGACCAGACGAACAGCCAGCGATAAGAGAAATCGCTGAAACCGTTGAACACCCAAGCGACCACGGGGAAGAGCACCGAGAGCGCACATAGAAGTCCGACAGAGGCAATCCTCCTTCTCAATTTGAGATTCGAAAGCGCCCATAATTGAGGGATTGTCGCAATCGACACGAAAGTCGCATAGGTGGTCAGATTAAAAAAGTCAGCGTTAATTCTCATTGTCAGCCGAACACCTGCCTCTTTTCGACATCTTTTCCCATACTCAGCCGAACGCGTACGGTTGAGCATGGAGGCCGCAGCGACCGTGCGGCGGCCCCATCGACGAGAGGAGGCCGATGAAGAGCATGGCCGCGAAACGATACGGCAGGCTCACCAAAGCCGACAGGCGCGCGATCGAGGCAGGGCTTCGCGCGAGGAAGGGATGCCGGGAGATAGCGGCGTCCATAGGGCGCTCCCCTTCCACCGTCACAGACGAGGTGCGTCGCAACAGGACCTGGGCGCACAAGGACTGCAGGGGCATGCGCGCGGGCTCCATCCCCGAGCAGCAGAGAAGATGCGAGCATCTGCTGCGCTGGCCGTGGGTGTGCAACGGCTGCTCCGCCTTCCCGCGCCCATGCGGCAGAAAGCACCGTTGCGAGTACTCCGCCATTTTCGCCCAAGCGCTGGCCGACTCCACGCTCTCGGATGCCAGACGCGGCATCAACGCCCGCGAAGAGGACTTCGAACGGATCGCCTTCACGATACGCGACGACGTCTGCCGCGGGATGTCGCCGGAGCAGATCTGCATGGCGCACCCGCACTTGGGACTGGCGCCTTCCACCCTCTACCGCTGGATCGGGCGCGGCTACTTCGGGATGTCCAACCTCGACCTGCGCCGCAAGGTCGGCTACAAGCCGAGGAAGGAGCGCACCGCCCCCAAGCCCACCTCCCATGGTCCCGAGCGCTCCTATGCGGCCTTCTGCGCCCTGGGCGAGGAGGCGTGCGCGAGGGCCTGCGAGATGGACACCGTCATAGGGCGCGCCGCCGACGAGCGCTGCCTGCTCACGCTGCTGCTCAGACCGTGCCGGCTGCAGCTGGTCATGCTGCTCGAGAGGAAGAGCGCGGACGAGACGGCGCGCGCCCTCGGTTCTCTGGAGCGGGCCTTGGGCGCATCCGTGTTCTCGCGCCTGTTCGACCCCCTCCTCACCGACAACGGCCCCGAGTTCGCCGACGCCGAGGGGATGGAAAGGTCGCTCTCGGAAGGCGCGCGCACGCGCGTGTTCTACTGCGACGTGCGGGCATCGCAGCAGAAGGGGCGCTGCGAGCGCAACCACGTGGAGCTGAGAAAGCTGCTCCCG